>JAAXTX010000010.1 GCA_013336285.1 Candidatus Moraniibacteriota bacterium | reverse complement strand
CTACGTAAAAAATCAGGGGACTGAAAAGGAATACGTACAACTCCACCAGGACGCACTGACGTTGTTCGACTACATGCAATAGCTGCGGCACGATACCCCGTCAGCTCTGCTGCGGGGTAGTTGATTGCGTGAGAAGTACGACGATCGAGATCCCTGCCACTAACACGAGTTGTATAACTATGACCAGCGGTGACACGGTTATGTTAAACCGTTTTTTCAGGAAGTGACACACGAAGGATCCCGTGTAGGTTCTCCTGGGATCGTATTTGGCCCGTAACGCGTTTTCCAGCGCGACGAGCGGACATCCGAGCCATAGAATCTGGGATATGATGGTCGCGGTCACTATGGTCAAATGAATGGGGGCGTATGGCGGATAGATGAACTGCAACGGAATGCCTGCCATCATCAATACTATCCACACCCAGTGAAATACCTCGACCGCATCGGCCAAGACCCTGTAAAACTTCAACGGATACCTCCTTCCATGTCGGTTTGATTGTTGAACGAAGAGAACATCATAGCCGATTCATCCGACGATGCTGTCATTTGAAAAGTATGTAGACCACCAGGAATATGGCTTGGCCGATGAATGTCACCGATACCATTCTTTTGGTTTCCGCGTCGGACCATTCGGGTACGGATCTCTGTATCCTGGGATAGTGTCCCAAGAAGAGATAGTGCGTGGCACGGAGGCAGAGGTGTATCTGCGTCAGGGTGACACAGGTGTTGACCACGGCATAGATACCTGCTATCACCTTGGCCCATATCGGGGAGTCCTGGCGCAATATTTCCGTTCCCATTTCCGCTTGTACGGCATGAGTCAGAACGTAGAACGCGAGCAGTGCCAAGAGTGCCAGATAGCTCCTTTTACGTTCGGATGATGTCGTGCTCAGATAAAACCTATAAGCGAGCGGACGTATCGCCAGCTTTCCGGAAAAAGGAAGTTTTCCGATGAATTTGGTAAAACTTGTCATCGAGTCTCCTCCTCGTATTTGATTGTGAACGATCAAAAATAACTGTATATTTTAGCACATTTGTTAATAAAAGTCAATTTCAGGTAGTTATTAAGGTTCGTTAGGCGTTTTCAGGAACTGATTTTTCACGTGACATGTCGGTCGTGTATACTATTAAGGTGCTTGGACGGTCGGGGAGAGTGGGTCATCGTAAGTGAAAAAATATGAAACTGCTTGTCACTGGCGGGGCCGGGTTTATCGGATCGAACTTCGTTCATCATGTACTGCGGGAGCACCCGGAGGACGAGGTCGTCGTGCTCGATCTGCTCACGTATGCCGGGAATCTGGAGAATCTTTCCGAACTCCAGGTGAATCCGCGGTTCCGGTTTGTGAAAGGGGATATCACCGATGCCGAAATCGTCGATTCCTTGGTCGCGCAGTGCGATGCGGTCGTCCACTTCGCGGCGGAATCACACGTGGATCGTTCGATCATGGATCCGGCGGCATTCGTCCGGACGAACGTGCTCGGGACGCAGGTATTGCTCGATGCGGCTCGAAGGCACGGTGGCAGGCGGTTCCATCACGTTTCGACGGATGAGGTTTTCGGTGCGCTCGGTCCGGACGACGCCCCGTTCTCGGAGGTGACCCCGTACGATCCGCGAAGCCCGTATAGCGCTTCGAAAGCCGGTTCGGATCATCTGGTCCGCGCGTATTTCCACACGTACGATCTGCCGGTGACGATTTCGAACTGCTCGAACAACTATGGACCATACCACTTTCCGGAGAAACTTATTCCGCTCGCGATCACGAATCTTCTCGAGGGACAGAACGTGCCGGTCTACGGGGACGGTAAGCAGGTCCGCGATTGGCTTCACGTCGAGGATCACTGCAGGGCGATCGATCTCGTTCTTCGCAAGGGACGTATCGGTGAGACGTACTGCGTCGGCGGGAACGGCGAGCGCGAGAATATCGCGATCGTACGGACGTTGCTCGGTATTCTCGGTCTCGGCGAGGATACGATCGAATATGTGAAAGACCGGCCGGGGCACGACCGCCGATATGCCATAGACTTTTCGAAGATCAAGCGCGAACTCGGTTGGGAACCCTCGGTTACGCTCGACGAGGGTCTGCGACGGACCGTGGAATGGTTCAGGACGCATGAGGCATGGTGGAAATCCGTGAAGAGCGGAGCATATAGGGACTATTACGGGAAGCAGTACGGCAAATAAGCTTCAGGTTGAAAGTCCGTCAAGTCCATACAGTCGGGAACAGGGAAGGGGTGAAATAATTTTGAATTATTCCTGTCGGAGTCCGATCTTTTTGTGGGTGAAATTTTGAAACTGGAGCGGTGTGGGAAAAGCCTGATAGTCGGGGAGTAAATTCTGCGCGATCGACAACGGCGACGATTCGCGAAACGTCGACGTAATAATGTGACCACAGGGAAACGATCATGGAAAAGAAACCGAAAAAGATATTGCTCGGACTGACGACGACTCCGGGGTCCGATTGGCGGGAAAAGGTCGAGGAAATGAAGCGATTCGGTATCCGCGAGGTCGCACTTTTTCCGACCTACCTCGTGAAGAAGGATCGGGAGGAACTGTACGGTCTGTTGGAGGACATCGAAGGACTGAATATACCGCACGTTCATCTTAGAGAGGAAGACATGGCAGCCGAGGAACTCGCCTATCTAGACGACCGGTACCACCCGGTCGCCTTCAATGTCCACGTATCCGCTCACGGGACAAACGGGCTCGTCGGTTACCGTGACCGCATATACGTTGAGAATCAGTCCGATCCGTTTCCGGCAGGGATTTTCGATGAATATGCCGGTCTGTGTCTCGATACGCAGCACCTAAAGTATGCCAGATTCCGTTCGCCGAAGGTGTATCGTGAAGTGAAGGGATTCCTTGCGGAAAACGTAACCGTAGGTTGTTGCCATATCTCGCCGTTTCCCGCATTGCGGAATTATTTCCGTCGCAGACGTCTCGGGGTGGAGTCGCATTATATGATCGATATACGGGAGTATGATTACGTGAAGGAATACGTCGGCTATCTGCCGGAGTACGTGAGTATTGAAGCCGAGAATTCCTTCGAGGAACAGATCGCCATCAAGGAATATCTCGAGAAGATCATAAACGGACAATGATGCTATGAACGGGATCGAGGGATTGACAACGACCGGATCGGAGCGGGCACACGAGAATCCGTGGTTTTCGGTTTGGCGGGATGATTTCATCCGCCCCGATGGGAAGTCGGGGCAGTATTTTTTCATCGATCCGGGCATGGACGCCGTCGTCGTCGTCGCGGAAGATTCGAACGGTGATCTGATACTCGTCGGGCAGACACGGTACCCGGTCGGCAGTTATCTTTATGAGTTTCCCGCCGGTGCGGTAACGGTCGGCGAAGATCCCTTGTCGGCCGCGAAGCGGGAACTTCGTGAAGAGACCGGGTATACGGCCGGTGTCTGGGATCTCTTGGGAGAATATTTCACCTCGTCCGGATTATTGAAGCAGAGGATGCATGTGTTTTTGGCAAGGGGGCTCGTCTCGGGTGAATCGGCACCGGAAGAGATGGAGGATATTCTCGTGAAGACGATCTCATTGGAGAATATCCGCTCCTTGCGGGTCGGTTCGCAGCTGTCGAATCTGCTGCTTGTGCCTATCCCGTTTTATGAACGGTGGAAAGCGGGTAATAATTCTTGACGGGAATATCATGATGAAAAGAGTACTCGTACTTGGATCGAAGGGGATGCTCGGACAGGAACTGGTCCGTGTCTTCGCGAAAGTCGGGCATACGGTCACCGGTTTGGACTCCGGCGACATCGACGTTACGGATGCGCCCGCGACCCGTGAACGGATTGTCGCGCTACGACCCGAGGTGATCATCAATGCCGTGGCGTATAACGCGGTGGACTCCTGCGAGGGGGACGAAGCCGAATTCGGGAAGGCCTGGCGGCTTAACGCGGAGGTTCCCGGAGAGCTTGCGGAGATCGCCAAGGAAATCGGCGCGACATTCGTGCACTTTTCTACGGATTACGTGTTCGACGGGGAGCAAAAAGGTGATGGCTACGACGAGTATGCAGAACCGTGTCCGATATCGAGGTATGGCGAGAGCAAACTCGGCGGAGAGCGGTCCGTCGCGGCAGTCGGAGGTACGTTTCACATCATACGGCTTTCGAAGCTGTTCGGTCTCCCGGCCTCATCCGCATCTGCCAAACAGAGTTTCTTCGTGAAGATGGGCGGGGTCGCCCGAGATACGGGATCGGTTTCCGCCGTGGACGACGAACGCGGATGTTTCACGTACGCGCCGGATCTCGCCGCGGCTACGGCAGAGCTCCTGCTTGATGAAGTGCCGTCAGGGGTATACCATTTGGTCAACGAAGGTGCCGCGACATGGTTCGGTGCCCTTGTCGAATATTTCCGCATCGCCGGTATAGACGCGGCGGTATCACCGGTCCCCGGGGACGCGTTTCCGCGGCCCGCCCGGCGACCGAAGGATTCCACGCTTCGCAATACGAAACGACCGCATCTGCGAGGTCTATCGGAAGCTTTACTTGATTACTCGGTGAAAAGCGAATAATCATTTACGATATGACAATTTTCTCCATCATGCTCACCGTCGCCGGTCTCGCGTTGTTCGAGACGGTATCGAGTATCGATAATGCGGTCATCAACGCGGAGGTTTTGGCGACCATGGGAAGAAAGGCCCGGAGGTTTTTTCTGACCTGGGGGATTTTCCTCGCGGTGTTCGTGGTGCGCGGGCTTCTGCCATGGCTTATCGTGTGGGCGACGGTTCCCTCTCTCGGTTTCTTCGGATCCTTCACGGCGACGTTTTCGAGCGATCCGTCGGTAGCACACGCGATCGAATCATCAGCTCCGATACTGCTCATCGGAGGCGGTATCTTCATGTTATTCCTATTTTTCCATTGGTTGTTTCTTGAAGACAAAGAGTACGGATTGGATGCCATCGAACCGTTTTTCAGCCGTCAGGGAGCATGGTTCTATGCGACGGTGTCCGTTATTCTCGCCGTCGTAGTCTGGTTCGCTCTCAAAGAGAGCCCCTTTCTCGGTTTTGGCGCGGTAATCGGTTCGACCGTATTTTTCCTGACGCATGGATTCCGTCAGAATGCCGAGATGGTAGAGTTGGAACTTGCCGGAGGAAGATCTCACCTGTCGGATCTAAGCAAGGTGCTCTTTCTCGAGGTGATCGATCTTTCCTTCTCCATCGACGGCGTTCTCGGCGCGTTCGCTTTCACCCTTTCCGTTCCGCTTATCCTCCTTGGGAACGGTCTCGGCGCGATCGTCGTCCGCCAACTTACGGTCGCGAACGTCGAACGGGTGAAACGGTATATATTCCTGAAGAACGGTGCGATGTATTCGATCGCGATTCTGGGCACTGTGATGATAGCGGATGCGTTCGGGTATCATGTTCCCGAATGGTTCTCGCCGCTTTCGACGGTCGCGGTTATCGGATACTTTTTTTGGAAGTCGGTCCGTGTGTCCGTTTCGGTTCGATCAAACGAATAATGAAAACTATATGAATACGTACCGTTCACTTCGGGAATCCGACAAGGAGGCGTTTGACGCTCTCAAAGGAGAGATGAAGCGTGAGGAGAATGGGCTTGAGCTGATCGCTTCGGAGAACACCGTTTCACCGGCCGTGCTCGACGCGCTCGGGTCGGTTTTCACGAACAAATATTCGGAAGGTTATCCGGGACACCGCTACTACGGAGGTCAGGAATTTACCGACATCATCGAGACGCTCGCGATAAATCGCGCTAAGGTCCTTTTCGGAGCGGAACACGCGAATGTGCAGCCGCTCTCCGGGGCATCCGCGAACCTTGCCGCGTACGCCGCATTGCTCGCGCCGGGCGATACCGTACTTGGCATGGATCTCTCTCACGGCGGGCATCTGACACACGGACATCCGGTCACGCTCCCGGCCAAGGTATTCCGGTTCGTCCGATACAAGACGGAACCCGACGGTACGATCGACTATGACAAACTCGAGGCGCTCGCGATGACGGAGAAACCGAAACTGATGCTCGCCGGTTTTTCGTCGTATACCCGTCAGCTTGATTATGAACGGTTCACCTCGATCGCGAAAAGAGTCGGAGCGATCTCGATGATGGACATGGCGCATATCGCCGGTATGATCGCGGGGCAGGCGCTTCCGAGTCCCGTACCGCACTTCGATATCGTGACGGCGACCACGCACAAGACGCTGCGCGGTCCGCGCGGCGGACTCATACTTTGCAAGGAACCGTTCGCGAAAGCCGTCGATAAGGCGGTGTTTCCCGGTGTGCAGGGCGGTCCTCATATGCACATGGTACTCGCGAAGGCGGTCGCGTTCGGTGAGGCGCTCAGGCCGGAATTCCGCGAGTACGCTCGGCAGGTGCTCGTGAACGCCAAGGCGATGGAGGCTGAATTCACGGCCCTCGGATACGAGATCGTTTTCGGGACGACGGAAAATCACATGTTGCTCATAGATACGGTAAAAAGTCGCGGAGTCACGGGGAAGGACGCACAGGCATGGCTCGATCTCGCGGGCATCTCGCTCAACAAGAACGTGCTGCCGGACGATCCCCGCGGACCGATGGATCCCTCCGGCATCCGTATCGGCGTCCCCGCGGTAACTACTCGCGGGATGAAAGAACCTGAGATGACTCGGATCGCGAGATGGATCGATAGGGCGTTGCTTTCCGGCGGGAAGAAGAGAATCCTTTCAGTCATCCGCAAGGAAGTGAAGGCGCTCTGTAAGTCATTCCCGATCTACCGATGATCGTTTCGAATATTGAATGTATGAACGGTAGACTCGACAAAACATACGAATATCTTCCAGTGACCATAGATCGACATTATGCTTTCTCAAAATCCGTCGAAGTGGCGAGAAGAGAATTACGGGAATCGAATATTACTACTGAGCGAAGGTCGGCTTTCGGGCCTCTGAGCAAGCGATTGGAACGTACGGTGTATCCCAGATCATATAATCTTTTTCGTGCCGATTACTTGAGGTTGCTGGTAAATCATGGAAGAAAACGGGAGGATGGTTCGGGAAAATTTTTTGAAAGTTGGGAGCAAGCGCGCGATGATGCATGGCGATTTTACCTCGGTATTCGGCAAAAATTCGATACGTTCGGCATCTCGGATTATCGACCGGGACAGAGTAAGGAGGAGAAGTATTACTATTCCCTGCCGAAGCTTGAAGATGACATATTTTTGGAGTTCAAAAAACTTTCCAGTCGGCCGACGCCGAAGGATTCCCAGTACGCATCGCAAATGGTTCATGAGGTCGGAGATACGTTTCTTGGGAAGGACTTTTCGGTAATGATGAATTACACGCTGTCATATAATGAGGATGAGCGAGGTCGATATGTATCGTACTATGACATATGGGATCTGAATCCTGTCAGTAAGATGGTTGAATTGAGTAGCGTGCTCGGTTCCGGAAAACCGTTCGAGATATATAACAGGATATACTTCGATGAAAAATATAAGTTCATTTCCATGAAGAAAGCCGAAACTATGACTGGCAGCGATTAGTATCAACCGTTTCTCATTCTAAATTATTTATAAATCTTCTATGAAAGGCATCATCCTTGCCGGGGGCACCGGAACGCGGCTTTTGCCGCTCACGGCCGTCCTGATCAAGCAGCTCCTTCCGGTCTATGACCGGCCGATGATTTTTTATCCGCTCAATACGCTCATTCAGGCGGGTATCAGGGACATCCTTATCATCGTGCCGCCGGAGTATTCCGGAAGCTATCTCAACCTGCTCGGCTCCATGTTCCAGAAACATGGGGTGAATCTCACATTCATCGTCCAGAAGCGCCCCGGAGGTCTTCCGGAAGCGTTCATTCTCGGGGAAGACTTCCTTGACGGCGGGTCGTCAGCGCTCATTCTCGGTGACAATATTTTCGAGGATGATTTCACCGATGCTATCGGAAGCTTCGTATCCGGAGGACGCGTTTTCGCGAAAGAGGTTCCGGACCCGCAACGGTACGGCGTGGTGGAGTTCGACGGTGAGACGGGAAAGGTGATATCGATCGAAGAGAAGCCGCAGGAACCGAAAAGCAATTTTGCCATTCCGGGAATTTACCTGTATGACGGAAGCGCACCGGAGATCGCAAAGAACGTCAAACCGTCCGCACGCGGCGAGCTCGAGATAGTGGATATGCATCGTGCCTATCTTGATCGCGGCGAACTCGATGTGCGAACCATCACGGGTGCCTATTTCGATGCGGGGACGCACGATTCGCTGCTCGAAGCGTCCGTATACGTCCGGGACAGGGATTTTCGGAGCCGCTTCCATCCGATCGTGAACGAGGCGATAGACGAGTTCAATATCGAGTTCAAACGGCTCGTCTCCCTCAAGAAATAGGTCCCGTATCGGGCCGGTTTTCAAGATGATATACTGTCATCATGAAACGATAACTCATCATTCCATCTTATGAGCACGGAACCCATGAAGATCAAGAAGGCTATTTTCCTTGTTGCGGGATTCGGGACGAGGTTTCTTCCGGCGACCAAGGCGCAGCCGAAGGAGATGCTGCCGGTCGTCGACAAGCCGGTCGTACAGTATCTTGCCGAGGAGGCTGTCGCTTCCGGGATCAAGGAGATCATCTTCGTGACCGGTCGCGGCAAGCGTGCCATCGAGGACCATTTCGATGTATCGTACGAGCTTGAGGATACTCTGGTAGAGAAGAACAAACAGGATCTTCTGGAAAAGGTCCGGTCCATTTCGGGGCTCGCGAAATTTTCGTACGTACGTCAGTCATCGCCTCTGGGAGACGGACACGCTCTGCTGCAGGCCGCGCATCTCGTGGACGACGACGAACCGGTGCTCGTATTTTTCGGCGACTGTCTCTATGACAGCGAGGTACCGGCGGCCAGGCAGGTCATCGAGGCATACGAAAAATATCGTACGCCTATCATCGGCGCCGCGGAAGTTTCGTTGGAGGATGTCTCAAAGTTCGGGGTAGTCGCGGGCGATGAGGTGAACGGACGTGATTTCCGTGTCACGAAGATGGTGGAAAAGCCGAAACCGGAAGAGGCGCCGAGTCGGGCGGTAGCGGTCGGAAAATATATCATAACCCGGGAAGTGTTCGATGCCCTTTCCGGCATGGATTCAGGGAAGTCCGGGGAGATCCGTCTTGCGGATGCGTTCGATCTCCTGCTTGAGAAGGGTTCGCCGATCCATGCGCGCATGCTCGAAGGGGAGTGGCTTGATACGGGTGATAAATTCAATTTCCTCAAGGCGACGATTCATTACGGCCTCAAACATCCGGAGGTCGGCGATCGGTTGAAAGCCTATCTTAAGCAATTACCGTTATCCTGAACGGAATGTATTGGATATTTTTTGCCCTTTTCGTTGTAGCGGCGATGATTCCGGAAATCATCCGGGGAAGCATTTTTAGTCTTCACGAAGAGGTGGCCGAAACGATCATCGTGTTTCTGCTCGGGGTTACTGGATTTCTCATGTTTTTCCTGAAGGAAAAGTCGATGCTTCGCCACGTGCGCGAGAAGATACTTTTACAGCGGGAAAAATCCGATATCACGAAGGACCTTTCGGAATCGTATTCGTATATCGGCGAAACGAATCGTAAACTCGATCTCATGAGGAATTTCATCTCCTCCATTCCGGATGCGGATGTCTCGTTCCGGAAGGGTAAGCCCGATCCGGTTTACCGATCTTTCTCGAAGATGGTGCATCCGTTCTGTCGGACTGATTCGTTCGTTCTCCGCATCATCGATACCGAGCGTAAAAACGTCGAGAAGGAAATCAGGGTCGGGAAATGCCGTCCATGCGTTCTGTTCGACGCGGATCGACTGCTTTCGTTGGAAAAGTCTTTGAATGAGGAAGACGGATGCGTCATTGTCCGGTCGCCGAAACGTTTCGGCCCGTATGTCTCGTTCCTTATGTTTCCGAAAGCGGTGAACGGTATCGAGGATGAGCCTATGCTCGAGACGATCGCGACGGAAGGACTTGTCCTGTTCTCGCTCGAACGTCATTTCCCCGGTAATGGAAACGGCGGAAGAACCGACGCATTATGAGGGTCGGGATCGATGCCCGTTTTTTCGGTTCGGTCGGAAAGGGGCTCGGACGGTATACGGCCGAACTCATACGGAATCTCGAGAGGGTCGCTCCGGACGGCGACGAGTTCGTTGTGTTCCTGAGGAAGGAAAATTTCAACGAGTACGATCCGGTAAATCCGCGATTTACGAAAGTGCTCGCCGATTACCCGTGGTATTCTTTCCGCGAACAGATCCGTTTCCCGTTACTGCTCCTCAGGTATCGGTTCGATCTCGTTCATTTCCCGCATTTCAACGTGCCGATATTGTATTGTCGGCCGTTCGTCGTCACCATTCACGATCTTATCCTTCTCCGGTATCCCACGGTCCGGAATACGACGAAAAGTCGGCTGACCTATCGCGTGAAGTTCCTGGCCTATAGGATTGCCATCGGATCGGCGGTACGGCGCGCAAGGCGGATACTTACCGTTTCCCGCTTTACGGAGAAAGATATAATCTCGGAATATCCCAAAGCGGTCGGGAAAATTTTCGTAGCATACGAGGGTTGTGACATGCTTGTCGCAGGCACCGATGATGTCGGGCATGCGGACGACGGGAACGGGTCATATCATGGTATACTGGAGCCGTACTTCCTGTATGTCGGGAACGCCTATCCCCACAAGAATCTTGAGGCGTTCATACCGCTTGCGAAGCGGTTCCCGGGAATCAGGTTCGTGCTCGTCGGTAAGGAAGATCATTTTTATCGACGGTTTCGTACGGCGGTAGAACATGCCGGCGTGGATAATATCGTCTTTGCCGGTTTCGTGCCGGATGGCGGTTTGGCACAGCTGTATCGGAATGCCACCGGTTACGTGTTCCCATCGCTCTACGAGGGGTTCGGCCTGCCTCCTCTGGAGGCGATGCGTTTCGGTATTCCGGTCGTTGCCGCGAAACGCGGATCGATTCCGGAAATTCTCGGGGATGCGGCGCTCTATTTCGATCCGGACCATGAGGAAGATCTTTTCCGCCAGGTCGGCAGGATACTCGCGGAACCGGAACTTGTGTCTGAGCTGCGCCGAAAAGGGACGGAGCAGGCCTCGCTGTATCATTGGGAAGAACTCGCGAAATCTTCGCTTCTTACATATCATGAAGCGGTGGAATGATGTCCATGTCAGGGAATCCGAAAAAAAATATCATACCTCAGATGTTCGATGTCCGTCCAGTTGACCGGTCGGGGGGTTTGGATTGGCAGCGGATCAATTCGGTAGGCGGTCGGTCTGCCGATATTGCGACGAAAGAAGTACGGCAGTCCGCGGTGACGCCGGTCACCGAGGCGGAATCGTCGGTCCCCGATGTGACACCGTTCTATGAGAAGGAATTCCTTCCATCCGAGGAACGTCGCGATCTTGTCGGAGAGGGTATCTTACCTGATGAACCCGAGTCTCGGTCGGAACCTGAACCTGAACCGAAATGGGAGTCTTCGTCCGCATACACTCCCGAAACTTCCGAATCCGAGTCGGCATGGGAATCCCGGTATGCGCATGCTTCCGAAATGCCGGAACCGGAGAAGGGATGGGAAACGCTGCGCCGTTCATCTTCCGAGACGTCTGAACCGGAGTCCGAGTCGAAATGGGAATCCCGGTATACGTATCCTTCCGAAACGACGGAATCGGAGTCGTTACTGATGAAAGATGCGGTGTGGGAATATATCATCGGTTTTTTGCGAAACAATCCGAACGCGCTCAGGCGGACCTCGTTCGCCGTCGCCTTCCTTTTCTTTTTCACGCTTGGCATAGTTGGGGGAAAAAATATGCTTTCGTTGCGCGGTCAGGTACTCGGAGACAGTACCGAAGGTATCGATCAGGTATCGCAGGCGCTTGATCAGTTGATAGCCGCCGACTTCGATTCTTCGGCAAAAAGTTTTTCGGATGCGAAGACGTCCTTTTCCGCCGCGTCGGGAGCGCTCGGGCCGATAGGAAATGCTCTTGCCAAGGGCTCGCGGTATATCCCGTTCCTGTCCAAGGTTTCTTCGGGGCAGGGCCTTATCGAAGGAGCCGGTCATCTTTCGTCCGCCGGTGAATCCCTGTCAAAGATGATAGCTCTTATGCCGGGCGCGTCGGGTGTCGTATCGTCGCAGGATGCCTCGTTCCTTACGCTTGTCGGCGACGCGGAGCGGCTGACGGACTCGGCTCAAGGCGATCTAGAGCAGGCGGAAGAGGCGTTCGCCCGTGTCGATCCGAACGATGTCCCGGAAGAGAAGCGGGCGACGTTTCTCAAGGTCAGGGAAAAACTTCCGGTGGCACGGGGAGTGCTGACCGCGTTTCGTGAACAT
This sequence comes from Candidatus Moraniibacteriota bacterium, assembly GCA_013336285.1. Lineage (GTDB taxonomy): Bacteria > Patescibacteriota > Minisyncoccia > Moranbacterales > UBA1568 > JAAXTX01. The sequence goes on along the minus strand of JAAXTX010000010.1, from coordinate 19,345 downwards.
TCGTCCCTTCTTCGGGAACTGCTCGGCGAGAACGGGTCGCGCCTGTACCTGTTCCTGTTCCAGAATAATGACGAACTCCGGCCGACCGGCGGTTTTATCGGAAGCTATGGGCTGCTCGAGGTGAACGACGGACGGATCAAGAAGTTCTTCGTGGACGGTATTTTCAATCCGGACGGACAGTTCGATGACAACATCGTTCCCCCGTCGCCGATACGGAAGATCAGTGCCGCATGGAGTCTTCACGACAGCAATTGGTGGCCTGACTTCCCGACGTCCGCAGAAAAGGCCATATCCTTCTATGAAAAGACCGGCGGGCCTACGGTCGACGGAGTCGTCACCCTTACGCCGACGGTGATACGGGACATCCTCAAGATTACCGGTCCCATCGACATGCCGGACTACGGCGTGACGGTCGACGCCGACAATTTCAAGCCGGTCATTCAGGAAGAAGTCGAAGTGAATTATGATCGGACCCGGAACAAGCCGAAACAGATACTCTCGGATCTCGCACCCATACTGTTGGATCGCCTGTTTCAGACCAAAAGCGCCTCTTCTCTCATGTCCGTTGTCGATACGCTTTCTTCCGCCATGTCGGATCGGCAGATCCTGCTGTATTCGCGTAACAAGGACGTTCAGTCGCTCATCAGTCGTGCCGGGTGGTCCGGGGAGTTACTCCGATCTTTCGGCGATTACGCGAGCGTCGTGCATACCAATATCAACGGGTACAAGACCGACGGTGTCATCGCGGATACGGTAGAGCACGAATCGGACATCCGTGCCGATGGCTCGGTGCTTGACACGATCAGGATCACGAGGAAACATGACGGGGGGAACACGCCTTACGAGTGGTGGAACCGGGTCAATGCCGATTACATGAGAGTCTATGTACCGCTCGGTTCGCAGCTTTTGTCCGCGACGGGACAGACCTACGAAATCACGAAGGACCCGGTGGATTACGGTGCGCTCGGATTCACGCGGGATCCGGACGTCGACAGCGAAGAGCGGGGTACCGTCGTCCGCGATGACGGGACACGCGTTTCGGAAGAATCGGGTAAGACCGTCTTCGGGAACTGGGTCTATGTCAGTCCGGGCGAGAGCGTGACCGTCGAGTACACCTATCTTCTGCCGTTCATCATCTCGCCTAAGAACGGCGATCCGGCATCGTACTCGTTCCTTTATCAGAAACAGTCCGGAGTGGAAAGTATCGATTTCAGTCAGAATCTTTCGTTCCCGGAAACGTATGCGCCAATATGGCATTCCGACGGCACCCAGCGGAATCGCGACGGATTTTCGGTGAAGGGGCCGATTTCGCGGGATGCGTATTCCGGCGTGGTTTTCCTGAGATAGTAAATCCCGATACCTGCTATGAGATTAACGAAACGGATCAGTGATTTTTTCGATACGTCATCGAGCGGCGTCGGCCGCGCGGCGTTCATCATCGCGGCGGCGGGAATCCTGAGTCGGCTCCTCGGTTTCCTGCGCGACCGCATGCTTGCGGGTCGGTTCGGCGCCGGTGACACCCTTGACGTGTACTATGCCGCATTCCGTATTCCCGATACCCTCTATAATCTGCTCGTGATGGGGGCCCTTTCCGCCGCGTTCGTTCCGATATTCACGGAATTCCTGTCGAAACAGAAACGAAAGGAAGCGTTCAACCTTGCGGCAGGCGTGTTGGAATGGATGATTCTCGTCTTGGGCGCGCTCTCGCTCCTGGCCATTTTTGCGGCGCCGGCGATCGTACCGATACTCGCGCCCGGATTTTCGGATGAAAAGCGGGAGATGACCGTCGTACTGACGCGTATCATGCTTCTCTCACCGCTCTTCCTTGGCGCGAGCGCGGTGTTTGGCGGCATGTTGCTTTCGTTTCGGCGTTTTATGGCATATTCATTCGCCCCGATTCTCTATAATTTCGGCATCATCGTCGGGGTCATGTTTTTCGTTCCCATGTTCGGAATGGCGGGGTTGGCGTGGGGAGTCGCGCTCGGTGCGCTCATGCACATGGTCGTGCAGGTTCCTTCGGTCGCTGAGAAAGGATTCTTCCCGTCACTCTTCCGTCGGCGTCTCCGGTTCGACGGGCCCGTCCGACGCGTCGTGATGCTTATGATCCCGCGGACCCTCGGTATAGCCGCGAACCAATTGAGTCTTTTCCTCACGACCGTTTTCGCCTCGTTGCTTGCGCCTGGGAGTCTGGCTATCTTTACGCTCGCATCGAATATCGGCGCCATACCGATCGGCCTGTTCGCCGTTTCGTTCTCGCTCGCCGCATTTCCCACACTTTCGTTCTCCGCCTCGGAAAAACGGAGCGGTGAATTCTTCGATACTCTTTCCAGGACCACGAAGCGCATCCTGTTCTTCGTCGTACCGGTCTCGATGCTGTTCATCGTGTATCGGGCGCAGGTGGTCCGAATAGTCCTTGGTAGCGGACAGTTCGACTGGGACGATACGATCGCGACGTTCAACGTGCTCGCGCTCCTTTCCGTGAGTCTTTTCGCGCAGGGAATCATCCCGCTTTTCGCGCGCGCGTTCTATGCGCTTCAGGATACGAAGACCCCGCTCTACATAGCGGTACTGGGCGAAGCGACATTCATCGGGACGGCTTATCTGCTCTTACCGGCGTATGGGACGAACGCGCTCGCTATCGCGTTCTCACTCGGGAATACGGTGAATTTCATACTCCTGCTCCTCGCTCTTCGCGGAAAGGTCGAGAAATGGGACGATAGTCATTTTTTCCGGGAGAACGCGATGATCTTCCTCGCGGCGATTCTTGCCGGCATCGTCGCCCAGCTGTCCAAGTCGGTGTTCGTGTTCTTCACGATGTCCGAACTCGACACGTTCGCGAAGGTATTCATGCAGCTCGCGTTCGGCAGTATCCTCGGGCTTGGCACGTTCCTTCTCCTTTGTCACTGGTTCAGGATAGAAGAATATCATTCGCTTCGTCGGTTCATCCTTTCCAAGGTGCTCCGCTCACCCGAGGCCGTCTCGAGCGTCGAAGGTCATCCGGAAAAGGGCGGGTGGTAGGCGATTTTTTTCGTGTTTTGAAATGAGATCGTGAAACGGAGAGAGCGGACATAATCCGTGTTTTTCGTGGCTTATAAAAGGAATATCCTGTAGAATGGCTTGGACGGAGGTATATCTTGATTCTTTTCGCGTTCACAGGTACCATTCCTTCTCGTTCCCGTCCGCGACCTGATTCCCGTTCCCGTATCCCTGATTTTTCCGAAATGGACCAGCGACTCATCCGAAATTTTTGCATCATCGCGCATATCGACCACGGGAAATCGACCCTGGCCGACCGGCTTATCGAATTTACGCATACCGTGGAGGACCGCAAGATGAAGGAACAGCTCCTCGACCAGATGGATCTCGAGCGGGAGCGCGGCATCACGATCAAACTTCAGCCGGTCCGGATGCGGTACCGGAAACGTATAACGGATAACAATGAACAGCTGACGGGCGCGAAAACGACTGACAGCGGGCAGCCGGGCATGAAGGAAATACAGTCCGATACCGATTACATATTGAACCTGATCGACACTCCGGGGCATGTCGACTTCCACTACGAGGTGTCACGTTCGCTCGCGGCGGTGGAAGGCGCGGTGTTGCTTGTGGATGCGACGAAGGGCGTGCAGGCCCAGACGTTGGCGAACCTGTATCTTGCCGTCGAGCAGGGACTCGAGATCGTGCCGGTCGTGAACAAGATCGATCTGCCGAACGCGCAGGTGGAGAAGACGAAGAAGGAAATCGTGCATATCCTTGGTTGCACGGAAGACGAGATCCTGCTTGCCTCCGGCAAGACCGGTCTCGGCGTCCGCGAGATCCTCGATCGGATAGTCGAGAAGGTTCCGGCGCCGTCGGGCGATCCGGACAAGCCGCTTCGCGCCCTTATCTTCGATTCCGTATACGATGCGTACAAGGGTGTCGTTGCCTATGTCCGATTGGTCGACGGGTCCGTGTCGCGCGATACGACGCTTCGCATGATCGGAACCGCACAGGATGCGTCGGTCGTGGAGGTCGGCACCTTCGCGCCGCAGTTCGTCGCGCGCAAGGAATTGTCGGCGGGCGATATCGGATATATCGCGACGGGATTCAAGGACGTGTCGTATTGTCGCGTCGGAGATACGGTGACGGTCGCTCCTCGCGAACGTGAGACGGTATCCGTCAAGGCCCTGCCTGGTTACCGCGAGATGAAGCCGGTCGTGTACGCGAGCTTCTACCCGCTCGACGGCGGGGAATATGCCGTGATGCGTGATGCGCTCGACAAACTTCGGCTCAACGATGCCGCGTTCGTTTTCGAGCCGGAATCGAATCAGGCTCTCGGACGCGGGTTCCGGTGCGGATTCCTGGGGCTTCTTCACATGGAGATCATCCAGGAGCGGCTTCGCCGCGAGTTCAAGATGGAACCGACCATCACGACGCCCTCGGTCGTGTACGAGGTGCTCATGCGGAACGGGGACCGTATTCCGATGTATTCGCCGACCGACATGCCAGACCCGGCGGGTATAGAGAAGATCTTCGAACCGTTCGTCGCGCTCTCGGTCGTCGTACCTGGCGAATATCTCGGCGGTATCATGAATCTCGCACAGTCGATCCGCGCCGACTACAAGAACACCGAATACATCGACTCCGAACGCGTGCTCCTCGGATTCGAGGCGCCGCTGATGGAAGTGATCGTCAATTTTCACGACGAGTTGAAAAGCGTGACCTCGGGCTACGGCTCGATGAATTACGAACCGATCGGCTACCGCGAGAGCGACGTCGTGCGACTCGATATCCTCGTAGCCGGGGACCGCGTGGACGCGTTCTCACGTATGGTACCCAGGGCGCGCTCTTTTGATGAGGGCAAACGAACCGTCGAGAAACTTAAGAATGCCATCCCGCGTCAGAACTTCGCCGTCGCCATCCAAGCCACGATCGGCGGAAAGGTCATCGCCCGCGAGACGATTTCCGCGTTCCGCAAGGACGTAACCGCCAAGCTCTATGGCGGCGACTTTTCCCGCAAGAAGAAACTGCTTGAGAAGCAGAAGAAGGGCAAGAAGAAGATGGAATCCATGGGCCGCGTTTCCATCCCGTCCGAGGCGTTCCTGTCGATATTAAAGAAATGAACCGCGACAGCGCCGTTTTTCGCTCCGATCGTTTGACCTTTTTCGATGGCATGGTAAGAATGAGACGTGAGTTATTTAACTTTATGAAAGTAGGAGGGGCGTCATGGATACTTTGAAAAGGATGATTGCGGACACGTTCCGGGAACTGGTCCGGAAGCTGGTCGAATTCGCCGATCTTGTCGGCCACGCGAGCGAATCATTCTGCTATGGAAGAGCCGATCATTCGAAGGATCGCGATTGAGAAGGCGGCGATGCCGCTTATGGGGCCGGTAGACTGAACAAGTCGCCTGTCCCTTTTTTTGTTTTCGCGATGTCTGATAGATGATAGACTGGATCCGTACGAATACGGAGAAAACGAAATATGATCGAACCGGGAATCGATGATGCGGAGGTGAGGAATCGAAAGGGTGATATGGGAGAGCCGGCATTTCCGTTCCGTTTTCTTGAGAGATTCGCTCCATGGCTGCTGCCTACCGCGGTGAATCTGTCGTTTATCCTGTTCGAGCGGGATGCCGAGAAGATACATGCGGTTCTCGACAAGAGTCGGAGGATAGATATCGAGCCATTGTCGGGTTCCGGTCGCGGGTTCCGGCTAATCGTCGATCGACGCACGGCATATATCTTCCATCAGGAAGGCGATGGGTTCGATTATGACGGCTATGAGGTCGGCGATTTTGAGAAAGGCGACGTCACGATTTTCGACGATCTCAATGAAAACGGAAAAGGTTGAGCATCGGTACGGTGCCCGTAACATCCGTTGCGGATGAACGAATGTCGTGATATATTCGTATCGTAAGAAGTATCGAACGGTTTTGTGGAGTTTTCGAGTATCAAAAAACACATAAAAACCATCGAAGAGAAGATCGATTCGATGTCTTCCGAGGAAGAGGGAAACCTGTTTTCCATGATGCTTGCCGTTACTGCCGTTTTCGCGATCGCATACAAGCTCGTGTCCTGATTCCGGTATGCCCGGAATGTGCCGGAGCGCCATGACGAGGCGCTTTTTTCGTCCGTATATTTTTAGGGAAACCGTTTTGACCTTTCCCGGGCCCGGGGGTATACTGGAATCGTAATCAATCAAGAACGGTACGGGAATCCGCGTGGATTACCGGGTCCGTGGCGAACGATATGTCGATAGAGTTTACCGATCAGAATTTCGATGACGAGGTTCTCAAAGGCGATCTGCCGGTGCTCGTGGATTTCTGGGCGCCGTGGTGCGGGCCGTGCCAAATGATGGGTCCGATAGTCGATGCGCTCGCCGAAGAGGTGAAGGACGTGAAGATCGGCAAGCTTAATGTGGACGAGAATCCCGAGAAGGCGTCTGAGTTCGGTATCATGTCCGTTCCGACCCTGAAGGTCTACAAGGGAGGCAAGGAAATCAAGGAAATGACCGGCGTCCAATCCAAGGACAGTCTCAAGGAAGCGCTGAAGGACCTTTAGTCTTTCCCGGTCCCGAAATAAAACGAACACGAAACATTATGAAGATAGTCCGATCGCGCATGGAATTCGAGACCAAGACTCAGATCGAGTTCGTGAATATTACGGACCGCGTAGCCGAAGCCGTGGAAAAGTCCGGCATACGGGAGGGACAGGTGACGATTTTTTCTCCGCACACGACCATGAGTGTCGTGATCAATCACAACGAGCCGCTCCTCCTGCAGGATTTCATGCGTATCCTGTACCGCGTCGTTCCGGTTGACGACCAGTATTCGCACGATCTGTTCGAGCTCAGTCGCGGCATGAAGTCGGATGGCCGTTCAAACGGACATTCACACTGTAAGGCGCTTTTGCTCAACACGAGCGAGACGATCCTGGTCGAGAGAGGGAAAATGATCCTGACCTCCCTGCAGACGGTGTTCGCCGTTGAGTTCGACGGTTCGCGTAAACGCGACCTGATCATACAGGTCATGGGAGAGTGATCGGGTCTTCTTATCCGTTTCTTTTTGTGCTATGAGTCGTCTCATCAACATGCTGATCACCCAGGGGTATCTCAAATCCGACATCCTGATCGAGGCGTTCAGCAACGTGCATCGCGAGGAATTCGTTCCCGAGGAATTCGCGGAGGAGGGTGAGACGAATATCCCGCTTCCGATCGGGTACGGTCAGACGGTCTCCCAGCCGCTCACGGTTGCGGTCATGCTCGAATTGCTCGACATAAAGAAAGGACAGAAAGTGCTTGATATCGGCAGCGGGTCCGGCTGGTCCTCGTCCCTCTTGGCACATGCGGTCGGGGAGGAAGGGCGTGTCGTCGCCATCGAACGTATCCCGGAACTGTATGATTTCGGCAAGAAGAATATCGACAAGTTCGGCTTCGTGAATCTTGGTCGTGTGAAATGCGTGCTCGGCGACGGCTCGAAGGGATATCCCGAAGAGGCGCCATACGATCGGATCCTCGTGTCCGCGTCCGTCGAGGAGATTCCCGAATCTTACAAGAAGCAGCTTGCTATCGGCGGAAAAATGGTTATCCCGATTTACAATGCGCTCGCCTACGTGGAGAAACGCGGTGACGACGACTTTTATGTGGAGCGGTTTCCGGGATTCGTCTTCGTGCCGCTTGTCGAAAAATCGTCCTCGATATGACCGTCGAACCGTCCGCAGTTTCACCCGGCGCCGGAGGGAGCGTTTCCGAATTGAGAAAAACCACCTCCGGGAAGGGCGTGTTGAGGTTGTTTTTGTCCGTATTGTTCGCCGGCGTGATTTTCTTCGGAGCGTGGTTTCTTGTACTCATACGGGACATATCGTATTCCCATGGGAGTCGCGTCGGGCAGACGGTCTTTCGATACGGAAAGAGCGAGAACGCACGGACGCTCGCTTCACGTCTCGAGGACGAACATATCATAAAATCCGGAAACGCATTCCTGCTTTTCTTATTCCGTGAACGTTCTTGGAAAAACCTCCAGTCCGGTGACTATCTCCTGAGCGGCGACATGACTATTCCCGAGATCGTCGACAAGCTCGTACGCGGCGATGCCATACTGGCCGGGACCAAGGTGACGTTTCCCGAAGGGTTCACGATTCTCGATATGGCCGACAGGCTTACCGAGAACGGCCTTCCCGGCGATGAATTTCGTAGACTTGCCACAAAACCAGATCCGGCCTTTCGGAAGGATTATTCGTTTCTCTCCAACCTGCCGGCGGCAGCTTCATTGGAGGGCGTGCTGTTCCCGGATACGTACTATTTCAGTTCCGAACTGGGGGCGGACGGGATTATCCGGAAGATGCTCGACGGATTCGTGACGAAGGCCGCTCCGGTCCTCTCGGTAAAATCCGGCGCGGATTGGTATGGCACGCTCACGCTTGCGAGTATCGTGGAGATGGAAGTGCGTACGGGAGCCGATCGAAGGACGGTCGCTGATATCTTTCTGCGCCGAATAGAGGCCGGTATGCCGCTTCAAAGTGATGCGACGGTCCGGTACGCGCTCGGTGAGACCAAAGTGAAGCATTCTCTCGCGGACATCTCTATCGATTCTCCGTATAATACCTACGCGAACAAGGGGCTTCCTCCGGGTCCGGTCTCGAATCCCGGACTCACCTCGATCCGCGCAGTGCTCGATCCGCTGCCGAACAAGTACCTCTATTTTCTTAATAATACCGAAACCGGTGAGACGGTTTTCGCGGTGACGTTCGACGAACATGTCGCCAACAAGGCGAAGAACGGACTGTAGGAAAGTTCCCCGATTTCGATTCATATCGAAAAGGTTGAAATCGGCAGCCATATCCATATGGTTGTTTTAGTTATACTCTCGATTTTCTCACCGTCGAATACCTTTATTTTCGACATTTTATGGTATTGACAGATAATAAATATTGATGTACAATATATTGTTGGTAATCGTAAAGAACTAGCTCAATTAACAAAAAATGGAGAAGACGAGATGAAAGCAATGATGGTGTCATTCATGTTGATGGTGGCCCTTTTATTCGTAGGCCGCCCGGCACTGGCAAACGTGGACGGAGTCGACCTGCACGGACTTACGGAAGCCCAGAAGGCACAGCTGGTGCAGCAGGCCGAAGAAATGAAAGCTCCGAAGGAGGGGGTGACGGCCCAGAAGGTCAACGAGTGGGTCGACCTTGGAAAAAACGTCGCCATCGCCTTTACGAGTGCCGCCAAAGAGCTCGGCATCGCGGCAGACGCGTTCCTGAATTCGAACACAGGCAAACTGACCGCGGCGCTTATCATTTGGAAAGTACTGGGTCAGGATGTCCTGCACTTTATCATCGGAGGTACTCTTCTTGTGGTCCTGATCCCGATGTGGGCCCATTACTTTCGTCGTCTGTGCGTCGTTCAGACGGTGAAAATCACGTACCCCGAAAAGGGAAAGGGCGTACGGAAGATAAAGGAGTACGTGTACATGAACGGAGACGACGATACCGTTCAGGTCATAAGGTGGATAATGCTGGTGGTGCTGGCCTTAGTTCTGGTCGTCGGACTGGCGATAATGATATGAAGCTGTGAGGCGTTCATTAGCCTCTCATTCCAAATTCAAAACGCGTGTCGGCAAGATACGCGTTTTTTTTATTGCTCATTCAGACTTTATTATAAGAGTTGATTAGCACTCTGTGTATGGGATTGCTAATCTTTTTGTTTTCCGATACACTGGTGGAAATGAACGATTCCGTGTGAACGACCAATTATGGCAAACAAGGATTATTATTCCATTCTCGGTGTTTCCCGCGACGCCTCGCCGGACGAAATAAAAAAGGCGTTCCGCAAACTTGCGCACAAACATCATCCCGACAAGCAGGGCGGTGACGAGGCCAAATTCAAGGAAGCGAACGAGGCGTACGGCGTGCTGTTCGATGCGGAGAAACGTAAGCGTTACGATCAGTTCGGTAGCGCGGATGGCCCGGCGGGATTCGGCGGATTCAATGGGAACGGCGCGGGCGGTTTCGACTTCGGTGATTTCCAGTTCGGTGGCGGCGCGGGCGGTTTCGAGGACGTTTTTTCGGACTTGTTCGGTGGCGGATACGCAGGAGCGAGACAACGCGGTCCGAGAGCCGGTTCCGATATCCAGGTTGACGTGGAGATTTCCTTCGACGAGATGGTTACGGGAACGAGGAAGTCCGTACGACTTCGGAAGGAAGTCATCTGTCCCGATTGCGAAGGTACGGGAGGGAAGAAAGGTTCCAAATTGGAGACCTGCACCGACTGTTCCGGTACCGGGCAGATACGACAGACGGTACGCAGCTTTCTCGGGACGTTCCAACAGGTCGCTCCGTGTCCCACATGCCGCGCCACGGGTAAGAAGTATGCGGAAACGTGCCCGGCTTGTCACGGATCCGGTAAGCGCATCGGCGAGGAAGAAGTGACGATCGAAATTCCCGCCGGTATCGATGATGGACAGGCGATCTCCGTGCCCGGGAAGGGTTCCGCCGGTGAGAACGGCGCGCCTTCGGGCGATCTGTTCGTCGCCGTTCATGTGCGGCCGCACCGTTCACTCAAGCGTCGCGGTGAGCAGGTTTTCTCCGAGAAGATCATATCGTTCCCACAGGCGGCGATGGGCGATTCCGTATCCGTCGAGACTGCCTACGGCCCTGTGAAGATGAAGATACCGGCCGGCACGCAGCCCGGCGAGGTGTTCCGGATCAAAGGAAAGGGTCTCAAGAATCCTCGTGGCTTCGGCCAAGGAGATCAAATGGTCACGGTCCGAGTCGAAGTCCCGAAGCACCTTTCCGGAAAGGAAAAGAAGCTCATGCAGGAGCTTGGGGAAGCCTGGAACAGGGACTGATACGACACTCCTACGTACTTTCTGTCCGCGGTTTTTTCTGATATACTGGGGATGTAAATCTCATCCGCGAATAATATGGAGCAAGGAAAATACAGCGTCGTGGTAATCGATGATGACGAGGAGACACGTTCCCTTTTTGCGGAGATACTCCGAAACGAGGGGTTCGAAGTCCGCGAAGCCATTGACGGACTCGACGGTCTGGAGAAAGTGAATCAGGTTGTCCCGGATATCATCCTGTCCGGTATCATCATGCCGAGGATGGACGGGTTCTCGTTGGTCGAATCGCTCAAGAAGAACACCGTTACCGCGAATGTTCCGACAATCTTTCTTTCTCATATGGGTCGCGAGGAAGACCGTGTCCGTGCACAGGCTATCGGTGTGAACGATTTCTTCGTGACGACGCTTACGCCTCCGAACGAGATGGTGAACCGCGTCAATGCGCTCATATCCCATTCCGAATACCTGGTCGTTCCGAATCCGTACGAGCTCGACGCGCAGAAACTGGCCCAGGACTTCAATCTGAACCGCGATTTCCTCTGCTCGGAGGGCGGGGAGAAGCTTGCTATCCGGCTGAAGGTCAAGGATTTCGCCAATCGGAAGTTCGAAGCGGAAATCATCTGCATATAGAGTTCTCCGTCAAAGGAAGAACGGATAGCCCGCCTTCCTTTTTGTGTCTGTCTCGAATCTCATGTCGAACTGAAATGCGGAAATTTTTCGCGAAAACACCGAAAGTCGAGTGAGGATCACGCTATCGTACCACGACGAGATTTGAAGGATTTGCAGCCGAAATTTCAGTATTCAGACGGCAAGCGGTCCGTCCCCGCTTATAATCGCGATGAGATTTGAGATAGATACTCGGTTCGCGTATAAATATTGTCCCGAGACCGTCATGTCACGAGCCTGGAAATCAAGATCGGTGTCCGATGGGGACGGATACCGATCAGTCGACGACGTGATCGGGGAACTGCTGCGCCTTCGGGGCGTAGATACGGACGAGGACCGGAAGCGTTTCCTTTCGCCGGACTACGACCGCGACCTGCATGACCCGTTCCTGTTTTCTTCCATGTCGACGGTAATGGACCGTCTGCGAAAGGCAAAGGATTCCGGCGAGCACGTCGGCCTTTTTGGCGATTTCGACGCGGACGGGATCACATCATCCATACTGATGAGCGAAGGACTCGCGAAACTCGGTATCCCGTTCTCGGTTTATCTGCCGGACAAGCATACCGAGGGACACGGTCTCAGTATGAAAGCAGTAAAAACGTTCGCATCGGAAGGGGTGAAGCTTGTCATCACGGTCGACTGCGGGATGATGAACCACGAGGAAATCGCCGAGGCGGGTCGTCTCGGCATGGAAACGATCGTCGTCGATCATCATCATGCGCCCGAGACGTTGCCCGATGCGCTCGCCTTTATCAACCCGAAGATTCCCGGTGAGCCGTATCCTTTCAAGGAATTGTGCGGCGCCGGAGTCGCGTTCAAGGTACTGCAGGCCGTATACAAGACGTATTTTCCCAAGGAGACCGATCAGCTTAAGTGGTTGCTCGATGTCGTGGCCGTGGGTACCGTGGCGGATGTCATGCCGCTTATCGACGAGAACCGTATCATCGTCGCGTACGGGCTCATCGTGCTTTCGAAGACGCGCCGGCCCGGTTTTCGGGAGATGTTCGCCACGGGACGGCTTCCTATCCGCGAAGGCAAGGCACCGACAGCGCGCGATATCAGTTTTCACGTCGCACCGCGCCTTAACGCGGCGAGCCGTATGGCGCACGCGCAGGCGGCACACGATCTTCTGGCGGCGGTCGACGCCGACCGGGCCCGCGAACTCGCGGATATCCTCGAGACACACAATGTCGAACGTCAGAAAGTGAGCGCCGACATCGCCGCGCTCGCGCGCGTGATCGCACTCGAACGCTCCGATAAGAATCTGGTTTTCGCCGTGCACGAGGACTTTCATTTCGGCGTGGTCGGGCTCGTGGCCGGTAAGATCGCCAACGAATTCGGAAAGCCGACGATACTGCTTTCGAAAGGCGAGACGGAAAGCAAGGGGTCGCTTCGCAGCGTGCCCGGACTCAATATCATCGAGGTCGTGGAAGCGTGCGCGGATCTGTTGGACCGTTACGGCGGACATGCGCAGGCAGCCGGACTTACCCTGAAAAACGAGAATCTCGTCGCGCTCGAGGAGCGTATGGATCGGCTGGTCGCCGAGCGGCTCGGAACGGCCGTCATGGAACCGGAACTCGCATATGATCTGCGACTCCCGACCGCGCATCTGTCCCTTGATTTCGCACGGACTATCGGTCGGATGGCACCCTTCGGCGAAGGGAATCCCGAGCCGGTCTTTCTTGGGGAAAATCTTGTCGTCTCGGACTCGCGTCCGGTGGGCAAGACCGGCACTCATCTGAAGCTGCTCCTTGCGGCCGAAGATGGTCGGGAATACGACGCCATAGGCTTTTCACTTGCGGACCGCATACCAGATCTTGTTCGCGGCGAGCGTATAGACGTCCTGTTCCAACTCGATGAGAACGAATGGAACGGTCGCGTGAACATCCAGCTCAAACTCGTCGATATGCGACGGAGCGTTTGACGATATTCGATATATCTGCTGATATGTAGTGTCGGTTGTGGAAGAGGTTGAAGGTAAGCGTTTTTTTTGCACATTAAAAAGGAGGATGAATGAGAATGAAACATCTGACCCGTCTGGGTCTGGTTTGCCTTGTCGCGCTTCAGTTTTCTGGGTGCGTGAAAGAAGGACCGCAAACGTCGAGTTCAGGTGCCCGGCAGGTCGTGTAGACCTATCCGGTTCCGTTGAACAGTAGGGGGAGAACGGTCGAGCAGCAGAATATCGATGATCGGATCCGGGTCACGACAGATCCGACGAAGGTCATGTGGATCCATCTGATCGCGCTAGATGGCAAGATCATAAGGCGGATGCCTGTGCGGAACAAGGTGACGAGTTCCGGGAAGCGTCTCGAACCGACAACGGCTGCGCCGTATAACGAAGGTTATCCGCTCGCGGGTGACGGTGAAAATAGTAGGACGAACGAGTTGATCCAGCCGGACGGGACGTTCGGGTCTTCCGATCCTTATATTTTCTGGTTCGATTCGATGGGCCGATATCACCAGTATGGTACTGCCGGCGGAATCGGTTACCTTCTTACGGATTATCCGATAGACCTCGAGAATCCGATGGATCGCGTGACGGGTCTCTATAATGTCCAGAAGGAGGCCGCTGCATGGCAAAAAGAGCAGGAAGCACAGCTCGTGAAACAGGAAGCCGCTTACAAGAAAACTAAATAATCAACACACATCAAAAAAAAGGAGAAGTCATGAGTTGGGAAAGCGTTGAGAGAAGGGTCGAACGCGGGCCGATGGGACTGTGGGCGGCCATCGTCGCATTTTTCGTGGTCGTGTCGATCACGGGGTATTTTCTGAGTTGGTTCGGCGAAGCCGGACAGGTGGCGCAGAAGGAGTTCGGCGCCAAGGCAGCCCTCCAAAAATACGAATGGTTCGTCGATCAGGCGAACCGTATCGAAAAGATGGACAGGGATATCACTCTGTTCGATGGCAGGGTGAAGGGTGTCGAATCGCAGTACGAGTCGTACGGTTCCGATAGGGCCTCCTGGTCCCCGGACGTGAGGATCCAGTACAATCAGGCGAAACAACAGGCGAAAGACGATCTTGTGGCGATCGCATCGCAACGGAACGGTCTTGTGGCGGAGTATAACGCCGCCTCTGAAAAGTTCAATTGGAAAGCGTTTCAGACGAGACCGGACAAGCCGAAAGAGCGGTTCTTCGAATATCGGGTCGAATAGGGTTCGATCATCGGCAAGGAGCCTTGGGGAGATCTCTTCCCAAGGCTTATTTTTTATATGCTATACTGTCGATATGGAAAGGATCATCATGTATTCGGACGGGGGATCGAGGGGGAACCCCGGGCCGGCGGCATTGGGCGTGTTCATAGAGACCCTCGACAAGCGGTTCGGGGAGTTTCTTGGCGTGAAGACCAACAATGAGGCGGAATATGCGGCCATCGCAGCCGGGCTTCGCAAGATAAAGGCGACCATCGGCAAGGAAAAGGCGAAACGTTCCCATATCGAATGTCGGATGGATTCGGAACTTGCCTGCCGACAGCTTAACCACGTGTACAAGATCGAAAATGCCAAGCTTCAACCGCTTTTCTTCGAGGTGTGGAACCTGATGCTCGATTTTGGACAGGTGTCTTTTTCGCATATCCCGCGTGAACAGAATGCGGTGGCTGACGCGGAGGCAAACAAGGCGATGGACGAGGCGAAAAGCAGGGCGGCGCAGAAAAACCTGTTCTGAAGAAGTCTCTGAAGTCGAAAGTCTGTGAGATTAAAAGATGATAAAGCGGAAGAGCGGAAACGGGAACCTGAAATATCGAATCATCCGAGGATCCTATGAAAAAGAAAACGAAAATTATCTGGGGAATCGTCATCGTGGTCGCTATCGCCGGACTTTCATATTGGTATGTGAACCGGAAACCAACCGCACTTTTCGTGACCGAACAGGTATCGCGGACGACCGTCGAACAGACAGTTTCCGTGACGGGCGAGCTCGCTCCGCGTGTATACACCGACCTTTCCTTCAACGGTGCCGGGACGGTCAAAGAGGTTCTTGTCGCCCGTGGTGATTTCGTCAAGGCCGGACAGACGATTGCCACGATCGACACCTCGGTACTTCGTTCGCAGCTCGCGAATGCGAATATCACACTTTCTATCGCGGAACAGAATGAGCAGCTCGCCCGGCGCGGAAGAGTGGTCTCATGGAAAAAGCTCGCACCGGAGGAGCGAGAAGCGAAGATTCTTGCGACGGAACAGGCTCGGCATTCCGTACAGACCCTCAGGGCGCAGATCACACAGACCACGCTCGTTTCGCCGATCGATGGCATCGTCTCCAAGCTCGACCTTCGCGAAGGGGAGACCGCACTGGCCGGAAAGGTGATCGGGCGGATTTCGGATGATGACAGTTCCGACCGCGTACTGGAAGCGCGGGTCCCCGAGGCCGATATAAACAAGCTCGCACTTGGAATAGGTGCGACAGTCACCTTCGATGCGCTTTCCAAGGACGATGTCTTCCATGCGTCCGTATACGAGATGGAGTTCTCATCGACTGTCGTGCAGGACGTAGTGTCGTTCGTGACGCGGTTCTGGCTTTTGGATGGCGATGACCGTCTTAGGGAAGGCATGAGCGCGACCATCGATACCGTTACCGCAAAATCCGCGAACGTGCTGGCCGTCCCGTTCCGCGCGGTCGTCCGCGAGGGCACGAAAAATTTCGTCGATATTTCCCGCGACGGTTTGACCACGGAGCGCCGTGAGGTGACCCTCGGTCTCGAGGGGGACGACGGCATGATCGAGGTGAAAAGCGGACTATCCGAGGGTGATCCGGTTGTCACATCGAAGGTATAGTGATGCATCAACGTATCGTACTCGCCTAGTCTGCGGGTTTTTTAGCTTTACGACCCCGTGGTTCGATCGTACGCGATCCGCATCGTGAAGCAATCAGATATCGCGATCGGTTCTGTTGACTTTAAAACGGAATTGCGTCATAATCGTCGAACGGATTTTTTTTTCAAAAACAAGCGAAGGGGGATCTATGTTGGATAGTCGAAATCCGGTCGGTGGGCAGTGCGCCATGGAAAAGATACGACCGGGGGATATGGTCGATTGGAGCGAAAAACGATACAAGGCCGTCGTCGTTTTTTTTCGGAGCAAATACGGGAACGGTCCGTTCAAGGTCGATTCGACCATGGACGGTCCGGGATCCCAGGTGGTGTACCTCTCGAATAACGGTACGTTCATGCGCCAGTTCTCATCGGATCTGTTCGAGAAAGTTTGAAGATTGTATCGAGCGCTTACATAACTGTGAGCGCTTTATTCGTTTTTGACGGTATATTTTACATGACATATATGTCGTGAATTCGATAATCCGTTCCGTAAATTCCCGGATTACCTTGCAAACACGAAAATTTCTTGGTGGTAGCACGGCTTGATCCGATCAAGAATAACGATGTACTACCGCATTACGTACCATGACCGTGAATATTGCGTGTGACAAAGGAATCGCGCGGAGGTTGTAAAAGGATTCTTCCTCGGATTCAATTAGGCGAAATGAAATTGGTTGGTTTGAAAAAAATAGCGACACGCATATCGTTTATGGCTACGCTTCGTATATTTTTCTGTGTTTGCAACGAGAGATATGACATCAGACGAATATTATATGTAATCGATGTAACGATGTCGGACATCGGCTTTACAGGTCGGTTGGTCGGTGAGAAAATGGAAGATGAACGATCGATTATAGTGCCGAACCTATGGGATTCGAACAGATTCCGTCAGCGGGAGCCGCAAAACCGACCGAAGGCGGACAGGGAATGAGTCGGAGGGACTTTCTGAAAAAGTTCGTCCCGAAACGCGATTCCGAGCCGCGGGAAACGGAATCGGCGGATGTAGGATATCGGGTGATGAGAGATGCGGAAGAACCCGATGAAGAATCGAAGCCGGACGGCATGACCCGTCGGGATTTTTTGCGATTGGCCGGAGCCGCCGTCGCCGGGTGTGCTACCGGGGGAATCGGCATGAAAACGATTTTGAATCTTCCCGGACTTCGCAACACGGCGGAGGATGCGCTTATCGGTGAACGTTTAAAAAAGGAAATCGAGGAAAAAAAGCGTTTCATAAACGAACGGTACGGGATAGACGTCCATTACAATGATTTGCCGAAGTGGATGAAAGGGGAAGCTCCCACACCGACACCCGAAACTCCCGGTCGTCCTGCCTCGGAAATACCTGTCGTACAGCAACAGAGAGAGACGTATCAGACCGCCTACATCAGCACCCTTTCCGAAACGAAACGCAACATAGATGTACTTGTTCAAGAGCTTGCCTTTTTCCCGCCGGATTACGTGCGCCGATCGCCGTTGACGAGGATCGATCTCGTGGGAATGATGATTCGTGAGATCAAAACCAAAAAAGGCGGGACGATCACCTTCAGTCTGGCCGGTCATGTCGAGGAAGACCCGGATAGTCAGAACGGTAAGAAAGTGTCGAAAGACCTGCTTTTGACGGTGATGGGAAACTCATCCAACCATTACAATTACTCCGGTTGGACCGAGGGGGATATCAGGGCCACTTTCCCGCATGAGATGTTGCATGTGTTGGACGATATGTCGGAGGAGGAATGGTATGATTCGGTTCACCGCAGTGATGCCGACGATGACGGATTCCGTTACGGGGTAACGCAGGGACAGAAGGACGAATTCACCGTCGTACCCATAACGAACCTCGAGTCCCGCGGGTTTTCGAGAAATTACGGGAGAATCGACCGAAGGGAAGACCGCGCCACCGTTTTCGAGGTGCTTGCCAAGGGTTCCTCCAAACAGCTGCATGACAAGATGGATGACGATCCGATATTGGTCAGAAAGCTGTCGGTGGTCGCCGGGTATCTGCTTCGGCAGTCCCATGGACTCATGGACGGGCAATATTGGGGCATTGTCCGAAGCGGAAGCACGTTGCCGCAGGGGTATTTCGAACGCGAAGCGGAGAGGATTTCTCAGACTCCTTATGAAGCCTATGTGGCGGATGAGCGACATTTCAATACGGGCGGACTCAGGATCGGGGGTATTCCGACGCGCGAAGAGTACGAATCCTGGCAGAGGGAACTCGCCGACAAAAAACTCTCGACCGAGTCATAAGGTCGCGGGTGACGACATATTTCCGATACGGTACGGGAGAGTGTCGCGGATAATTTTTTTCTGAGAATAAAAAAATGTTCCTATTCCGCGGGTGCGGAGTAGGAACATATATCGTCGTGGGCATCAGCCAAGTATCGGCAGAACGCTCCGAACGACGGATCCGTTCTTGGAGTACCAGTCGATCGAGTCGTTCTCGCTGTGCCAGGAAGTACCGGCGATGAGTGCGGGAGCGGTGATGATCTCGTATCCTCTCCGTACGGCCGACTGAGCCGTATCCAGTACGCAGGCATCCGCATTGATGCCCATGAGGATCAGTCGACCCGCGTGCCAATCTTTGAGCACCTTGGCGAGTTTCCGATTCGTGAACGCATCGTCCTTACTCTTGACGAGCGTGACCGTTCTCGGTACCTTCCGGAGCAGTTCTCGCAGATCCGGAAGGGTGTCGCCGCAGTCCACGTATTCCACGACACAGACGGGGATGTCATGTCTGATGCACTGCCTCAAGGCGCTTTTTTGCGCCCTGAGAATCCGTCCCTTGTGTTTTGTCCTGATATTCTTAAAAAATGGTTCCTGCATGTCGATCAGGATCACGGCCAGATTCTTATACCAGAGGCTCCTGAGATAACCGGGAATGGAAAAGGACATTGTGCGCTCCTTTTTTAGTGTTTGTTCGTAGATTCGCATCTGAATCCGAACAGCAGTAGAATGATTTCGTATTTACCAAATCGATTTATGAAAAAAAGAATCAGTCGAAGCATCAACTCTCCCGGGCAGAGCGTGACGAGATTTACATACTG
>JAAXTX010000009.1 GCA_013336285.1 Candidatus Moraniibacteriota bacterium | reverse complement strand
TACGTAAAAAATCAGGGGACTGAAAAGGAATACGTACAACTCCACCAGGACGCACTGACGTTGTTCGACTACATGCAATAGCTGCGGCACGATACCCCGTCAGCTCTGCTGCGGGGTAGTTGATTTGCATAAATAATTTTTTTTATTAACTACTATTTGTTAATTATATTGTGAATTGTTGAAGAGGAAATCCCAGTAATTTTTTCAAGTTTTTCAAAGGTGTATTTCGATTGGTCACTTTTTCTTAGATATTTGATTGCTTTTATAAAGTTTTTTCTTTGGCCACCCTTTAGCTTATCATTTTTTCCCGCAGTTTCAATTAAAAAGTTCTCAATCAAAATTTTTTCTAAAGCACTAGCATTTTTATCAAGCAATGATTTTCTGAGACTCTTATTAATAATCTGTTTTATAATTGCGCCAGATAAGCCTTCCGAAAGTTCAGCTAAGATGCTTACATCAATATTATTCTTATTTAGATTCATTTGAATTAATGATTTTCGAAGTGGGGTGGAAAGCACATCCATTTTGAGAGCATAATCAAATCTTCTCCATACCGCCGAATCAAGGAGATGATCGTGGTTTGTTGCTGCGATTAATATAGTATCAGGGCTAAGGTCATCAATATTTTGAAGCAAAACTGTCACTACTCTTTTTAGTTCTCCTAATTCTTGTGAATCATCACGATGCTTTGCTATCGCATCAAATTCATCTAATAGTAAAATGCAATCATTTGTTGATGCTTCTCTAAATATTTCCTTTAGATTTCTTCCTGTTTCTCCGAGATATGAAGAAATGAGTGAATCTAGGTATACATGGTAAATCGGCACACCTAGTTCTCCCGCAATAACATAGGCGAATAGCGTTTTTCCTGTTCCGGGAGGGCCGTGCAGAATCAATCTGCTATCATTACTTAATCCATGTTTTCTTAAAAGATCTCTTTTTTTATAATTGTTTATTATTTCTTGGAGTGTTTCTTTGTTTGTATCTGAAAGTATTATATCTCCAATTCTAATTTTAGATCTTCTTATTTCAAAAAGTTTTGAATCTTGCTCATGCGAATTGGAAAATTTCGATGGTGTGTGAGAGGAAGGGAGGAAATGATTTTCTGAAGTTAATGCATATGTTTCACGCAGCTTTTTTGCTAACTTGTATTGTTTTCTTTTTTCTGCAGTTTCTATAAGACTCTTAATGACATTATCAATTTCCTGACGATCATTTTTTTTGAATGAGTTTATTAAATTTATGATAATTTCTGTAGAAATCATAATGTTATATTTTTGTTTGAAGATTACATTCCAATTATATCCAAAAATGGAAATTAAGCAAAGTATTGGATGAAAGCATAAATTTTAGGCTTAGATATGTATATTTATATCTTTCTATTTTATCCAATAAGGGCAATGCTCTTAAATTCGCGTACGGTTTCGCCAGCTTTCTTATATTGGGCAACTTGTCATTACTCTTCAATCAGCTGGAATGGAAAAGGGGTCAAGTACATTTTTAGCTCCTTCTTGTCATACCATTTAATGGCATGCTGTGCTCCGAATGAAGGATTCGAATGCGGATGGAAGAGAAGGAATGTGCGATACTGAAGATATGACGAATGACGAGACATACGAGCGGATACTGGAAGCGGCGAGGAATGATTCCCAAGTCCTCGGTTTCGCGCTGACTGGAGGAAGGGGGAAGGGCTTCGTGACCGAACATTCGGATTACGATATCTCTATCGTCGTGATGGACGGGTATGTCGAGACCGCGAAGCGGACCTACCCTTCGACCATAACGCCGTACAAGTTTGACATCTTCGTACATACGCTCGAATCGCTTCGCGAATACGCGTCGTTCCGGTCTCCGATGGAATGGGACCGGTACAATTTCGCGCACGTCAAAACGGTGTTCGATCGGACGGACGGGGAGATCCAGCGCATCATTGACGAGAAGGGGACGATCCCGAAAGACCGCATCGAAGAGACTGCGAAGGCCGATCTCGACGCCTATATCAATCATTACTATCGTTCGCTGAAGAACGGGAGGGACGGGGACGCGTTCGCCTCGCGTATCGATGCCACCGAGTCGGCGCAGTGCCTGCTCGCGTTCGTGTTCTCCGCCGAGGGTCGGATAAAACCGTACAGCAAGTATATCCTGTGGGCCCTGGAACATCACCCGTTGGAACACCTTCCCTGGAGTGCCGGGGAATTCGTCTCGATACTCGGTCGGCTCTTCGAGACGGGGGATATCGGTTTGCAGAAAGAGGTCTTCAAGGCGGTGCGCCGGTACGCCATCGATCGGGGATACCAGGAAACGATCGACAGTTGGGAAGGGTGCGATCTGGGATAGTATACTGGGAAGGAGAATATTCTAAGAGTTTCGATATATGAAGGAGACTCAATTTGCGCCGGGAGCACCTGTGGAAGCTGAGAAAGTGCCGAGTGCGGAGCGGAAGGAAAAACGCCCGACCGAGATCGTTACGGCCCGCGGATCCGTATACCGGTACCTGCCCGATGGCCGGACGCAGCGGTTCAAGACCAAGACAGGGGAACTGAATGAGCCTCAGGACACGCTTGTCTTCATTCCTCCGTTCGAAATGATCGGAGCCAAGGCGGCTGAGCTGTATCCGGATATCTTCCGTGGCATCGAGAACGGACTTCAGTTCGATGAGGTTCTTTTGGGATACGCGCAGCTTCACGGACGGACCATGAGGGTTGTCGATGAGAATAGTTCTGAGCTACGCGGTAACGAGGAAGTGCGGAATGCCGGTCGCGTTTTCGTGCAGTTCATAGATCGGGATGATCCGAAAAATAGTTTTGTCCTTCCGGTCTCGAAAGATCCAAAGGCAGGGTACAACACGTTCGATACGAGGAAATTCATTGACGAGGACGGGGAATTGAAACGTGAGAGGCATATCGGGAACAAGGTCGTCGAGGTGAAGTATGCGGAAGAGTAGCGCGCGGCATCGGCCTCACGGTCAGCGCCCTGGCGAAGCGATCCGATTCCGTTCATGCAGTCCGTCTCTGCGAGGGAGTCCGCGACCGCGGCAGTCCAGGAGAACGGTTTTCGACGTCGGTCTTATCGTCTGTAAACGGCGGGGTTGGATCTCTTCATCTGGGTACTGGATCGCAAAGACGGAAAGGGTGAAGGTGGTCGACGCGAAAGACGTCCGTTTTCCTCGTTTTCCCTCAAATCGAAAACTGACCGAAAAGAAGGCTCTAAAAAGCCTTCATTTTCCGATGAAAACGAATCGTGCGGAGGAAACGTCTTAAAAGAGGTATACTGTCTTTCGTACAGGCGGTGTTCTTGTTTCGTATAACCGTAAGATCGAACGTATGAAAGACATGTTTCGGAAAATCTCCCTGCGGACCGTGGCGCAGATCGCGGTCGTTGCGGTCGTCTTTTTTCTCGCGGCCTCGCATATGCTTCGCGGGGTGGAACAGGCGGCCCCGATCGATGCGTATTGTCCGTTCGGTGCGGTGGAGAGTTTTTTTACGCTGATCTTTACGGGGGAGTTTCTCAAGCGCGTCTTCACGAGTTCGTTCGTACTGCTCGCGGTGTTTCTCGTCGCGACACTCGTTTTGGGCCGGGTGTTCTGCGGGTGGTTTTGTCCGCTCGGCGCGATACAGGAGTGGATGCGGGCGCTCGGGCGCAGGATCGGAATCAAGAACGACGTGGAGATCCCGGAGAAGTATGACCGCTATCTTCGGTACGTGAAGTACCTCGTGCTCGCGGTCATCGTCTACTATTCCTTCTATCTCGGTGACCTGGTATTCCGGGCGTACGATCCGTACAACGCGTTGATGCACTTCGGAAACGAGTTCGCGGAAAAGCCGGTAGGGTATGGGATTCTGGCGGTACTGGTAGTCGGGTCACTGTTTTCGAAAAGTCTGTGGTGCCGATACTTCTGTCCGCTCGGGGCGTTTTTCGGGCTGGTCAAAAAGGTCGGGTTTTTCCGGATACGGCGTGACGCGTCGACGTGCGTCGGGTGTGCGCGATGCGACAGGAACTGTCCGGCCAATCTCAATATCGCGACCGCGGACGTCATCGATTCGGCGGACTGCGTGAGTTGCGGGAAATGTGTGGGGAACTGTCCGAAGGGGAGTCTCGGTTATACCGTATTCGGAAAACGCGTGTCGAAAGGACGGTATGCGCTGCTCGTCGCGCTTGTCGTCGTTTTGCCTCTTGTCGCCTTGCCGTTCACGCCTTTGTGGCAGACGAAGCCGGAATCCAATATCGTCAACGCGCGCGGCGAGGTGAACACCGCCGATATCCGGGGAAGCAATACGCTTCACTATGTCATCGAGAAGACCGGCGTGCCCTTCGACGCGTTCCGAAAGGAGCTTGGTCTCCCGAAGGATATGGACCGAAACATGAAGCTGAAGGACATCGGACCGACCTATGGCCTGACGAACGCGAACGGGTCCGTCTTGGAGACGGAGGATTTTCGCGCGGTCGTTGATGCTCATGTCAAGGATTGATCGTCATGATCACGTTCCGCGGTCGTCATGCGGTCCGGAACGTACTTATGACAGGAAGGCAGAAAAAGGGACGGGTATCCTTTCCAGAAAATCGGACAATGTCTTCGCCAGACCGACGGAAATATGTCTGGCATAAGGTATAAAATTATGACCGACAAGAAACGGCAGATGGTGGATACGTACAACAAGAGCGCGCGGGAGATGACGTGGAAGTTCGACGACATCGGCGCGCGGGTCGAGGATGTCGGACGGCTGTTCGGCATGCTGGGAAAGGAGAATCCGTTCATCCTCGAGATCGGGTGCGGGAGCGGGCGGGACGCGGAGGAGATCCTGAAGCGGACCGACCGGTACCTGGGCATCGACATATCGGAAACGTTCGTGAGTATCGCGCGGGAGCGGGTACCGAGAGGGCGGTTCGAGGTGGCCGATGTCGAGGCGTACGATTTCCCGCAGGGGATCGATGTGATCGTATCGTTCGCGTCCCTTCTGCATTCGGACAAACAAAGCGTGGCAGCCGTGCTTGCGAAAGCGCACGACGCCCTGGTTCCGGGCGGTATTTTCTATATCTCGCTCAAGGAGGGGGACTATGCCGACGAGGGGGTGACCCGGACGGACGATTTCGGCACGAGGACCTATTTCTACTACCGGCCGGAGGCCATTCAGGAACTGGCGGGGCCCAGGTACAAGACGGAATATCTCGACCGGCAGAATCTCCGCGAGCAGTACTGGTTCACGATCGCGCTCCGGAAGATCTGACTGGCGGCATGAGACATCCGTTTACGGATAAGAAAACCGATTGGCGCTAGGTGGCCAATCGGTGTGGTTTCGCTATTTTCTCGCGATTCATCTTTTTTCGAAGGTTACGAAATAACCGATGTCAGAACCGGCGCCGCCGGTCCCGTTTCCGACTGCCGTGGTCTGCCTGAGCTCAGGATGATCTTTTCGGAACTTCGAGAGGGCGTTTCCGAAATCGGCTTCGGTATGGGGGAAATAGTAGACCCCGTTCCCGTAATCGATGATCGCTGCCGTCTTGGTGGCAGGTTTGCCGACATTCGCCGCTGATTCGGCGTACTTATCGGCGTTGCAACCGACCAGACTGAGACTCAATCCGGCCAGCAAAACAAATGAAATCGGTGATATTTTCACGTTCGCTCCGTTTGTTGTTTAAAAAACCGTTCATATTTATGAAGTGACATTATAGTACTTTTCTTATTTTTGTCAATACTTCCGATGACGTAGAGTCGAGTAATCGGATATGTTCCGAGTGTCCGGAGGGGGAGGGGTTTTCGGCGGAACCCGTATCGGCTGAAATCCTGAACGACCGGGTATCGGCATCGGGTTCCCGCGTTGACAATGCCGGAGAATATCGTATAGTGGTCATTCTTGTACCTTAACCAATAAACGTAAAAAAGGAGGTGGATACGCATGGCGAATCTGCGCGGTTTTTTCGGTCTGTCACCGGATATCATTTTCGGCCCGGTCAGTCGTTTGTCTGCGATATTTTCGCAGTCACATGAGCGGGGAAATTCAAAGGAACAATCAAAAGCGGAGTTGCGGATGAAGAATGAATACACGGAGTGCCAGGTCGGTCAGGGATTGACGCTGTCGTTCGAGGACCTTTGGGCGGAAGTCGAAGTTTCCGTCGGCGAGGCGGGCATCGTGCTGATGGAGATCGACGGCAATGAAAAACTGCTTGAGGATATCGGGGTCACTCAGAACGGCTCGAACCAAATCCGGATCAAGGGAAAGGGTTTGAAAGGCGGCGTGACCGTCGTATCGAGGGGCGGACGATCCATTTCGATCACCGGCAGCGGCGGTAACGTCGTCATTTCCGGCGGGAAAGTGATCTGCGGGGGAAACAACCTTGTCATAATCAACGGGAAGGTGATATCGGGAGGAGCCAAGGCCGAGGTTATCGAGGGAGGTATTCCCAAGATAATCGTCAAGGCTCCCAAGGGGACGGATCTGGAAGTCTTCGACGTGGAGCAATTCGAAGCGGTTGATCTGGGGGGCAGACTCTCCGCTGAGGTGAGCGGCCAGAAAAATCTCCGAGCCGACGGCGTGAACGGCATGAAAGTGAAATGCTCCGGTCAATCGGAATGCCGTGTCCGGAACGCTTCCGGAAATGCGACGCTGACGACCTCCGGACAATCGACCATCGATGTCCAGGGGAACCTGAACGATGTCGAAGCCGATTCCAGCGGACAAAGCGAGATCAGGATAACGGGCGACTGTCACGATTTCAACGGCGAGTCCGGCGGTCAAAGCGAGATACGGGTCACCGGCAGGCCGACCGGAAGCGTACGTCGGCGGGAAGGCGGTCAGAGCGAGATTTGTGTCGGAAAATGACGACACGCGGTCGGGAAGGTTCGGCGGTTAAATATTCGGGCGGCTTCTTATGGAAGCCGCCCTCTTTTTTTGTCGGTGCGGGCCGGAGCCTGGTCGATTCATCCCTTGGGTGCCCCGTGTCGAAACTGGTATACTGGTAACGAAAAAGGGGTCCTTGAATCGGGCTGAGAAACATATATGGGAACATACGAATCGTTCGTTCCGAAAGAAGTATCCGAGAACCGACCGCCGGTATTCGATAAGCGGTTCGGGATGCGTTCGTATCGCGTCTACGAAGGGGATGTGGAAAAACTCGACCGGTGGTTTTCCGAGATGGAGTCGATATACGAGTCGCTGCGAGATAAGAACCTCGAAGCCCTGGCGCCGCTTGTCGATACGAACAATCTGCGATTCAATACTCGGGGAATCGAGCCGGATGTCGCCGGTAGGATGATAGAGGACATGAACTTCTCCGAAGAGGCCCTGAAGATGCAGGCCGTGTCGCTGTGGATCCTCACCCATAGACCGAGGTGGAAGGGGTCGCTCGACGTGGTGAAACGATTCACGCTCGGTGGCGAGCAGGAGCTGTCGTCCTTCATGAAACGGGACGGCGAGCCGAACTGTCTGGATACCGCCATCCTTTCGGACTACTTTTCGAAACGTTTCGGGGTACAAGGAGAGATGAAGGATACCCTCAAGGAATTCAAGGAACGCGGTATACGGTTCCTGCATTGGTATTGGCAAAGCGATTCCGGAATCGTCATGGATACCTGGGAAGGATATGAACGGCTCGGGATTTTCAAAAACGACGACGAGTACAAGGAACAACGCGTGACGGATACGCCCCTGCCTCATTTGTGCGGGTGATCCGGTTGAATATGATTTCTGAAGGATAAGGGGAGGCTATTCAAAGGCCTTCTTTTGTTTTTACGAAAAATGCCGATGAATCGACATACGAATCGAAGATGATCGGCCTGTTAAAAACCAATGTATTGACATATTTAAAAAATAGTGTATATTATCCCGTTAATTTAACAACTAAGATAATCATCAATCAAAGGGGGATCAGATGAAAATTCGTTTCGCGTATCGAATCTTTTCGGTACCGTTGCTCGTTCTTATGGTGTTTCTGACGGGCTGTTTCCCTGATGAACCTGCGGAGGAGACGACGCCTTCGGCCAGTCTTACGAAGCGGTTCAAAAACGAAGCTCCGGTAAAGGAGCCGTCGAAATTCGCCATCGTGATCAGCGGGAATTCCGACGATCGATATCAGGGTAATACTTCCATCATCTATCAGGTATTGCTTGAAAACGGGTATCGCCGGTCGGAAATATATATCCTGGACGGCGACGGAGACAGGAAGCCGTGGTATCCGGTGGACGGGGAGGCGTCCAATATCAATATCAGGACACTGATACGGCATCTCCGGGACCGCATACGGCCGGAAGACAGGTTCTTCGTGTATACCACCGATCATGGCGACCAAACGACGATATCCGACCTGAACGGCAAACGCGAGGTCACGGTATCGACGCTCAGCTGCACGTCCGGGAACGATATCAATGCGAACGAATTCGCGTCGTATTTCAGCGAACTCCGCACCAAGCATGCGGTATTCGTGTTCGATCAGTGCTACGGGGGGCGGGTTTGCCGAGAAGATCGCCGCGAATAAGAATTATATCGCGATAGCGGCATCGAAATCCGACGAAACAAGCAAGTCGGATTCGTTTCCACAGGCGTTCTTTTCCGCTTTCAGGGAGAGTTCCGGTGATCGGAATAGGGACGGATGCATCAGTATCGAGGAAGCGTTCCTGTCGGCCCTTCGCAATGACGAATACTTCAAGGAGGGAATGCAGCATCCGATGATCATCCGTCATGGAGCGGCCATCAATCCGGATACGTACGAGGCGTTCCTCAAGAACGAACGGAACTATCGGCAACAAATGAGCGAGCAGACGCCCTTGTGAAAGGCCCATGGGTCAGCGAAACGCACGCTGACCCTTTTTATTTTGCAAAATAAAAAGGCCCGGACACATTGTGCTGTCCGGGCTTCGTATTTGAGGATGGCGCTACCGCGGCTGTTCCTGCCATCCGTAGAAGCTCGCGATTTTTCGCATCGCCGTTTTTCTCGTTTCCGGATTATTCGGCGTGCTACGGAACGCGGCTTCGGCTTTGCCCGCGGTCGTGGCTGCCCTGATCTGCATCAGTGAAAGTCCGTTCCACTTTTCAAGCGCGACTCTCCGTGCCTCCGAATCGTCCGGCGCGTCATCATACGCCGCGATCACTTCCTCGATGGTGATCGCCGCGTCGACCTGCCTGAGCGAGAGCCTGTCCCATTTTTTCAGTACGGCCTTTCGTGATTCCGAATTTCTCGGTGTGGCATCGTGTGCGGCCTTCATTTCTTTCGCCGTGCTTGCCAGTCCGAGCCATTTCTCGATCGCGGCCCTTTGCGCCTCCGAATCGGTCGGTGCATCATTGTACACGGTTTCCACGTCTTCGACAGTGACTGCCGCCTCAAGCCGTTTGAGGGACAGTCTGTTCCACTTCTTCA
Source organism: Candidatus Moraniibacteriota bacterium (assembly GCA_013336285.1). GTDB lineage: Bacteria > Patescibacteriota > Minisyncoccia > Moranbacterales > UBA1568 > JAAXTX01. The sequence goes on along the minus strand of JAAXTX010000009.1, from coordinate 22,692 downwards.
ACGCGGCCCTTTGCGCTTCAGAACCGTCGCGTGTGGCATCGTATGCGGCTTCCGCTTCCTCGGGGGTGGTTGTGAATCCGATCCATTTGTCCAGTGCCGCTTTTTCAATTTCTGAATCGCTCGGTGCCGCTTCGTATACGGCTTCCGCGTCATCGACGTCTGTCGACAGCTCGAGCCACTTGGTCAGCGCGGCATTTTGCGCATCCGAATCGTCCGGCGCGTCATCATATGCGGCTTCCGCCGCTTCGACATCGGTCGCTTCTTCGATCTGTTTGAACGAAAGTCCGTTCCATTTTTTCAGTGCGGCTGTATGAACTTTCGAACCCTCGGGGGCGTTATCGTAGACCTCTCTCACTTCATCGATAGTGGTAGCGAGATCCAGCCATATATTCAGCGCTGAATATTGTGCCGCTGAACCGTCAGGCGTTGCATCATATACCGCTTCCGCCTCATCGGTGGTGGTCACGAGTCCGAGCCATTTTTCCACCGCGGCTTTTTCCGCTTCCGAACCGCTCGGCGTATAGTTGTACAAGTCTTCCGCCTCATCGAACGTGGTCACGAGTCCGAGCCATTTTTCCACCGCGGCTTTTTCCGCTTCCGAACCGTCGGGCGCTTCATTGTACGCGGCTTCCGCCGCTTCGACATCGGTCGCTTCTTTGACCTGCTTGAACGAAAGCGCGTTCCACTTTTCAAGTGCGGTATTTTTCGCTTCCGAACCGGCGGGCGCCGCATCGTACGCCTCCTCCGCTTCCGTCGCGGTTGTCACGAGCGTGAGCCACTTTTCAAACGCCGTTTTTTGCATCTTCGAATCGTCGGACGCGGCATCATGCACGACTTTCGCCTCATGTGCGGTGGTCACGAGCCCAAGCCATTTCTCAAAGGCGTTCTTTCTCGTTTCCGAACCTTCCGGAGCGGAACGATACGCCTCCCTTGCCTCGGTGTCCGGGTCGATCTGGGTCTGTCTCGGTCGTGTCACTTCCGGTTTCATACCGAGCGTACGGTTGATGGTATCTATTGAAATACCGGTTTCTCTGGACATCCTTTCGATGTCGAAGTTGTCGTTTTGCCTTTTATCTTGCACGGTCGCCTCCTTTTATCGTTTATATAAGATTTAAACAACAATATGGCATGGAAACAGTTTATTGCCGATATGTCAATCTTTTCGACACACTATGCTCCTGATGTGGTACACTCAGGTTGTTCATGCGTCTTGATGCCGGTGGTCCGATGCTTGGGCGGAATAACGGAAAGAAACATTTTACGACCTTATGACCCTTTCCCGATACCATGAGAAATATGCCGGATATTCGGATGAGGAAATCCTTCGGCGGGCGGATGAAAAGGAAGCCGAGCTGAAGGCGATATTCGAACGCACCCCGTTGAAGTCGGAAGGAGAAGTCGTGCGGGTGGCGGTGATGGGGAGCGGGGATAGGCGGTTCGTCTCGCATCACGAACGGATATTCTCGGAACTCCTCGGGAAGCCGGTGGAGGTGACGACGTTCGACATCACGACCGAACACCTGGAAGGGGAGGACCGGATCATCGCGCATGACTGTACGAAGTCGCTCACGGGCGGGCCGTTTGATATCACCTATGCCCATGTCCTCCTGAAGTTCATCGAGACGGAAAAACAGTGGGACGTGATGATGAATTCGTACAACGCGCTGAAGGAAGGGGGTCTCGCGATCCACGTGTTCGATTCGTCGGACTATGGGACGGAAGGGAGACTTCAGCCGGACGGGTACTTCTCCGTTCCGCTTTCGGAATACGAAAACCGGATGAAGCCGCTCGACATGAACTTCGTCGAAGTCCCTGTCAGATACGGCAAGGCGCTCGTCCTGGTGAAATGAGATACGGATCGTCGCATATCGGGAACATACTATGAACGGAAAACGGATCATCATCCCCGTACTCGGTCTCTGTCTGGTGGCGTTCATATTCCTTGCGATCGGGAGGGGAGCGCAAGAGGAATCTCCCGTACCGAAGGATGTCCCGGAACAAACGGCGGCGAGCGCCGACGATGCGGTCGTCGAGGGATCGGATATCAAAGTCACGCTTCCGATATCGGGTGCCGTGATAACGAGTCCCGTGAAACTGACCGGCGAAGCGGCCGGAAACTGGTTCTCCGAGGGAAGTTTTCCCGTGAGCATTGTCGACGGGAACGGTGACATGCTCGGCAGCGGTACGGCGCAGGCCACGGGGGACTGGATGATGGAAGGACCGGTGCCGTTTCAGGCGGAGGTGACCTTCGACCCGAAGGGGGCGGGGACCGGTGCCATCGTCTTTTCCAAGGACAATCCTTCGGGGCTTCCGGAACATGCCGAAAGTTTCCTGGTGCCGGTCTCATTCGGAACATAAACCTATGAACGATATCCATAAGAAGGCGGTCGTCGGCGCGATCATCTTTCTGCTCGGTGTCAGCATGGCGGTTTTCGGATACGTCGCGTTCGGAGGGGAGTGGCCCGGCATCGTATTCGCACCGGAACGCGTCCCGGCGGCGGAGACGGAACCGGCAGCCGTCCCGGAACGGACGGATCAAACCGTGCCTGCCGAGCCCGCCCCAAGCGTCGCGATGGAGCAGCCGGACGAACGGGCGTCCTCGGCCGTGGCGGCGGAGTCAAAATGGCAGGTGGAGGACTTCTCGAAATGGAAAAAAATCAATGATGACGGGTTGGGTATCTCGATACGGTATCCGAGCGACTGGACGGTCGTTCGGCCGGGAGATCCGAGTGCCGGCATCGTGCTCCGGTCGCCCTATTACGGGGAACATCCCGTCCGGTACGCGTCGACGGAAAACGGCGGCGAGATTTATGTGAGCTGCATTCCCAACCGGAGCGATTCGGGCATCGAGGACGCCTTCGCGGGTTTCAACGACAGCTCGGTTTTCTGGTTCAAGAAATATGAACACCGCGACCTGAAGATCGGAGGGTATGACGCGGTCTTTTTCCCGTCGATCGGAAACGGAACGGCAGAGGGGAAACAGGTCTCACAAAAGTCGTATCTTATCCGGACCGACAAGAAGATCGACGAACTCTCGTATGTGTATTATGAGGAGGACGCGCGGGTGAGCCGGATACTCGATATGATAGCGGAGAATGTTCACCGGACCGGTATCGGTTGCGGAAAACCTTTCAAATAAGTAATCCGTTATTCATACTCGTATGGATAAGATAAAAGTCGAGCAGCACGGGTTCACCGCGTTCTCGTGGTTCGCCGGGTGGCTGTTCACGATCGGGTTCCTGCACCTGGCCTTCTTCCAGGGACTGCTCGCGATCGTGCTCTGGCCGTACTATATCGGCCTGGCGGTCGCATCGTTTACGCGGTAGGAAACCGATGGAAAAGAAGGCTTGAACGAGGCTTGTTTTTTCGGTGAGCATGCGAATCATCCGCGGATAGCCGCTTTACAGTTGTGAGGGAATGTCGGAAAATAGGGGTGTGAATGGTCTGTTTGCCGTATAGATATGACTGAGACCGATGCATGAATCATCCCTTGTTTCCAAACGCCTCCTGCTGAATGCCGAGCCGTTCGGCTTCGGTCCGGCCGCCGCCATCGCGACGTTTTTTCCGATGTTTCGTGAACGATTCGGTCATATCGCCTATATCGGCTCCGGTCACACTCTGGATCTGCAGCGGCCGCTGCCGTACGACGATATTTTCGATCTGTCGGAACGGTCGGAAAGGGATGTCGACGCGGTCCTGTCCGGATACGACGTCTTCCTGACTGCGACGGATTTCGGTATGGCTGAGCGGGCGAAGGCATGCGGGTCGACGGTAATCATATATGATCCGCTGACGTGGTATTGGAAGGAAGTGCCGGCAGCGGTATGCGGATGCGATCTGTACCTCCCGCAGGATTTCTTCGGGGTCAGGGAACGGCTTGCGTCGGAGCCGGACGCGTTTCCGGAGTCGGTCCGTGTCGTTCCTCCGATCGTCGCCGGACGCAGACGGTCGTCCGGGAAGCATGTGCTCATCAATCTCGGCGGTCTGCAGAACCCGTTCTGGTCGGTGGACGAGGCGGTGCGATATGCGGAGTCGTGCGTCGGGGCGATACTCGGATGCGTGCCGCCGGGGGACGGGATCGTCATCGCCACGAGCGGCGCGATCGCACGGCGACTTTCGGACGGACGCGCGAAGAGCTATCCGCGAAACGGGATGCTCGATATCCTCGCCGAGACGCGGTATGCCTTCATGACGCCGGGCCTGGGGAACATCTACGATGCGGCGGAATATGGTATTCCCGTCGTGTGGCTTCCTCCCGCGAACGACAGTCAGGGACAGCAGCTGGAACTCCTGCGTCGGAACGGCATGGTCGACGCCGTCGTCGATTGGTCCGAACTCGACTGTCCGATCGACTATTTCGCCGAGCAGCCCGAGGTGTTGCGAAATATTTCCGAGGCCGTGAACGGGGTGTCCCCTGCCGGAGCATTGTCCGATGCCGTCCGCTGTTCATATGAAGCCGTCGTCGGGAAGAATATCGGTGCCGCCGCGGGCCTGCTCGACAAATTCGGAACCGGGGGCGCCCAGGCGGTCGTCGACGCGGTATGTGGATTCGTCATCGCGAAGGACTGAAACTATGCACACACTTCGATTTTCGGTCGCGAACACGTTGTCCGTCGGCGTGGGGAGCGATCACCCTCTCGATCTTTCGGACGGGGATGAGACGATGTTTCGGTCATACGTTCCCGGGATCGTTCGCGCGGATTCCGTGTCGGGCCGTGCCGATGTGACGATCGAACATGTCGAATCGACGGAGCGACGGATGGCGCGTACCGAAACCGGAGTACGGATCTTCGATGCGTGGGAATCGCGCTTTCCCGATTATCTCCCTCATCTCCTGTACGGCATGGTCAGGACGAGACTGCTGGAACGTCGTTTGTTCTGCGTGCACGGGGCCTGTGTCGGAACGGACCAAGGTTATGTGCTCATCGTCGGACATTCGGGCGCGGGCAAGACTTCGGTAACGCTTCGGATGATGGAGCGACCCGGCACGAGGCTTTTTTCGGGAAACAAGACCGTCATTTCGTTCGGGGAGGACGGTTGTCTGAATGCCGTGGCCGGAACGCCGACCATTACGGTGCGCGAACCGGAAAAAGAGAAGATGGCCGTGATCGGAGCGACCGATCTCGTCGCGAAATGGGGGAGATATGCCGGGCTGCCGTCGCCTGACCGTCTTTCCGTCTCCGATGCCGTCGCGATCCGACACATCGCCATCGTCCGTGTGGATGACTCACGGAGTGAATGTGTGATCTTGGATAATTCGTCGGCGCTTCACGCGCTGTTCCCGTTCTTTCTTGATGCCGTGAATGCCGATGTCGTGCTGGATCGGCTCGAAGACGTCTTCATGGGGACCGCGGATGACGAACTCGGCCGGTACTTGTCGAAAAAACTGCGGGATACGCTTGCGACGGTTCCGGTCGGGTCGATCACCGGATCGTCCGTATTCGTCGCCGAGAAACTTTCCGGCGTATGAGGGAACGGACCATTCTTTACGGGGTGTGCGGTATCGGAAACGGTCATACCCTGAGACAACTTCCGCTTATCGAGCATTTCGCCGAGTCCGCACGGATCGTCATTTTCGCGTATGAATCGAGTTACGGATTCTATTCCGATCGGTTCGCTGCTGACGAACGGATAACGGTTCTGGAAGTGGCGGTGCCGTATTATGTCGGAAATCGCGACGGGATCGACTTCGACGCGACGAGGACACTCGGGTCGAATCGGAAAGATTACGCGACGATAAACGGTCGGGCCATGGCGGAAGCGGAACGGGTCATCGGGACCCCGGATATCGTCATAAGCGATTACGAACCGGTCTGCGCCCGATACGCGTACGGGCACGGATCGCCGCTCGTCACGATCGACCAGCAGAGCAAGTACCTGATCGGACGGTTTCCGGAAGAACTTCACGGTCGGACGTATTTGGACGAGACGGCCCGCCTCAAACTGTTCTTTCCCGAGGCGAACGAACGCATCGCCTGTTCGTTTTTCGACGTACCGGATCGGATCCCGGGATACGAGGTGCGGATATTCGCCCCGATCCTGAGGGAGTCGGTCGTCCGTACCGTGAACGTTCCGGATCATCCGGACTCGATTCTCGTGTATCTCACCGCGCAGGACGGTCTTCGTCAGGACGTTTCTGAAATAGTGGAAATCTGCCGTTCCCGTCCCGATATCCGATTCGACGTTTTCGCTCCCGACACGAAGATGGACGGTTCGATCGGCAACGTATCGATCCATCGACATGGGAGCACGGCGTTCGATACCGCGCTGACAAGGTGCTCGGGTATCGTTTCCACCGCGGGTCATACGCTGCTTTCAGAGGCGATGCATCTCGGGATTCCCGTGTTCGCGATGCCGCTTCCGGAAGTCTATGAACAGCAGATGAATGCGGAAGTGATCGATCGGAACGGATTCGGATCGCGACACGACGCATTCGACCGGCGGTCGCTCGGCGAGTTCGTGGATCGGCTGGACGGATTCCGGGAAGCAATCCGACGCGATGCCGATGTCCTTCTGCGCGGGGACGGGAAGAGCGACGTCATACGTTTCATCGAGACGAAATATTTTTCGGCGTAGTGCGAATCGAAAGGGGATGCGGGATTCGTTTTTTCACCGCAGTCGCGCTTCCCGTGCCGGCGGACATTTCCGAAACGAGACCCGGGCACGCGAAGACAACGGCATCGGATAATATATCATGTTGTCATTTACTTCACTTACTTCACTCAAAATTGAAAACGATCATATTTCAAGGCTTTTATAAGCCTTAATTTTTCGGCGAAAATGGAGTTCCGGGATGCGGTACGTCTGTCCGGTCGATGTGACTTGTCAAACGAAGCGAACAGGATTAGACTGACATTCCTATCGGAGATTTCATATACGATTGTCACACGGGCGTATGAACCGGAAGACTGTCGGAGAAAGGTTGAAATCGAATTTCTGGATATTCTGTGACGGCATGGTCTGCCGCAGGAATATCGAGCGCGACGCGGCCATAACCCTCGTGGCGATTCTCGTGGCGGGCACGTTCCTGTTCCTTACGGGGCATCTGGGTTCGTTCAACGTGTTGCCCGACGTTCCCGTGCCGGAGGTCGCCGGAACGGTAGTCGAGCAGCCGCCGCTCTCCGAGGAACAGGTGGCGAGCGAAGTGCAGGCGATCGAGGCTCCCTATGATACGTCGACGTGGAAGCTTTATGCCAATCCGTATTACGGGTTCGAACTCCGGTATCCTTCGGACTGGTCCGTTCCCGTGAACGTATCCGCGCCCAAGGGCTCGACGTGGGAATACCGCTACCGGTTCCGGAGCCCATCGACCGGCGGTACCTATATCGGGTTCGACGTGGTGATCTATGACGTCGCGAAGGCGAAGGAGCTTTCCGGCACGGACGAATTCCCGCCGCTCAAGAATGGTACCCTTGTGGCCGATCCGTCGTGCAAGAATATCGAGGGACACGTGATCGATACGGGAGACTATCCGGCAAGCGAGATCTATATCCCGCCGGAAAACCAATGTTATCAGCCGACACTGTTCTTCACCATGATCCGGGACCGGTATGTTTATGACATCGTGCCGATACTTGCGGACGGGGCAGTTACGAACAGTGACCCGAGAATCTCGATCAACGAGCATTTCCGGGAATTTTATCCGATCGCGGGAAGCGTGCTGCTGACCGGCATCGTCCGGCCGGAACCGCCGAAGGTTGAAACGTCGAAACCGGCTCCGCCGAAGCCCGCGCCGCCGAAAATCACCGCACCGCACCCCGTATCGTACAAGAAAGAGAACGGGCGGCTCGTCTGCGCGAAGAAGAACGATCATCCGTCGAAGAGCAAACAGCACAAAGGGAAGCATCTGGACATGGAATGCTGTCTGGATCCTGACGAATATCCCAATCCCTGGTGTTACTACCCCAAGGACAAGTACGGGAAGTATCTGTGAGACCGGGGGGAAAAACCGGAAGAGTGGTAGAATTGGAGGCGTGTCTCATCCGCCTCGTTTCGCGTATCATCGAACGAATATGAAGATCCCATCGCTCTCCATCACAAAGGCCTTCGGGTCCGACGAGGTCCCGTATCTCCTGCACGGCGGACAGGAAGAGACCTATCGGTCGGGGGATATCGTCCTGAAGCCGGTCGCCGACGAGAGCGAGACGAATTGGTCGGGGGAAACGTTCGGTCAGCCCGTCGAACTTGATAACGTACGGATACCGAACGCGATACGTTCGGTTCGCGGGAACTGGTCCGAGGACGGATATTGTGCCTGGTCGTTTCTCGAGGGGTCGGTTCGGGAAGGAAGATATGCGGAGAAGGTGAAGGCGGCCGACAGCTTCCATGCGCTCACCGAATCCTTCCCGCGGCCGGACTTTATCGCGAAGCGGAAAAATGTCTGGTCTGTCGCGGACAAGATGACGTGGGGAGAGATACCGTGGGACGTGGACGGGGAGCTTTCCGCGTTCGTCGAGCCGCTCCGGGCGAAACTCGCCCCGATCGACCTGCCTGACCAGGTGATCCATGGCGACCTGTCCGGAAATTTCCTTTTGCACGACACTTTGCCGCCCGCGATCATCGATATCACGATGTATTTCCGGCCGGCGGCGTTCGCGAAGGCCGTCATACTGACGGACTCGGTCTGGGACAGGGAACCGTTCATGGAGCGAGCCGTGTTCGACGACGTCCCTCATCTGCAACAGCTGGCGATCCGGGCCACCTTGTGGCGGATCCTCTCGCAATCCGAACAGCTCAAGGACGGGAAAGACCGTGAACGGGCGACCTTGGTCGCGAAAACGTACGCGGACAACTTCGCGGTCCTATTCCCGGATGCCTGATGCTATTTTTCCGGTTCGACGATACATGGATCGGAACGCGAGCAGATTCATCCCACACGGTGAAGTTGTCGCGGAATGATGCGAGAAACTTTATCCGGTATTCCCAAACGTATGATACGATCGGTCATTTTCGACGTTGATGGCGTATTGCTGGATTCTTTCGAAGGGAATCTGAAATTCTTTCAGGATCTGTCGCGTTATGCCGGATGCCGTCCGCTTACCAGGGAGGAATATGCGGGAATGGTCCATCTCAGTATGTGGGACATGGTCAAGGAACTTTCCGGACTGACTTCGGAGAGCGAAATCCGCGCGATATACGATATCGGTAAGAATCGCGTGGTACCGTATCCGCTCGATCTGTTGCAGGTCCCGGTGGACACCGCGCAGACGATCGAGACTCTCGGAAGCCTATATCTACTCGGAATCGTGACGAGTCGTGTCCGGTCGAGCGTGTTCGAGGCTCCGCGCCTTGCGGAGTTGGAGTCGTATTTCAAGGTGACGGTCACGTTTGAAGATACGGAAAATCACAAGCCTTCGCCTGATCCGTTGTTGCTGGCGGTAAACCGTCTCGGGGTCAGACCGGAGGAATCGGTCTACGTGGGTGATACCGAGAGCGATGTGCGGGCAGCTCGGGCGGCAGGGATGAAAATCGTTCTCTATTCGAAAACCGATCGATACGACGCCGACGCGTTCGTCCCGACACTCGGAGCCCTGCCGGACGTGATAGCGTCGTTTTGAATCCGTTCGTACAATAAAAGCGCCTCGTTGATGCGGGGCGCTTTTTTTTTCGATTGTCCGTTGGAAAGGTCAGGCTTTCACGACGGACGATATCTTGCTCTCGAAGACATTTCGCCAATGAGCGGTCAGTTCCTGTAACCGTGCCGGTTCATAGACGGCATCGAGATCCGAGAAATAGTTCTTGGCCTCGTTGAGGTGCCAACTTGTCCAGAGAACCTCGATGAGGGATCCTGAAAAGTCTGAAAGAACCGGAAGATCGTTCTTGTTCGTCCTGATGTTTTCCGGTTTGTCCGTTATCACGACTATCGGATTGTATACCACGATGTAGGTCTTCTCGGTGAACGTCATCTGACTGACCAGATATACGTGCGCCATGCATGGCACATCCATACCCGCCAATGCCTGAAGGACCGGCCAGAATTCCACCTGGTCCCACCGGTAGATTTCTCCTTTATTCATGATCAGCCACTCCGCGCATTCCGGTTTCTGGCTGAACATCATTAACGGTTGCGGGCCGAAATGCCGGTTGTGACTGGGGAGGGCGTACGCGTCGTCGTAGAAAAGTATCTGCATTGTTAAAGGTATTTTTTGGTTTTTTGAGACTTCTTTTTGTGGTTTCGTAATAGCATAATTCATAAATTCAGTCAATATTTAGGGCGCGGTGTTTTTGTATGAAACGGACCACGATGGTATGAAATCGAAAACAGGCTCCGTTCGAGGCTTATTCAGAGTTTTTTTATGAGGTGAAACCTGATATTCGGATTCGAATAAGCGGAATGATGTAACCGAAGGATTTGTGGCGTATACTGAAAGATATCAGCCGGTCCGCTTTCGTGGTGCCGTGTGGCGTCGAAAGAGTTTCTGTCCGATAACACAAACATCCCGCATATTTATGAAAGAGCGAGCACTCATGCCTGCGGAAGAAACGGAGACCAAGGAAGCGCCACAGTTCCTGAAGGAATTCTCGCGTAAGAATTCCTCGGAGGAGCGGGACATGCTCGCCGCATCGATCCGCGAGAGCCGTCGCAAGCGGGACGGGTGGCAGGCGGAACACGACGGTCATATGGAGGAACGGAACGGACTCGTCGAGGAGATGGAAGGCCTTCGCGGCGAGATAGGCGCGTACGAGAACGGGAATCTCGTGACGAAGGTGAAGGATTATTTCGCGTACCGTTCGGCGAAAGCGAAACTCGAGGAAAAGCTTGGTCCGCTTGGTCGGGCGCGGGACCGTGTGAACGGTTCGGAAGCCGCGAAGCCGGACTTCGGCGAGGCTCGCGAACTCCTGGACGGTTTCTACGACGGTGAGAAGAAAAAATGGGCCGATGCCGGACATACGCCGGAGGACATCGCGGAGAACTTCACCGAGGAACGTCTCTCGTCTCTGTCCGTCGAGGACTATGCGCTTCTGATGCGGCGCTTCCCGGGCGAGATGCTTACGCACGTGACGCGGCAGGGTATCCGTGACCACGCGGGGAGTATTTGGCACACTGCCGGAGAAGGAAATTTCCAGAGAGGTTTCGAGTCCATGCTCGAGGACGGGAAACTGCGTTCGAATCTCGGTATCGCGCTCAAGGAACACGGGAAAGAAGAAGCGATGGAGAAATTTCTCCGACTGGACAAACTCGGGTCGCGGGAAGAGGCACTTGCCATGTTAACGAGCAAGTTCGAGGCGAACCTCGTGACGGAAAACGGATTTGCGGATTCCTCGGCGGTACACCTCGCCGCGGAGCAGGTCATGGATGAGATGTACGGATCCGAACGCAGGAACGAGATATTCGTGGCGTTTCCGGCGGCGTATGCGGCATCGCAGTTGCGGTTCGGCGGGAAAGGTAAGTTGACGGAAGGCAACGGAGGCGATCGCAATGACAAGTTCATCTATACGAAGGATCACGAGGGTATGCCGCTCGACGCGGGGCTCGTGTTCATCCCGGAAGACGCGATGGTCGATCCGGAGACCGGTTCCCGGTACGAGATCGGGGAGGATGGCGAACCGATCGAGCCGACACAACGTGTCCAGGAGATCTATGATGCGCGGTTCGGCGAGAAAAAAGGATTCATCCAGACATTCGTTCAGGATCTCTCACACAAGATGGCGACGCTTCCGGAAAAGGAACGTGCGGAGCTTGCGGCCGGTGCCTTCGAAGAATTCGGCATCAATGATCCCGAAGCGAGGAAAGCGTTGCTTGACAACGATCTTCTCACGAAACTGGCCGACGTTTGGGGAAAGAAGGACGAACAGGAAGAATACGGGAAGATTCTCCGCACGTATTTCAACGAGCATGCCGAGAACCGGTATGAGACGGCGAAAGAGACGATTCCCTCGAAGGAATATTGGGAACGGTACTTCCAACTGAATCCGGAGCAGCGACCGTCGAAAGTCGTCTATTATTCCGGCGGCGATCCTTCGCGGGCGCTCAACCGGTGGCGGAAAGGGAATGACATAACGAAAGGGTCGGAAGATCCGACGTTTGGTTTCTCCGAACACGAGGTATCGACCGACTCACCCGAGGCGAACGAGGGGAAGGAACGATTCATGTCGCTCGCGCGCAAGGTGATCGACGACCGGTTTCCCGAAACCGAACAGACAAGAAAGCGGGCTGAGGAGGAACGTCTCGAGAGCGTCATAGCATGACAGTCCGGAGGACCGATCCCGTTCGTCATGTTTCCGGCGGTTCGGGATGGTTCCGATGGAATTCTTCCCATAGGTGTCTCGTTTGAACGTTTGCAGTTCGGATGACCTTCTGCTATGGTGAGCGCGATGAAATAAGGAGAGGCAATCTTAATAAACCCAGAAAAACGGGGGATCTATGGCAACAGGGGAAAAACCGAGGATTCTCGTATTCGCGTCCGGAAGCGCGACCGGTGGCGGTTCGGGATTTCGTGAACTTGTCGAATTCGCCGGGACGAAGATTCCGGTACTCGATGCCCGGATCGTCGGAGTGGTTTCCAATCATGAGAACGGCGGCGTCCGAAGATTCGCGGACGAACTTTCAATCCCGTTCACGTATTGGAACGGGCCGTTCGATGCGCAGGGATATCGTCGTCTGGTCGCGGAATACGAGGCTGACTTCGTCATGCTGTCCGGTTGGTTGAAGATCGCGGTCGGGCTCGACCCGCGTACGACCGTCAATATCCATCCCGGACCGCTTCCGTTATTCGGTGGCAAGGGGATGTATGGGCATCACGTGCATGATGCGGTCATACGGGCCTATAGGGAAGATCGGAATATCGAGAGTGCCGTCACGATGCATTTCGTGGATCCCGAATTCGACCGTGGCCCCGTCCTTTTTCGATTCCCGATTCCGGTACGTGAAGATGATACCCCGGAAACGTTGGCCGCGCGCGTGAATGAGAAGGAACGTTCCTGGCAGGCCGCGGTTCTCAATGAGGTCGTACACGGCAGGATCCGCTTGTCCGAAGACCTGAAGACGGTCATCTATGACCATCCGAGAGTGCCGATTTTCCGAATCGGAACGTGAACGAAAAAATCATCCCGATCGGCATCCATTGGCCGGTCGGGATTTTATTTCGACAGTATCCGTATCATGCCGTAAAATAAGGGGAAGGTAATCGGTCATCGTACGTATGGGTATATCGTCCGCCATTATTTTCGGTCTGATCGCGATGATCGGACTCGGGCTGTCGGGCGTGCTGGCGCGCGATCCGTCCCGCCGGCTCGGAAGCGACCGGTCGTTGTTCTGGCGACAGGTTTTTCTGGTCATTTTGCAGATCCCGTTGCTCGTCTTCTTCTTTCCGAAGGACCTTTCCTGGCAGGGTTTGGCGTGGGCTGTCGCGGTCGGTGTCGCTGGATACTTCCCGATTCATTTTTTCTATCGGGCGATATCAAACGGACGGGTCGGGGTCGTCGCCCCGATCGCGAATTCTTCCGCCGTCATCACGGCGATACTCGCGGTCTACGTGCTCGGTGAACCGTTCGGCGTGTTCCGCGTGGTCGGTCTCGTTCTGGCGCTTTCCGGAGTGATCCTGCTTTCCGTCGATTTCCGTGATTGGAAAAATTCCGCGCTGCTCCGGAGTGAGAGCGGCATACCGTTCGCGGTGGCCGCATGTCTCGGGTGGGGAGTCGTCATGTTCCTGTTCCGGTACCCGGTCCGGCTTATAGGGCCGATCCCGACCTCGTTCATCGTGGAGACGTCCGCTCTCGTGATTTCCGCGATCCGGCTCCGGTCTCAGAAAATATCCTTCGATTTTCCGGACGGATACGGAAGGACGTTTCTGTGGGTCGGATTGGCCGGTGTCGTCGGCGCGGTCGCGTATGATTTCGGCCTTATGACGTCCGCCGTCGCGGTCGTCGCCGTTCTCAATATGACCAATCCGGTCATCGCGGCCGCCTACGAGCGTTTCGTCTTCAAGGAAAGACTTTCTTTCCGACAGGTTGTCGGTATGTTTCTTGCGATCGCGGGAGCGGCTCTCGTCGCGGCGATCTGATAGCCGTTCAGTCGTTGCCGCCGAGGAAAGCCACGTATCCGTGACCCGCATGATCGAAGTCGATGAGGAGTAAAACGGTCTTCGGCATGTGTTCGCCGTCGGATTCGGCCGGCGCCACAAAAACTTTCAGTGGACCGTCCGGCCAATCCGCCACGATCGGCCAGGGACCGCCTATGCCGGACTCGTTGAGAGCCGTTTCGGCGACCGTCCGTAGGCGATCTTCCTGGGTCGATGGAGCGGTGATCTCTTCCTGATCGTGATCGATCATAGGGTGTCATTACGGGTTATGCCGCCGCGGATATGTTTCCGGAGCGATTCGATTTCCCGACATTCCGGAAATTGCGTTCGATTTCCCGGAAAACGATCTCGTGGTGCCTCATGGCGTCCATGGGAATGGATCCGCCCCATTCTTCTTCGGTCAACCCGTCGGGAACGCTGTCGGGCATGAAGAATTCCTCGCGCGTCGCGGTCGATTTCTTTTCGTAGCGGTAATCGTTCCTGCGAAGTCCGTGAGCAGGATCCGCGGAGAGGGTGCTCAGGTCCGGATCGATGAAGACGATGCCGCGCGGATCGGGTATGGAACCGATCTCGTTGAACGGGATCATGGTATTGCCGAAATGCAGATCGTGATGGAACAGTTTCAACCCGCCGTCCATTCCGTTCATGCGCCGCGTCTTTTCGACGAGTGTCCGGTGAAGCCCGTTCCAGTCGATTAGAAGGAGTCCGGGCCATTCCCGAACCGCCTCGCTCACGCTCCACGCGACATAATCCGCGTTCGATCGGAGAAAATCCTGGAGATGATCCTCCTTGCGGGCGGAATACCGATGCTGCCAATGAAGACCGTCGCGGTCGATGATGTGTGCGACGGACGGACCATGTATCGCTTCCATGAAAGCCTGTATGCCGATTACCTCGTGTTCCAATCCGGGAATCGGTTTTCCGGTCCGCAGGTTATGCGCGCCGATCTCTTCCACGAAGAAGAACGGCTGCGGAAAAACCCCTTTCGCGGCGTATCCGTACGCGAGCATCGCCATGCCGTTTCTGTATGCGCCGACGGGGTCCGGCTGGTCCGGATTCACGGGGATGCCGAGATACGGTTCGCCGTTCGGACCGGTGAGCGTGATTTGCTTGAGTTTCCGCTCACCGATGTAGCCGGCGACGGAAGGGGACACCCGTTCCGAAACCGTCGACGGATCGAAGACCCGGAACGTATTCGATGTGCCGACGCCCGCTTCACGTCCTTCGGTATCGAGTGTCTTCGCCAGGAAGAGAAGTTTTTCCCGGAAGGCATGATAGGTCTCGCTATACCGTTCCTCATGGTGACGGTTCGCATGATCGAGATGGTCGAGAAGCAGGTCGGGATTCTCAAGTACCTCCTTGAGGCGTTCGGGATCGTCCCGGTGCCATTCGAGGATCTTCCCGAACGCACGCAGATCCCGTACCTTCCGGATGACCGTGTCGGTAGGTGCGACGATGTCCGTTTCTGGTTCCTCGAAGTGATTCATGTCATTATTATAGCCGATATGGGGTATGAATGAAACGGGAAATCGGTCGGATATACCCGTTCCTGGTTTTGTGAAACAGGGCCGTTTCACGTTATACTGCAGAAATGAAACGCGTGGAAGAAACTCCCGATCCTATCAGCAGGATGACGGAGACGATGAAACTGGACGGATGGCTCAAGAAGCCACTTGGCGCTTTTCTCGTCCTATTCGGTCTGTTACTGCATCTGATCCCGTTGTTTCCAGCGTCCTGGATCATCGTCATCGGTTTGGAACTCCTCGGTCTGCGGATCCTTCTCTGGAAGCGATTGAAACGATGGGTCGGAATCGGCGAGCGGGAAGCGGCGGACGGACGCGGCCATCGAAGCCGCCGACGTGGCGCTCATGAAGGACGACTTTTCCAAGATACCCGAGGCGATCGAAATCGGACGGTCCGTCGGGACGATCGCGAAACAGGATTTCGTGATATGGGGTACCGTGAACGTGATCGGACTCGTGCTCGTTTTTGCCCGGATACTCGGTCCGGAGGGCGCGGCGGCGTATAATTTCCTTACAGACTTTCTTCCCCTCATGAACTCGATGAGGCTTCTCGGTGAACGGTTCCCCGAGGTTCTTAGGAATATAGGACGCCGTAAAACCGACTGACCGCGGAAGCATCCTTGCTTGTTTTCCCGAAATACGGGAACATATCGGGTGTGGCTTTCCTTTCATCTTTTCACGGTTTCCTTATGGAATCCCTGATCTCGCTGCTTCCATCCCTCAGTCGCATGGGTTCACTCGGCTATTTTCTCGCGTTCGCGATAGCGCTCGCGGAATCGCTGCCCTTCGTCGGCCTCATGTTTCCCGGAACGTTCATTATAATACTGTTCGGGTTTTTCGCGTCGCAAGGATATCTTCATTTCAGGATTCTGGTCTGGTTCGTGACGATCGGGGCGATACTTGGCGATGCCATCGGCTATAGGTTCGGCGTGAAGGGGAAGGATCTGTTCCGCGAGGGCAATCGCTTCCTTCGCCCGACGTACCTTGAAAAAGGAAAAAAATTCTTCCAGGCACACGGAGAGAAGAGCGTGTTTCTCGGGAGGTTTATCGGACCGCTCAGGCCGATCATCCCGTTTGTCGCCGGATTGTCTCACATGAGTTGGCGACGATTTCTTCTCTGGGACGTGGCAGTGGCGATACTCTGGTCCTGGTCGCATATCGCGCTCGGATATTTCTTCGGCGGGGCGGCCGCAGTGATAGAAACCTGGTTCACGAGGGCGTCCGTTTTTCTGATCCTGCTCGTGATCCTGCTCGTGCTGCTCTGGCAACTCGCCAAATGGCTCCGTCCGTTCTTTCGGATTTCCAAATCGGTCATCCGATCGGTATGGAGCGGTTTCATGGACACTCCGGAAATCAGGGGATTCCTGAAAAGACACCCCGCTCTGACCGCGTTCATGAAAAGACGGTTCGACCGAACCAATTTTTCCGGTTTGCCGCTCACGGTATCCCTTTTGGCCGCGACGTATCTAATCTCCCTCCTCTCCGGCGTAATCGAGGGTGTCGTGACCGCGGAACCCATCGTGACCGTGGACGTGCGTGTCGCGAATCTCATGTATGCCTTCAGGGATACTGGATTCATAAGGGCCTTTCTGTGGATTACGCTGCTCGGGAGACGGGACATGGTGATTATCGTTATGGCCGTCTTCTCGGTCTTGCTCGTCTTATGGAACAGGAAGTCATATATCCTGCCGTTTCTAGTGACGGTCGGAGGGAGTCAGCTGTTCGCTTCGCTCGGAAAAAATCTCGTTCACCGGCCTCGACCGTCGATAGCTTATTATATCGAGTCGTCGTTCTCGTTCCCGAGCGGACATGCCGCGCTCGCGACAGCGCTCTACGGATTCATCGCGTATTTCCTGTTGCGCACCGCGAAACGACGATGGCGGTATCGGACACTTGTCCTTTTCCTGGCGCTCGCGACGATTTCGGCGGTCGGACTTTCCCGGTTGTATCTCGGCGTGCATTTCCTGAGCGATGTCTGGGGCGGACATCTGCTCGGCGCGCTTTGGCTCGTCATCGGTATCAGTATGGCGGAATCAACGAACCGAAGACCGAAAACTGAAACACGCGACCTTTTTTCGTCCCCAGGGATCCGTCAGGTCTCGATCATCGCAATCGTCGCCGTTCCCGTCCTTTGGTACGTCTATCAGGGCAGGACGTATTATCCGCAACGAGCCACGGTCGATCGGACGGTGCAGACCGAAATTACGGACGATGTCGTCGGTGCATTCGGCCGGCTCGGATTGCCGAGGTACTCCGAGACTTTTTCCGGAACGAATCAGGAGCCGCTGAGTTTCATCGTCGTCGCGACGGATGACGACGCGTTCATTGCGGCCATGGACCGGGCGGGATGGGAGTTTTCCGACCCGGTGACCATCGAGAACATGACCAGGCTCGCCGGAGCGGCGATCATGAAGCAGAGTTATCCGACCGCGCCGATGACCCCGTCCTTTTGGAATACGCACGTGCACGATTTCGGATTCCAGAAGCAGACCGCTGTCGGGTCCGTACGATCGCGGCACCATGCCCGTTTTTGGAAGGCGCCGATCATGACGGTGGACGGTGAATCGGTATACGTCGGGACCGCGAGTCTCGATATCGGAATCAAATGGCTGGTAACGCATCGGATTGCGCCGGATATCGACACCGAACGTGATGTCCTTTTGGGGGATCTTTCCGCAGCCGGTGAAATCGTCGTCTCCGACAAGGTCCGATTCGTCGACCCGGTGCTCGGTAAGAATTTTTCCGGAGACCCGTTCTTTACGGACGGACTTGCCGACGTACTCTGGTTGAAGGCGGACTGAACGTACTTACATTCTTTCCCGATACGTGGTATCTTGTTTCTGTGAAAGGGATAGCGGATCTTATACATGAAAGGGGGTGTTCATATGGGTAAACTCAACGTATTAGACTGGGTGGCGCTCGTGCTGCTTATCGTAGGCGGACTGAACTGGGGGTTGTTCGGTCTGTTCAGGTTCGACCTCGTTTCGGCGATATTCGGTTCCGTCGCCATTCTTTCCAGGATCGTCTATATACTCGTGGGCATTTCCGCCATATATGTGGCGTCGATCTCGACGAGTCTCGGGAAAGAGAAATAGCCGGGTCTTTTCCAAAGACAGCCCGCAGGGCTGTCTTTGTGTTCTCATTGACATGAAGTCCGTAACATGATACAGCGTCAATAACCGAGTTCATGAAGCGGATCATTAATAAAACATCGGCGTGATGCCGGGAGGAGCGACAATGAGGACATTGGATACTGTCGAAAAGACGATTTTTGCCGGCGTTATCGTCGCGATTTTCGGAAATCTGTTTCTGGGAGTGGAACTGATGGCGTTGCCGTTGGTCCGGTATGGTCTGCCGTTCGTCGTCTCCGCTCTTTGGGGAGTGATTCTCTGGCTGTTGATTCGGAGAAAACCGAGTCAGCCGTGGGGCGTTTTGGTCGGGATGTATTTCGGGGCAATCAGTTTCATTGCGTTCCCGATGTTCTGGATGGTGTTTCACCCGTGGTTGTCGCTACAGCCGTCGGCAAGCGGAATACCGGACCTGATCGGTGTGTTGTTCGGTCGAGCGGGGTTGATAGAATGGACGGCATATACCGTGACGTGCGGAGGGCTGGGTTTCCTCATGTCGATAACTTACATGTTCCTTGATGTCAAGGAGCGTGCCGAATCGTGACCACGGATGGTCGGGTCGGATATCGTCGACTTTTGTTTTCGGTCCGCGTGAGTCAACGCGGGCCGATTTTTATTACATTTCCCTTATCGGAGGGATAATATCCGTATTATCTCTAAAATATTGACGTGAAGCAAAATACGTGTTATCATTGTTTACTTCCACTTCGAGGGTTTCAGGGATTTATCTCATGTGACTTTCCAGGTAGGAAACGGCGAACATAAGTCGCCGATATAAGTCATAGGGAAATTATCCCTGAAGAAATTTTAGTATGCAGAGAAAGAGTGTAGAGAAGCGCATGATCTCGAAGATCGGCAAAGGTCGCCGCGCCGGTGGCGGACGTCCGTCCGGACCCTCCCGCCCGTCACAGTACGGGGGTAGTCGGAAAAAACAGCTTTCGGTCGACCAGCGTCTCCTTGATCCGACACGGTTCGTAAAGAAAGCCATTCGGACCACGGATACCGAGGAATTCAATCCGACACATCGTTTCGCCGATTTCAAGATGCATGACAGCATCAAGCGGAACGTGTTTTCGCGCGGTTTCGTGAATCCGACACCGATCCAGGACGGGGCAATCCCTCATGCGCTCGATGGCCGTGATGTCGTCGGTATCGCGAACACCGGTACGGGTAAGACCGTGGCTTTCCTGCTCCCGCTTATCGACAAAACGCTCAGAAGTAGGAGCCAACGGGCCCTTATTCTTGTTCCGACACGTGAGCTTGCGCTCCAGGTGGAATCTGAGTTTCGTGATTTCACCCGCGGGCTCGGTCTCCGATCCGCTGTCGTAATCGGCGGAACGGGATTTCCCAAACAGATCGCGGCCATCTCGAGAAAGCCGGAATTCGTCATCGGTACGCCGGGACGGATCAAGGATCTCGTGTCGCGTCGGGTTCTCGACCTTTCGCTGTTCAACAATCTCGTGCTTGACGAGGCCGACCGCATGCTCGATATGGGTTTCGTGAAGGATATAAAGGAGCTCATGGCCATGTTGCAGGAAAAGCGCCAGACATTGTTTTTCTCCGCGACGATGCCGCGAGAGATCGGCGAGCTGGCACAGAAATTCCTCAAAGATCCGATCACCGTGGAGGTGAAGAGTCGCGCGACGTCGGAGAATGTCGAACAGAACGTCATTACGGTAAAGGACAACGATCAGAAGGTCGAAATCCTGCACGATCTCCTGCTCAAGGAGGATTTCAAGAAAGTGCTTATCTTCCGCAAGACGAAACGTGGAACGAGCAATCTGGCGCTCGCCCTCGATAAACGCGGGTTCAGGGCAGACTCGATTCATGGGGACAAGTCACAGGGTCAGCGTGAGCGGGCACTTCGTCGTTTTCGTGACGGGGATGTCCAGGCGCTTGTCGCGACCGACGTCGCGGCACGCGGACTCGACGTTGCCGATATCACCCATGTCATCAACTTCGATCTTCCGGAAAACTACGAGGACTACATCCACCGCATCGGCCGTACCGGCCGCGGGACGAAGATGGGCCAGGCCCTGACCTTCATCGATGCGGGCACCGCCGCGAATGCGCGTCCGAACGTCAGGAACTTCGGTCGCGGACGGCGATAATCGAACCGTAAGGAGCGTGAATGGAACGACGCATGGGCGTCGTTTTATTTTCGTTATGATACAATGTACGTGTCATTAATTTTTCTTTATGGAACGAAACAGGATATTGGTAGTGTCCGGTCTCGTGATACTGCTCACCCTTCTCTCATTCGGAGCGATCGTTTCGATACCTCTGTTCCGTTCCGTTCGGGATGCGGCGGAACCCGTCGGTAACATCCTTCAAAAGGGGAAAGAACCGGGAGTCGGAAAATTCGCGTCCGAAGAGGAATTCCGGCAGTACCTGTCCCAGGGGCAGTCGCTCGGGTATGGCTCGTTTCGAAGCGGTGCCGCACAGGGTTTCGGCGCGATGGATGTCGGATCGACGTCGTCGAAGGAAGGTTCGGCGATGTCATTTGCCAATCCGCTGTCGATGACGACCTCGCCATCCGGCGCATCGGATCAATCGGCACTCCGGGTATCCGAGACGAACGTGCGCACGGAAGGTGTCGACGAACCGGATATCGTAAAGACGGACGGCAGCCATATCTACTATTCGCGTGAGCCGCGGTACCTGTATCGTGGCGGGCCCGAACCCGTGCCGATGCTCGCTCCCGCCGCGGACGGAGTGACTGCGGTTTCCGGTTCCGCCGGTGCCGGCGTCACGGATAAGATAGGCTTCATGCCACCGTATCAACCGGTCGCGTCGACGGATATATTTTCCGTCTCGGCGGCGGGTGAGGCGGCATTGCTCGGTACCATCGGAAAGACGGGCGAGACGCTTCTTTTCGGGAATACATTGGTGTTGTTCGAGTCATCGGGCCGGTCGGTGACCGGATATGATATTTCCGACCGGAAAAATCCGAAGGAAAAATGGGCGTTCACTATCGCGGATAACGGCATACTTCTTGAAGCCCGGAAGTCGGGAGACAAACTGTATCTGGTGGAGCGGACCTGGGTGAATACCGCCAACCCGTGCCCGATCCGGACGATGACATCCGGAACGACCTCTTCGGAAATCGCGTGCACGGATATCTATCGACCGGGAACCCCCGTGTCTTCGGTCGATTCCGTATTTTTGGCCTTGTTCGTCGATCCACAGACCGGTACGATCGGAGATACGGTCGCATTCACGGGTTCATCGGGGCAGACGGTCGCCTATATGAGCACCGATTCGCTGTTCATCACCTATGATGAATCGATCGATCCAATACTGCCGATCCTTGATTTCTTCCGCGAGAACGGGGATCTGTTCTCTGTCGATTTCCGCGCGCGTCTTGAAAGACTTTCCGGGTATGATATCGGTCCGGAAGCGAAATCCATGGAATTCGGTCGTCTGTTCCAGAACGAGTTATTGGGAAAAGGCCAGGATGAACAGCTTCGTCTGCAAAACGAGATGACGAACCGGATGGCTGATTATGGGAAAAAACATCTCCGCGACTTCGGAAGGACCGGCATCGTGAAAATCTCACTCCGTGACTTTTCCATCGGTGCGACCGGGTCCGTTCCCGGAGTGCCGCTCAACGACTATTCGCTCGACGAGTCGGACGGTAGTCTTCGCATCGCGACGACGGTCGGCGGAAATCGCGGGTCTTACCTTCCTATGGTCTCCACTCCGAATGATCAGAGCGAGAACGATGTGTATGTGCTCGATAGGAATCTCGGGGTGACTGGTCAGTTGCTCGGTCTCGGTGCGGGGGAACGGATCTATTCCGCGCGATTCATCGGCGATCGCGGGTATCTGGTGACCTTCAAGGAAACGGATCCCTTCTATGTCCTGGATCTTTCCGATCCGGAACATCCGAAAAAGACCGGAGAACTGAAGATCCCGGGGTATTCCTCGTACCTGCATCCGTTGGGTCCGCATATCGTTCTCGGTATCGGGCGGGAGGAGAGCAAGGTGAAACTCTCGCTCTTCGACGTTTCCGATCCG
>JAAXTX010000068.1 GCA_013336285.1 Candidatus Moraniibacteriota bacterium | reverse complement strand
ACGAAGAATCTCGAGGGAGAGGGACGAAGCGGTACGGGCCTGCCGTGAAATGGATGACGCCATGCGTCGGCAGAAGCAAGAAATCGAAATGATGAAAAACTCGAAGTTTTGGAAGCTGCGGGACAGGTATCTCAGATTGAATCCCTTGTTTCCGCGGGAGACCGATGCCGGACCTGAATCCGGGCCCGAATGTGCATGTGGAAAATGAATATCAGAAGATGATGCAGGAGAAACCAGTGACCGTTGTGACCGTGAATTTCAACGGGAAGAAATATCTTCCCGCACTGTTTGACAGTCTGAAATCCCAAACGTACCGGAGCCTTAAGGTCGTAATGGTCGATAATGGTTCGAACGACGGTTCGGCGGATTTTGTGCGAAGGGAGTATCCGTGGGTTACGGTGGTGCGAAATGCGCGAAATGTCGGCTTTGCGGAAGGGAACAATATCGGTCTTAGGCATTGTATGGGCGAGTTCGTCGTTCTGGTTAACAACGATATGGTCGTGGATCGCGACTGGTTAAGTAATCTGGTATCGACCGCAGTCGCGAAGGGCGCGGATGTGGTGGGTCCGAAGATATTGTTCTACAAACCGTTTCTGTCGTTCAGGTTTGAGACGAGTACCTTTGATCCGGGTAACGGCGACACTCGGCGATTGGGTGTGCGGCTCGTGACCGACATGCGGTTCGAATCATCCGGTTACGACAAGATTCTTTTCGGTGACAACGTGTACGGGGAAGAGACGGCGTCAGACGGGAAATACAGGTGGATTTCCGATGGTGGCATCGTAAGGATACCGTATGATCCGAAATCCGGCGTTCACAAGTTGATTTTTCGCGTCGCGGCACCGGAAGGAAAGGACGTTCATGCGTTGAGACTGTTCCTTGGCGACGGCACCTCGGTTTTTGACTCAAATATAACCGATACGTTTCAGGAATATGAAGTGCGGATATCGGAAGCTGATGTGCGCAGGAACGGCCGATTCGTGGTCAACAATGCGAGCTCGGAGTACTCGGAAACGACGGGATACGGCCGTGACGTCGGCATGGGGGAGGACGACTGCGGACAATATGATGATCCGAATTTCGTTCAGGCGCTCTGCGGAGGCTGCATGCTGATACGGACAGAAATCCTCGGTGATGCCGGTGTATTCGATAGGTACTTTTTCGCGTATTATGAGGACACTGATTTCTGCTGGAGGATGAACACGGCCGCACGAAAGCTTTATTATGAACCTAAATCAATTGTGTATCACGTCCACACTGGGACGAGCAAGGAGTGGTCGCCATTCTTCTATTATCATACCGACAGGAACAGACTGGCAATGTTGTTGAAAAACGGCGCGTGGGCGGTGGTCGCGCGCGAGACCCGAGGACACATCAGGCTGATTTTCGAAGTCCGGAGGTATGGCATCCGGTTGTCGATGATGCGAGTCGCCGTCCTGATAGATCTCCTCGTGCACGCCCCGTACCTCCTCGGAAAACGATATTTTTGAATACCAGTATGAAGGTAGCCGTATACAATGAGCATCTCTCGACGGCAGGAGGCGGCGAGAAATACATGGGGTCTATCGTGGAATACCTTGTCGCCAAAGGTCATTCCGTCGATCTGATAAGCGGCAAGGAAGTTGACGCGTCGATATTCGATCGGTTGAATTTGAATATGGGCGCGTGCAATATACTGAACGCGAACGATTTCGGCGTATCCGTTTCTGAGAAGAGTTCCGAATATGACCTCTTTTTGAATGTGACATACCAGAGCCAGCTGATTCCACGAGCGAAACACAATGCGATCGTCATATTTTTCCCGATAATTCCGAGTGTCAAGATTCTCGCAAAGAGTAGGGCGGTGCATGGACTGTTGAGATTTATCGACTCGGTACGCTCGGTGGAATTCGTTTCGGGAATGAACGCGGAGGAAAAGATCGGGGCCTATCACAAAAGACGTTTCGGCAACTGGTCAAAAAGAGAGTTCTCGTTCGTCTTGCGCGACCGTCGGAAAAAACGGCGACCTTCGAACGTATTCATTCACACGTTGCCGCTCAGAGGCGGCGACCTGAAGGGTCTTATCAGGGAGATCCGGGTCGGAGACCGACCAGCCGATTTTTCAGTTCGGGGGCCTGTGATCGCCGTTCCCCTGCGACTCGGTCAAGCGAATGATGTCGTTACCGTTCGCTTGAAGTCAGTCCTTGAGTCCGATCGCGACGGCCGCGAACTGGGAATCTTCATAACGGGGGTCTCCGAAAGAGGAACGGTACTGACACGTATCGGCTCGCTTCTTCGAAACCTCCTTCATGACGTCCTGACGTACGATTATCTCTGGCATTACGAAACCGTCATTACTATATCGCGTTATTCCGAAAGTTGGCTGAAAAGGATGTGGAATCGCGATTCCCGCATACTGTTTCCATCGGTCGACACGGACAAATTCTCTTTCAGCGAAGGGAAAAAGAAGATAATCGTGAGCTGTGGCAGATTTTTCGAGGGTGGACACAATAAAAAGCATTTGTTCATGATTCGGATGTTCAAGCGGATGTATGACGCGAAAATGCTGACCGGATGGGAATATCATGTGTGTGGGGGAACGCATCCTGAAAAAAATCACCAGGAATACCTCGGAAAGGTAAAAAAATCCGCGGAAGGATATCCGATATTCATACACGAGGATATCGAGCTTGAGGCGTTAAGGAGCCTGTATGCCGAGGCGACGGTATTCTGGCACGCTGCAGGCTTCGGGGAGTCCGAGAAACTGCATCCTGACAAGTTCGAGCATTTCGGAATAACGACGGTCGAAGCCATGTCTGCCGGATGTATTCCGCTGGTCATCAACCGCGGAGGACAGAAGGAAATCGTGACGGACGGAATCGACGGATATCTGTTCGATACGGACCGCGAGATGATGGCAAAAATGGCGAAAATAGGGATTATGACGGATGAAGAAAGGCGTGCTATTTCCGCACGGGCACGGGAACATTCGGACAGGTTTTCCCGTGAGGCGTTCGCGACGAGAATGGATGAGATATTCAGAACCATTAATCGTACAGGTCAAGATGACTGAGCCCATCGTTTCGATCATCATTCCCTTCAGGGATAAGGCAGATTATCTCGAACGTTGCGTTAAGAGCGTGTTAAAGACGGTTTCCGGGCTACGCGTCGAGTTGTTGTTAGTCGATAATTTGAGCAGAAAATCGGAAACGACGATCGTCGTGGATGCCTTGGCATCGGATGATCGCGTGAAAGTCCTTCAGTATCGCGAAAAATTCAATTTCTCCGCGATAAACAATTTCGCCGCCGCGAACGCGGAAGGGAAATTTCTGCTGTTTCTGAACAACGATACCGAGGCAATCGCGGTAGGGTGGCTTGAGTCGATGATCGAGGTAGCCGGAAATCCGGCAGTCGGTGTCGTAGGGGCGAAATTGTTATATCCCGACGACTCGATCCAACATGTTGGAGTCATGTTGGGACCGAACCTTGCGATACATCCGTTTTCCGGTTTTAAACAGGATGACCCACTCTTCATGAAACACTGTGCCCGATCACGCGAGTGGGCCGCCGCGGTAACGGCGGCC
>JAAXTX010000067.1 GCA_013336285.1 Candidatus Moraniibacteriota bacterium | reverse complement strand
TCCCATGTTCGACCGCGAAACGACGGGACAGGAAACTAACGGTGTACGCCAGGCCGGCACAAAACGCGGCCAGAAGCCCCAACCGGCCAAGCGAGGCTATATCGCATACGAGCCCGATGACGATTACGGCCGGAAGGGCGCGCATGAAACCGTGGGTCAAGGAAAGCGACACCGCCACGCAAAAGAGGACGATCGGAAACAGCATGGGAACGTCCGGATATGCGACGTTCAGAACGGACGCTCCGAACAACGCGAGAAGCACGACAAGAATGATACGGATCAGGAACGCGTTCATATGCATCAATCGTACGACGAACCGGCTGCCTGCACCGGATAACTCGGGTGACGCGAATCGGGCAAGGCCACCATGCCTAACTACCGTATCAGAAACAGGAATCGAAGTTTTCCGAAATCGACCGGAGACAACACGCTCGCCTCCCGAAACAGCCGATCGCCGGAATCCCGGACGGAACTCACCGTCCCGATCAATAATCCCGACGGCACCGTCCCACCGACGCCGGACGTCACGACCCGGTCCCCCTGCGCGAGCGGAGCGGACTGAAGGACGTTGACATACGAAATCCCAAGATTCCTGTCTCCCCGAACGACCCCCTGCGTCCCGTTCACCAGAGTGATTCCCCCGAGAGCGCTGTCGGAATCGGTAACGAGTGCGATCCGCGCACTCGCGGGATACGTTTCCTCCACGATGCCCACCAAGACGCCCTCTCCGACAATGGCCGGCATCCCGCTCCGGACGCCGTGCATCGAACCGCGGTTTATGACGACGGATCCGCGCTCGTTCACACCGCCCGAAGCGATCACTTCGCCTGCGAGCAGGTCGAATTTTTCGCGCGCTTCCAATCCTATCGATTTCCGGAGTGTCTCGTTCTCGTCCCGCATCGAGAGCAATCCGGAATTCTCCGCCAACAGACGGACGTTCTCCTCGGTCAGCCGTTCGTTCTCACGCTTCATGTCGCCGACAGAGGTCAGAAAGTCCCGAGCGTCGACGAACGAGTGGGAAATCGCGGAAAGCAGGCGCTCAACGGGAAGGAATATCGTATGAAAGCTGCCTCTCAGGAATGATCCGACCGGTGTCGGATTCCACGAAGCGAGACCGAAAAGCATGAAAAGCGAGACGAGTATCCGAAACAGTTTCGAATGTGAGAATCCTCTCGGGTTCATATGATATCGTTCTGATAGGACACACGCCTTTTTCGAACGCCCGTCGCGACCGTTCGAAGTTTATCGGAGCGAACCGGCCGATCCCGATTCGATGAGCACTTCCTGCAGATGCTCCATATCGTCAAGCACCACACCGGTCCCGCGAGCGACCGCGGTAAGCGGATCTTCCATCAGCCGGACCGGGATTCCGGTCTGGTTCGCGAAGAGCTTGTCGATTCCGCGTATAAGACTCCCACCGCCCGCCAAAATGATGCCGCGACCCATGATATCCGCGATAAGCTCGGGCGGCGTTTCCTCGACGATCGTCTTGATGGTGTTCGTGATGACGCGTATCGAATGCGAAAGCGCTTCGCGGACGTGCTCGTCGTTCATGATGATTTCCTTCGGCAGCCCGGATACGAGATCGCGACCCCGAACCGGCATCGTCATCTTTTCCCTCATGGGATACGCGCTTCCGATGGCGATTTTCGCCTCCTCGGCGGTGCGTTCACCGATCAGGAGATTGAATTCGTCCCGGCAATACCGGACGATATCCTGATTCATCTTGTCTCCCGCGATCCGAAGACTGCGCGATATGACAACGCCACCGAGCGAAATGACTGCGATTTCCGTGGTGCCGCCGCCGATGTCGACTACCATGTTTCCCGCTGCTTCCGTAACCGGGAGCCTCGCCCCGATAGCGGCAGCCATAGGCTCATCGATCAGGAACGCCTGTCGGGCACCCGCGTTCTGTGCGGCTTCGACGACGGCACGCTTCTCCACTTCGGTGACGCCGGACGGGATACCGATCAACACCCGGGGTCGCCTGAGAAACATCATGTTACCCTGATGAACCTTGCTGATGAAATACCGGAGCATCTGTTGCGTCACTTCGAAATCGGAAACCACACCATTGACCAGAGGGCGGGTCACCGTAATATGTCCAGGGGTTTTCCCGACCATCCGCTTGGCATTCTTCCCGATAGCAAGAATCTGCCCGGTCCGCTTGTTCACCGCGACGACTGACGGTTCGTTTATGACGATTCCCCGACCACGGACGAAAACCAACGTATTCGCCGTACCGAGATCGATTCCGATATCCTGGGAAAAACGCCCAAAAATGCTTTCAATGAAGTTTTTTTTCAGTGTGCCAAAAAATGTTTCGATCGAAGACATAGGGTACGCCGAAAAAAAAGGGCGGAATAGGTCACTCCCCATTCTATCCCATATACTGGAAAACTTCCAGTGCGGGCACATACGACTTTCGCAATTCGAAAAGTGTGAGCGCCGGGAGCCGAAACCGGTGCCGAGTCCCCTATCGAAGTCCTATATGTACATCCCTCAGCTGCTTTTCGCCGATCGCACCCGGGCTCTCCATCATGAGGTCCCGTCCGGAACCGTCCTTCGGAAACGCATAGATATCCCGGATGGAATCCAAATCCGAAAGCACCATAAGGATACGGTCGATACCGGGAGCGTTTCCGCCGTGTGGCGGCGCGCCGTATTTGAAGGCGTTGATAAGCGCACCGAAACGATTATCCACCTCCGTCTTGGAATATCCGGCTATCTCGAACGCCTTGTACATGATTTCGGGATCATGATTCCGTATCGCACCGCTCGAGGCCTCGAAACCGTTCAGGACCATGTCGTACTGATAGGCAAGGATATCGAGCGGATTCTGCTCCTGCAGCGCCTTCAAACCGCCCTGGGGCATGGAAAACGGATTGTGCTCGAAGTCCACTCTGCCGGGTTCGATCTCGGAATAGGAATACATCGGAAAATCGACGACCCAGCACCACGCGGCTTTCGAATCATCCTTCAGACCCAATCGTGAACCGCATTCGCTCCGAACCGCTCCGAGACTCTTGCAGACGACTTCCCACGTATCTGCTCCGAAGAAGACGATATCCCCTACCTTCGCTCCGAGCTCTGAAACGAGTTCGGCGGCAAAGTCGTTCCCGAGAAATTTCACGATGGGCGATTGTAGCTCTCCTCCCTCACGCACGATCACGTACGCGAGACCTTTCGCGCCCTTGCTCTTGGCGATTTCGACCAGCTCGTCGATTTCCTTGCGCGAAAATTTCGCACCGCTCTCGACCCGCATAGCATGAACGACGTTGCCGCCCGCAACCGCATCGGCGAAGACCGAGAACCCGCATCCGGCTACTTTTTCCGTAACAGGAACGATTTCCATCCCGAACCGCAGGTCGGGCTTGTCGGATCCGTATCGGGTCATCGCCTCGCGCCACGGAATTTTCCGGAACCGCCCTTCGGCATCGAGATTCACGACCTTCTTCTTGGAAAACTTTTCCGTCAGCTCGAGCATCAATGGCTCCATGATGGCGAACACGTCGTCTTGGGTCACGAAGCTCATCTCCATATCGAGCTGATAGAATTCGCCGTAATGACGGTCCATCCGAGGATCTTCGTCTCGGAAACAAGGTGCGATCTGGAAGTAGCGGTCCAGCCCCCCGACCATGAGGAGTTGCTTGAACTGCTGTGG
>JAAXTX010000066.1 GCA_013336285.1 Candidatus Moraniibacteriota bacterium | reverse complement strand
ATAGACGAGACAACTGACATTATGACTTTTGTGGAGGTAGAGGCTCATGCCCGGATTGTATCATATTCCGCAGCAGAGCTGCGGGGTATTGACCCTAAGAGAGAATAAAAACGGCTCTGCCGATAATATCCGGGGACGAAAAAATACCTCCGTGCGATTTCGATGGAAAAAAGACCGGGAACTGCTCAGGTATGACCTACAACACGATCATTACGATAACGGCGATCAGCAAGGCTATGAGACCGGAGAAAGGAAGCATCGCCCGATCCACCATCGCCCCGTAGTCGCCGGATGAATAGCGTGACCGTACGGTCACGAGAGAATAGATGGAGAGGCAGAGAGTAAGGGCGGCGATAAGCATGAGAACGGGTAACATCGGGACGAATCCGCACGACCCACCGTTTGCTCCGCACATCCCCGACTCCGCCCAACCGAGAAGACTCAGAAGGATGAGTGCGGGAAGCGCGACAAGCGACAGCCCCCAGAAAATGAACGCCCACGTCATGGCGTTTTTCGCATCCGGCTCCCCGATAGCCGTTGCGGATCTCTTCAGGGAGACAAGGTATCCCAAGAAACCGGCAAGCGGCAATATGATGAGAATCAGCCGGATCGGAATCTTGAGAGAGAATATCATGCGGACTATCGAATCCGAACCATTGCTGCTCGCATATATCATATAGAGGACGTTCGTAATGACGGGCAACACGAACCAGCTCACGACCGCGACGATGAACGAAACTTTTGTCAGTTTCAGATAAGCGGCAGGGGTACGTTTCATATTTCTTTATCCGTTACGGCTTACGAAGATATACATTACGATGATCGAAATACCACCCTGAATATATCATGTATCTGACAACGAAAGAACCCGGGGAGGCCGATACGCGCATGCTCCACCGTTTTACTTCGGCCTTTCCTCAACCGACGGATACATCAGGCGGAACATGTCTGTGCCCACCGATATGCAGGATATGCCAGACTCTCCGCGCCGTTGGGAAATCCTTGGGACAAGACACCGACAAACTATGGGATTCTGATGATATACTGGAAAGGAACATCGCACGGACCAACGATATGTACGAACGGTCACATGCCGAACTCGAAGCGGAACCGACGCGACCGCCCAAGCCCGATTTCGAGATCGATCTCGGATTCGAGAACGCGTCTTCGCTGTCCCAAGACGAGATCCAGGAAGCATTGGAGTGGAGCACGGTACTCGCCCCGGTCTTCGAACGGGCACATCGCGACAACGAGGTCCCCGAATGGGACGGACCGAAAACGGTCGAGGATCTGGATCCGGAAGAGCGTGAGAAACTGCGACGGCTCCGGGAATTCCTCGAGGCGGACCTCGGCGACCGGGAGTTCCGCGACACGCTCGATAAACTTCACGCGCTGTTGCCGGAACCGTTCTCTCGGATGCGCGGATTCAGGCAGACGGGCGATCACGACGATTTCGACCCGACCGAGCATACGATTCGCGCCTTGGAACGACTCGACGCGACCGGCCTCTCCTCGAAGGAGCGCGGCCTCGTACGGACCGCGCTCGCCTTCCACGATATCGGCAAGGTCGAGAATCCGCGGTCACGGAAACATCCGCGTCGATCGAAACGCGTCTCGGAGATCTATCTCGAGGCGATGTACCCTGACGACGAGGAATACCGGGAACGGATACTCCGACAGGTCGGCCGGCACGATATGCTCGGCGACGTTTCGCGTCGCGACGGGGAAAACGTGTTCGACGCCGAGGATATCGTCTCTTCCTTCCCTACGGAACAGGACCTCGACCTGCACTGGCGGATCGTCCGGGCGGACGTATCTTCCATTCCAGGCCTTTCCCGATTCATCCCGAACATAGACGACGCCTTCGCGTCCATATCGGAACGATACCGCCGGCAGGAACACGGAACCGACACGTCGTCGGAAGACGCGCCGCTCCCCTTCCGCAAGATCGACAGCGTCCTGTTCTTCGACCTTCGGAAGATACTCCGTGATTCGGTCGAATTCGATAACGTGAAAATCGACGAGGAAATGAAGAGGAGAAACGATCGCTATGAATCGCTTCCGGAAAAAGTGAAGTCGTTCGTGGAAAAGGCGATCGTGCAGTATTCGCTCCGGAACGGGAAGCAGCTGCTTCACGCGCTCAAGATGACCGGACTCGAGACCGATACGGGGTATGCGAAATATCTGGAGGAAAAATACGGTACGGAACTTCCGGGAATGCGGATGGTGCAGGGAATATACGACCTCACGTACGGGTTATGGGAATCGAACAACCTGGTAAAACCATCGTATGCGTATCAGGACGGTCGCTACCGGCCTGATATGGATGAGACGGCGGAAACGCGGGACGAGATTTCGGCGATCGCGGAACATATAGCTGCCACCGCACGGGAACTCGCCCCGTATTCCACCCGCGCGACGCATGTGACGGAACGGTCAAGCGCGGAGCGGATCGCCGAGCAGGGAACGATACGGAAATCCGGTCACGACGACATGTCGAGGCATTTCGAAGGCAACGGCGTCTATGCCGGCATCATCGGCTCGTATCGGGATTGGATGGAAGACCGCGAGATCGAACCGGTCCGCGAATTCGCCTTCGATATCGATCTCGGATCGACCCTTCCGATCATCGTCGACTACAAGTCTCCGAAAGCGATGTGTAATGTCCTCTGCGAATCACTCTTCATCCCGGAGGGCGGAAACGGTATGGCACACCCCACGGGCCTCGTCGAATGGTTTCAGAACGAGTTCGACGAGGACGAAATAACGGGATGGAAAATCGACATCCTGGAAAAGGAGCTCTCCTGCAAGACGGCCATCATCCGCGACGAAGCCGGCCTCCGCGCCGTCATCGCCGATACCAACGAGCCTCCGATCGTCTGGGCGTCGCTCTGTCGCGCACTGCGCATCCGCCGGCTCATTCCGAAATCCGAACTGTACAAGATCGATCTTCACCCGAACGAACTCAGAAAGACGAATGCCCGGCTCGACCGGACGGACGACTCCGTGCTTTCGCCCGGAGTACGGATTCGAGGCATCGGTTGGAGGGATTTGGAAGAACGACTCTCCTGATATGCGATCTTGAAACGCAAAAACCCGACAGATCGGGTCTTTGTGTCATTTTCAGCGGCTATCCGACGATCCGTTTATCGTTCTCGACGAACGGGCTATGGATCACGAAGTGCAGATAGTCGTCCGAACTATCGGTGAAGATATGGGCCTCGCCAGGTTCCACGACCATCATATCCCCTTCTTTGAGATCGATTTCCTTCCCATCGATCACGATCGTGCTCGTCCCCTTCGCGATCAGGTATATCTCGTACATCTCCGAATGCAGATGCTTTTCCCGTATGCCCTCGTTGGCATAGCCGACGGGTACGGGAAGTTCCGAATTCCACGGCCCGGCAAACCACCCCTTTGCCGAATCCTTGTCGA
Source organism: Candidatus Moraniibacteriota bacterium (assembly GCA_013336285.1). GTDB lineage: Bacteria > Patescibacteriota > Minisyncoccia > Moranbacterales > UBA1568 > JAAXTX01. The sequence goes on along the minus strand of JAAXTX010000066.1, from coordinate 264 downwards.
TGGATGAATGGATCATAGATGATGTGCGATACACGATGAACAGGAAAAATGTTTCCGACTTTCACCCTCTTTCTACTCCCCTCCGTTCCCGTTGTAAAGGCGGGTATTCCTATTCGAAACGCAGAAAATCGATTTCGAAAAAGTTCGCCGCACGCGGAAAATCTTTCGGTAAATCAACTACCCCGCAGCAGAGCTGACGGGGTATCGTGCCGCAGCTATTGCATGTAGTCGAACAACTCCACCAGGACGCACTGACGTTGTTCG
>JAAXTX010000065.1 GCA_013336285.1 Candidatus Moraniibacteriota bacterium | reverse complement strand
TGACATTATGACTTTTGTGGAGGTAGAGGCTCATGCCCGGATTGTATCATATTCCGCAGCAGAGCTGCGGGGTATTGACCCTAAGAGAGAATAAAAAGGCCTCGCAGATCATTCGCGCGAGGCCGAAACGGCTATAGACCGATATACTTGGCTACGGCGGCAGCCAACAAAAGTGCTATGGGAAAAGCCACTACTCCGCGCTTACTGTCGCCGGAAGTAAACCACGAACCGATGCCCGTAACTACGCTTGCGACCAATCCGACCCAAAAAAGTACAATAGCGATCATTGTTCCTCCGAAATCATTATTCAAAGCCATTATATTACGAGCTCATAGTAGCAAATTTCGTCAGCCTGTCAATATCAGCTTATCCCAAATCGATTTTTTGATAATTACCGCGCAATAATAGAGTAATTGATACCGCCTAATGGCACGCATCAAGTTCCCGTCGATATTTGACATATTTCACAATAAATGCTATTGTGTATGTTCAAATTAAGGAAGTGTCAGTTCATTTCAAACGAAAATCCGGAGATAATACATGGAAAAATCGGTATTGTTCTTTCTATACGTGCTGTCGTGGGTCGTTCATGGAACCTGGGTTATCTGGGCTCAATACCTGACCAAACGGTTCACTCCGATAAAGACCGAGTGGAAACAGTTTCTGTTCGTCATTATCGTCTGGATAATGATCGATATCGCGTCTGCGGGTTGTCCATTCGCCTATCTTCATCAGTATCTTGAGCTGAAAATGGGATGGCGTACGGAGATCACGTACAATTATCAGGTCAGTTTCGTGTACAAGTATCTCGTGCGGCCGGTACAGGCAGCGACAGATCGACACGCCAGCGAACCGACCAGCCCTCATTGAAAAATAGGGCTGGTCATTCATTTATATCCCAGGAAACCGCGCGATTCAGATTTGCTCGGCATGATTTTCAAGTAAGCAGGGATCTACCTTTCTTATGAACTTCACGAGTTCGCGATGGTCTATTTATTTAAAGATTTATTCGACGGAATACGAGAAACCAGACGAAAGGGGGATACACTAATGTCCGATGAAGAATGCGGGTTGATAAACCTTCGGAAGCGTGGAATACAGATCATCCGCAAGAAGATTTTTTTCGATTTCCCGCCCGACCGCTTCGAGCGAACAGTACCTGATTGCCTTTCCGATCAAGACGTTCACTGTTTTTCTGAAAAAAGTACCAATAAAAAAGCTGCCGGCTACGAGCGCGGCAGCGTGAACTATGTCCGATACCGTCAGTAATCGCCTTCGTGAGGCAATCGGCGGATATCCTCGATGAACGAAATGTCGATATCGATAACGTCGGCCTTTGCGAGATGAATGACCGCGATCGGCTCCATATGATCATCCTCTCCGTCCGGCTTGCCACGCGAATACCACTCGCGCGTCTTTTCGCACAGTTCCCGGAGTCGGTCTTTCGTGACCCAATGGACACTCTTCACGCCGTCGTCACCTGTCATCTTTCCCGGTGTCCCGTCGACGACGAGGTCGTAAACCTTCCAGGCATGAAATCGGCAGCCGGGTCGACTGCACATGTTGGTATAGACTCCCTTCAGTTTCTCGATCGGACGAAGATCCGAGTCCTTTTCGACGATGATGCCGACCTCTTCGCGGAGCTCAGCTTTCATGGATTCGAGCCAGTCCTCGCGCTCGTCGAGCGCATGACCGGCGACACCGGCGTACCCGAGCGGTTTCTTCGTCCGTCGGATGACGAGATAGAGTCCTTCCCGATTCCTGACGAACGCGGCAACGGACGTGTTGCAACAGATTTTCCGTCCCTGTTTTCCGGCTTCCCGCGCCACTTCTCCGAGCCCCTCGATCATTTTCCTGTCGATTATCGTCTTATCCGTCATGAGCGAACCTCCAGATATATTGTTAACGAAATTGCCTTTGCATCATATCCGCGACTACTCCGCGGAAGTAACACTATATGGCGCGGAAGCGCTCCTGTCAAAGGATGTACGGACTCTCCCGGCTCGAAGTCGTTCCCGACATCATATCGGAACAACTACCGTCAGTCGATCGCACGGCCACTTGTGGGCACGTCGATTTTCTTTTATTCTTCGAAGGTACCGAATCGTATCGATTTCGAGGAAAGCAATATGAAAACACAGACTCACGGCAAACAATCCGTCGTTGCCGCTTTGTTGGGCAACACCTTCGTCACCGTCATGAAAACGGCGGTTTTTTTCGTGACCGGCTCGGCGAGCATGTTCGCGGAAGCTACGCACAGTTTCGCGGACACGCTCAACCAGTCGCTTCTGTTGGTCGGCATCACCCGATCGAAAAAACCCGCCGATGATATTCACGGGTACGGATACGGTATCGAGCGGTTTTTCTGGTCGCTCATTTCCGCGTGCGGCATCCTTTTCATCGGTGCGGGAATCACCATTTATCATTCGATAGATTCACTCATGAACCGCGGTGAGGCACACCCCACGTTCAGCATCACGAGTATCGTCATACTGTTAGCGGCGTTCGCGATAGAGGGCGCCACTTTGAAAATGGCACTGAATGAACTGCGGAAGGGGAAGAAGCTGTCGAAAAAAACCCTTCAGGATGCCGATCCGGTACTTCTCGCCGTAATCTATGAAGATGGAGCGGCCGTACTCGGCGTTTTTATCGCGCTCATCGCGCAATGGATGACGTACGTCACGGGCGACGTCATTTACGATGCGTCCGGTGGCATATTGGTCGGATTGATCCTGGGATGCCTGGCGGTAGTGCTCATAATTAAAAACCACCAATACATCATCGGTAAACCTCTTAATAGGGAGGTCACGAAGAAGATTATCAAAGACCTGCTAAAAGACCCCTGCATCGAACAGGTTCTCGAGTTCAAATCGGTAGCGATCGACATCGGGAAATACCGGATATTCACGACGGTCGAGTGGAACGGATCGCCTCTCTATGAGGAAATTTACGAGGCGGGCGACCTCAAGATAGAATATGATGCCATCAAGGACGACTTCAAGGAATTCGCGAGACTGATGTTCCGGACGACGGATCGGATCCCGAGACTGGTCGGCAACCATATCGACAAGGTGGAAAAGAAGATAATCGACAAGTTTCCTCAGATAGCCTACGTTGACATCGAAATCAACTGACCACGTCTTGAAACCTGTCATCATACATATCTTCCGACCATACCGAATGCTATCGACAGGGGATTTTTCCACCTTACAAAGAAATAGCCATAAGAAAAGACGCTGTTGAGACAGCGCCTTTTTATTTTCATTCACGCGAATCAAACCGTCTTTGACAGTTTCGATAAGGCATCATTCACCCTGGAAAAGTCAGTGAGAATGACATCGCGGTCGATAGCGGGAGGAACCCCTATCCCGAACAGCGAGCAGAATTCACTCCGCATATCCTCGTCCGAGATAAACATGAACCCGTTATCCGGTTCGATCCAGCCGCATGTCTTCCTCCGATACCGGGTACCCTCTTCGAGCCCTTCCCATTCGGGACAGGAAAAGATGGTACCGCCAAGAGACACGTATCTTCCTTGAGATGAACACTGTCCTCGTCGACCGCGAACTGCAAGACGGTATTCTCTACAAGCTTTCGGAGTTTCCTCGGAGCAAGTGCGGATATGATCGCTCGGTTTTAAAAAAAATACATGTAAAATCAACTACCCCGCAGCAGAGCTGACGGGGTATCGTGCCGCAGCTATTGCATGTAGTCGAACAACGTCAGTGCGTCCTGGTGGAGTTGTACGTATTCCTTTTCAGTCCCCTGATTTTTTACGTA
>JAAXTX010000064.1 GCA_013336285.1 Candidatus Moraniibacteriota bacterium | reverse complement strand
CCCGCTTAGCCGGTCCGACACCGAGCCGGACGCATCCGTGCGATACGGGGATGCCGAGATGGTTCGCGCCTTCCTTGTATCCGCCCGGCCACTCCGGAAGTTCGTGTATCCCGAACTTCCCGTCGGGCACAAGCGCCATCCAGTTCGGCATATAGAGTCCGTACGCCTTTGACCACGGTCGGGCCGCCTTGTTCCTGACGGCGAACTCCCCCTTTGGCGTCTCCATACCGCGTTTCCCGGAGGATATGGGATACGCGTCGAGCGCGAGTCCGTCCTGAAAGAGGATCATGACCTGACTTTCCAGATTGATATCGATGTACTTTCCGGCAGGTTTCGAGGCATGCGTGAACCGCTTCGCCTGCGATACCCTCTCGGCGATGTCCTTCGCCCACTCGACCGGTTTTTCCGGGAGCGTCGAAAACGACGCGCTTCCCAGCTCCTTGTATGCGCCGTCGGACTCGCCGCGCCATTTGGCAAGGATGGAAACCGTGTATTTCGTTCCCGGCTGTACGTCTCCTTTCGGGAGAATTCTAAATTCCGTCTTGTCCGCATCGTTCTCGTATGTGACCTCGACGCGCGGCGATATGCGGAAGTCAACGTAAAAGTCCTTCACGGACCGGTCGAATCGGACGACGATCGGATCCTCGATATCCAACACGACGCCGGAAGTTCCATCCCCGGGCGTTACGGAGGAAATACCTGGGTAATCCGGGACACGGAAAGAGAACGAGGACGTCGGAACGGTTTTCGCGATACCGGATTTGGACTGATCGATCGTGACCCGGTACTGCCCGTCGGAGTCCCACCGGCCGTCCGGAATTATCGATACGTTCGTACGGTCGTCGTTCCACAGCATACGGAACGGCTTCTCGGGATATATCGAGATTTTTCCATCGAGACCGTCACCGACTATCGGCTCGGAAAATCCGATGACGAACGCGTCCTGCGGCGTCTTCGGTCCGTCTCCGACCGCTTGGGCCCGTACGGTACCGAACATATGCAGCGTGCCAAATACGAAAAAATATGCCGGTATGAGTCCGGCCATGACGGCTGCGAAAAATGAGAGGAATCTGAATGTTCGGGGAGACATTCCGTTTCGTGTTCGTATCGATCCGAATCCGTACCCGCAACAGATCAATCTTATCACGAAAATCAGCGGATCAGCATGGAATCGCCGAACGAGTAGAACGCGTAGCCTTCCCGGATCGCTTCCTCGTAGAGCGATACGAGAGTACGTTTCGCCCCCTTGTCCCGAAGAAACGCCTCGACGAGCAGCATGAGCGAGGATTTCGGCAGATGGAAATTCGTCAGGAGCATATCCGCGGAACGGAAGCCGTGAGGCGGAAATATGAATATGTCGGTATCGCCCGAATACGGACGAAACTCCGTCATTCCGGTATCGGCCCCCGGAACGATTACGGTTTCCAGTGTCCGAAGCGCGGTCGTGCCGACGGCTACCATGCCGCGACCTTCGGCCTTCGCCCGGGTCAATCGTTCCGCAGCCGCTTCCGACACGCGGATGTGTTCCCGATGAAGCGTCTTCGATACGAAGTTCTCGGGTCGGAGCGATGCAAAAGTCCCCAGACCGACATCCAATCCGACGCGTACCGTTTCGATCCCTTTGCCGGCAAGCGATCCGAGCACCTGATCGGTAAAATGCAACGACGCGGTCGGGGCGGCCACCGACGCTCCCGACCGGGCAAAGACGGTCTGATACCGCCTTCGAAGGGCCTGCTCGTCGCGTGTTGCGCCCGCATCCTCGAGGTAATGAGGAATCGGCGTTTCACCGTACGCATCCAGCAGATCCGAAAGCGATTTTCCGGAATGAAGCCTCACGAAAAATCGGTTCTCATCCTGCGAGACGACCTCGAAACGGCTGCCATCCGGAAAGAACAGCTTCATTCCCGGTACGCACTTCCTATCGACCAGAATCGGGATCAGCGGATCCGACACGTCGGACCCCGACGACTCATCCGACCGCGGCATTTCACCTGCCTCTGGTCGGGCATCACGTATCTCGTTCGCCAGGACGAACGCTTCGATCTTTCCTCCGGTTTCCTTGGATAGCATAAGCCGCGCCGGAACGACCCGCGTCTCGTTGAGAACGAGCATCGCACGTTCCGGCAGGTATGAAGCGAGATTCGCGAACGTATCATGAAAGACCGTATCGGTCCCGGTATCATAGACGAACAAGCGCGCCGAATCGCGCGGTTCGACGCCACACTTCCGTATCAGCTCCTTGGGAAGCCGATAGTCGTATTTCTCAAGATCCCGGTATTCCATGATCGCCTTGCGTTCATCATTCTATCGGACCCTGCCAGTCTATGGGAGGCTCCGTCATGAGTCAACCGGAAAGACTGGACGTGACGCCGGTATCTGTGTACGATTACCTTGATATGACTTCGTTCCTTTTTACGCCGAACGGCCGACAGGACGGTCGCTATACGATACACGCCTTACCAGGGTCGGGTTCCCGGGAACCCTTTTGCCCAAGAATGTCCTCACTTTGGGGCGATCGTGTCGACCGTTCGGCAGTATATTCATGCTCGCTGAGCCATATTTCAAAGTCCGCTTCCCCGACACATCGTCGGCAAAAGAAAAAAAGCCGGGCTTTTTTTCTTGCATCGATACCGTCGGATATCGCATTGACAACGGAGTCGGACGATACCATGCTGTCTTGTGCCGCTCTTTCATCCCACCGTTCCTTGAGAATCTATCTCAAATCTCATGTCGAGATGAAATGCTGAAATTTAGAGCGAAAACGCTAAATATCGAGCAAGGCTACTATCGTAACCTGACGAGATATGAAGCGTTTGCAGCTGAAATTTCAGTCAGCATTTCATCCGGCAAGCAGAATTTGCAGCTTATCACCGCGGTGAGATTTGAGATAGATTCTGAGGTCCGTCGGACACCAATACTCCGGATTCGACGGTTTACGGAGAGAACGCCCGTATGATCGTTCATGCCGGTGTTCTCCCGACTCGTCGCGCCGATTCCCTTCCGCCAAGAAACCTTGGCTTTTCTTTTTTTGGAGAAGTTGACGGTTTCCGGAGCGCGACTATCATGCTTTCAATGAAGGATTCAGCCTCCTTCATTCCGCCGCAAAGGCATTCACGGCCTCTGATCCGTGGCCAGTCGTTTGAGACAACATCGGGAGTCCCGAATAGGTGAAACGATGAAACACCGTATCATTCGTTCCGGGATTCCACACATTGTACCTTTTTACGCGATCCCAATGATCGCTCCCATCCGGGAAGATTCTTCAGCCTTCGCGTTCGTCAATTTTCCGGATCAAGGGGAAGATCTGGGAAAGGCTTGTCATCAGCTGACAGAGGATGACAATACAACACCGCCCAGGCGGTATCATCGAGGCTGTAGCCTCAAAGACAATCTCCGGGGAGAGAAAGGCTACGTTCACGCTGCGGGATCGCGGCAATATTTACGGCATAAATCGAGAAAGGCGAGAAAAAACCGCGACAAACCCCGGCAAAGAATAGTAAACAGCCCCTCCCGGAGGCTGTTTATCTTTTATGGCTTATAATACGAGTTTAATTACTTTTTCTTCGTACTGGACTTGACAAATATTGATTCTTCTGTCAAATTCTGCTTATAGCTCCTTTGACTTATGAATCCGCAGCGCGAGCGATTTGGGGCGCAAACGCTGTTACGGACCGCCGATGAGTATCTTAAGAACGCTTGCGTTCGAAAAGATCTCACGGCGGTTCTTTTTTTTCGAAGCACCATCCGTCGTCACGGCCACAAATCCTCTACGATTTGTCATCGGTAACGACAAG
>JAAXTX010000063.1 GCA_013336285.1 Candidatus Moraniibacteriota bacterium | reverse complement strand
TGATCTGAGCATCTTCACGGCTTTCCAGCGCACCTTCGGGATATTCGGATTCGAGGTGTATGCCATATCTTTGCATTAAACAGGTCAGTCTAGCAGGTGATGCAAAGGTATTGAAACATTACGTATTCTTGACAAATTCGAATATCCGTGCTTAATTCGTGGTATGGTACTTTTTCATAAATCATAAAAAAAACGCAGGGAGGAAGTGCGAAATGGGTCGTAATAACGGTGGAAAAAGAAGAACCGGTTCCTCGATATTCGAGTTACTGCTAATAATGTCATTCCTGTGGATGCAGATCGTCGCGGGAGCCGTTCTTTCCGTAATCGGGATTGTTTTGGGCATGCACCTGCAGATTGCCGCTCTCGCGGTATTTTCCATAGCGCTCGCACTGTTCGGTCCGATGTTCGCGTACAGATATGGCGATGTCCGTTTCCTGCGGTCCGGCAAAGGCAGCAGCGGCGGGTATTTCGATTTCTCACCCGCCGATCTGACCGGTCGGGATCTGATGTGGATCGGTCCGTTGTGCGCCGTCATGATGTGGATCGGATATGCCGGCTCCATGGGATACGTGCAGCAGATGCTCGCGGCATTTTCCATAGATCTCGGCGGCGTGTCCGCGTTTTTCCGGCAACATGTGTTCCGGTAGGTGATAATCGAAAGTGAGGCAAGGCGTGAAACATATTCACGCCTTTGATTTTTTCCGAATCGCCGTTTCGGAGTCAATCTTCGCCTTCTTTCATGGCCGAGGAGTAAGACGAAATATACGCGTAAAATCGTTCTCTTCACGTATCCGATGCCGTTCTTGAGCCTGATAAATATTTGACAATAATGAATATATATAGTATAATATAATGTTCTTTACAATTCATAAACCTGAAAAAAAAGGAGGCTGTCTTGAAGCAATGGCTGCTGCAGGAACCGTCGCCGTTGAGAGTGATACTCATCGTACTGGCGACCATGATTATCGATTTTTCATATCTGAAATTTTTGAGTCTGAAGGTTCCTTTCTTCAAAACCTCAAAGCTTTCAATGAAAATCGTCGGAGTGAAAGCGCTCCCAGTCACCTACATGATTCTGATTTTTATTTTAGCCTGCATCGAAGAGATGCTTTTTCGCCTCCCGCTCGTCATCGTGGTTTCGCCCGGATCATCACCGTATCTCATCCTGGCGCTCGCTGTGCTATTATCGATCGGTTTCGGATTCGCGCATGGTGACCCGAACAACATTCTCTGTCAGGGAGTTATGGGGTTCCTGTACTGTCTGGTCTTCCTCAGTTGCGGAGGATTGAGTCAGCACTATGGAACGGCATTGATGATTTCGACTATCACGCATTTCCTGCATAACGCGGTGGTGGACATGCTGGTATGTGAAAACGAAAAAACGGTTACTACATGAAGAGTACGAGGGCCTTGCGATGCGAGGCCCTTTTATATATCCATAAGAAGGTGTGTCGTACGGTTCAGACGCTTGTCGTCGCTACGCGGAAAGACTTATCCGGACATCCTGCTTTACACCCGTCAGGCGATGAGGGAGAATGAGAACGAAGAAGGGGGCGCATGCAGTCGGCACTATTTACGGGCGGGCATCGGTTTTTTACTTGTTTTCAATGCCTATGGTCATAGGAATCATCGGAACCGGATTCGGAAAAACGATAGCTCAGACGTTCAAGTCGATCGATACGGATTGCACGTTGTTTCTCAGTGGATCGGACAGCGTAAAGACGAAAAGAATAGCCGATGAGATCGGCGCGCAGGTCATCGAAAAGTGGGAAGACCTGGTTCGGGAGCCGACCATCGATCTTGTCGTCATTGCCACGCCGAGCGCATTGCACCGGGAAATGTTCGAAGCCGCGGTCGGACAGAACAAGCATATCCTGATCGAGAAACCGGCGGCCACTTCGGCGAAAGATATCCGGGATATGCTTGACCTGGTGAACGGCTATCCGAAGATCGTAATCGTCAACCATGCGGCGCGGTTCAATCCAATCATACGTCACATCAGGGACCGTATCGGAAGCGGGCGCCTCGGTGATATCATGACCGTGAGAATCGGCTCCTACCTCAATATCTTTTCGGACCAGAATTATACCGGCCATTGGTACAACTCGAAAAAATCCGGCGGCGGACAGCTCTTCGCCGTAGGCGTCCATCAGATCGATCTGGCGCGGTATCTGCTCGATATGCCGACGATAACGAGCGGGGCCATTTTCACTTCGGTATACAGGAATCCCCGTTTTACGGATCCGGTCGACGCGGAATCGCAATTTTCGGGAAACCTGATGACGGAAAACGGGACCTGTATCGATCTGTTCAACGACAGCTACTGCTTCGGGGCCAAAGATTTCATTGTCGAGATAGTGGGCAGCAAGGGGATCGTCAAATACAGCGACACGCAGGGATTGAGGGAAAGCTACTCGAACGATCGGCCCTTGGAAGAAATCCGGGTGAAAGACCCTCTCCCTGCCATCGCGGTCGGAAATTCGATCCTGACTCGGTCACTGAAATATCTCGTGAAGGAATTGGTCGATTCGATAGGGGAAGACTCGCCGAACAAGACGTTCTGCGATCTTCGGACGGCAGCCGACAATCTCGAGATCATCGAACGCTACGCGGTCGAAAGAACGGTCGACCCTTCGGCGGATTGAAAACCCGTACGCATCCGGCGTCCCGGATTCGGGCAGGCAAGGGTGAAGGACGGGGATAAAGAGAGATTCTCAAGAATGAATATTCTAACGTTTCGGACCGGATCGCTTTCGAACGAAAAGAAGGGTCTGCGAGGGCCCTTCTTTTCCGTGAATTCCGAATTGAGGCGTGGAATGGTCCGGAAAATTTTACATTTTGTCCGGAATGTATTACCGTACCTTGATTTTCGTTCGGTCGGATTTTTCGGAAATCAGTGATGTTTAACAGTCTTATCCACAACAAGGAGGCAATTATGAAGATGTTGTTTGTTCTCGGCGCGCAGGATCCTGAAATGGACCGGATTTGGGAGGTGCTCGGCAAATACGGGATCGCTATCGATTACGCGACCAAAGACGGCAAGCGCGTGCATCCGGGCAATGCGTATATGGCCGACAACGCGTTTCTGCTACCCGACACGTTCGTCGTTTTCGTGGAATGTTCGGTCATCGGTTTCATGCCGGACTGCCGGATAGACCATCATCGACCCGGGGATCCCGGATACGGAAAGGGACCCGAGGCGTACTGGGAAGCCTCTTCTCTCGGTCAGATGTACGCCCTGCTCGGCGTGCCGCCGGAGGAAGGCGACAGGGTGTTGGCGGCGATGGATCACTGTTTCAATTCCGCCATGAAAGGCATGTGTCCCGGCGTCCCGGCGGGCATAGTCGAGGAACGGAAAATCCTTGAAATCTCGAAGGCCACCAAGGTCGATCCGACGGAACTTCGTCGGATGGTACTGAATTGGCAGGGCGAGATAGGAGCCAGGACGGCGCGCTATGAAATGTCCGGCGAATGCGGGTATCTCCGATTCCAGAATGACGTCGTCATCGACCTCACCGACGAGGATCTCGGCATCGGTTATTCCGCGGAATACCTGACGGCTCAGGTCGCGGGTGTCGTCGCGAAACAGCCGATCATCCTCAGGGTCATCGATACGGCAGGCGGACAACCCAGGCTGCATCTTTGCGGCGACGCGAGTCCCGAACTCGTGACGCATTTCATGAAGCATTCGGAAGGGGACCTTGAGCGGATATACGGCGCGCCGGATCGGGGATACGCCGGAGGGTATAAGAAAAATTGACGATCGCGGTCATAAGAGGCAAGATTCACATCTTGCCTTTTTTATTCTCTCTTAGGGTCAATACCCCGCAGCTCTGCTGCGGAATATGATACAATCCGGGCATGAGCCTCTACCTCCACAAAAGTCATAATGTCAG
>JAAXTX010000008.1 GCA_013336285.1 Candidatus Moraniibacteriota bacterium | reverse complement strand
TACACTCGTTTTGCTCTCCGCAAGCTGGCGGATCGCAACTCGTTCCTGCCCGTTCGACTCCCTATCTACCCAGGAAAAGCAAAAACTCCCCTCTGCGGGGGAGTTTATGCTTTCCTGAGCGGGTAACGGGAGTCGAACCCGTATTTTGTCCTTGGCAAGGACACGTAATAGCCGCTATACGATACCCGCCTTCGCGCTCCGCGCTTCGGCGTGGCAGGCCCGCTTTTCACCGATCTTCACCGACTGTGGGACTGGCTGGATTCGAACCAGCGACCAAGCGGTTATGAGCCGCCTGCTCTAACCGCTGAGCTACAGTCCCGGCTTATATGGATTCCGGAAACGGTGGATAACCGGCGCAATACACGACTTATCCACAATATTCCTGTGCCTGGGGACAGAATCGAACTGTCGACACGAGGATTTTCAGTCCTCTGCTCTACCACTGAGCTACCCAGGCGACCATGACTTTCATTATACACGGTTTCGGTGCACGCTCAAGGACTCGAACCTTGGACCCCCTCGGTGTAAACGAGGTGCTCTAACCAACTGAGCTAAGCGTGCATAAGACTTTTTCTATTGTACAAAATGGTGAGAAATTAGCAAGACTCTGCCTTTATCAAGCAAAAAGAACAGGGTGCCTGTTCTTTTCACATCTATCTGTGCCCATGAGAGGACTCGGCCAGAGTCGATTCCCGAAGCAAGAATCGCTTCCAGCCCCGCCTCACTTCGCTCCGGCCTTCTCGTCCTCACACAAGCCAAACCGTTGGCTTGTTTCTTCATCCCAACTCCACTCCGTTCCGTTGTGCCCAAGAGAGGACTCGAACCTCCAATCCCTTGCGGGAACTAGCACCTCAAGCTAGCGCGTATACCAATTCCGCCACCTGGGCCCATGGGAAGAATAGCTTACTTCCCAGCTTCCGTCGATACCTCTTCGACCGTTTCACCATCCATCGAGGGCGACTCGACCGGTTCTGATTCGGAAGATTCCGTCTGAATCGTCTCGGCGATAAGCGCATCTTCGGGCTTCAATCCCTTACCCACCTTCAATCCCACTTCTTTCAGTTTGCGACGAAGAAGCTTGGCTGATTTATCCCGAACATAGTAGAGTTTCGAGCGACGGGAGCGAGTGCTTTTCACGACTTCGATTTTCTCTATGTTCTCGGAGTACAGGGGGAGTACCAATTCTACTCCGATTCCGAATGAAATCTTTCGGATCGTGACTGTCGGTGAAGAGCTCTGGCCGCCGCGCATCGCGATAACCATTCCTTGGAACATCTGGGTTCGCTCCTTGCCGCCTTCAATGATTCTCCTATAAACCTTCACGACATCCCCGGAATGGAGATTCGGGACTTCTTTTTTCGCTCGCTGCGCCATATTGAAGGCGATGAGATCCTTGTGCATATCGATAAGATAAGACCCGTCCGTAAAACCAACGGAAATCACGAAACCGGGATGAAACTAATTAGCCCTGTAATCAATTCAAAGCCTTCCCAGGATACCCCGCTTTTTTCATCCCGTCAAGGGAATCCACAAACTCCGAGAAATCAGGAGGGAGAGGCGCTTCTAAGTGAACAGGGATGCCAAACAAAGTAAAGGAGAGCGCAAAAGAGTGCAGTAACTGTCTTTCGGGCATACCAACCCGTTTCATCCGTCTGCCTCCATACAAACGATCTCCGACAACAGGGTGCCCAATAGCCGCAAGATGCACACGAATCTGATGCGTCCGCCCCGTTTTCGGAAACACTTCCAACAAGTCGTACTCCCGGTATCTTTGTTTCACGCGATATTCCGTTACCGCTTCCTTCGCGTCTTTGACTTCCGTTTCCTGTTTCACGATCGCCTGTCGGCGAAGCGTTCCCGTACGATGCGCCAACGGATAGCTAACTATCCCTTCGATTTCCCGAACATTTCCCAAAACAAGCGCCTGGTAGGTTTTTTTGACCTTTCGAGCACGGAAGAGTTCCTGTAATTCGTTAAAACTCTCGGGTGTTTTCGCGAGAACGACGACGCCGCTCGTATTTCTATCAAGCCTGTGAACGATACCAGGACGAAGAGGGTCATAACCGACCGATGCCATATCCGGTCTCTTTGCGATCACCCAGTTCGAAACGGTATCCGTCAAATCGTTTCCGGCCGGATGCATCTGCACGCCGGCAGGCTTTGCAATGGCCAAAAGCTGGTCGTTCTCAAAAAGAATCGTCATGGAAAGATCGTGATTCGGGGTCAAAACGGGGGATTCGGACGAGTACCGCTCCAAACCGATTATATCCCCGTATCGCAACCGTTTCGCCGGATTCGACTGAGGCTCTCCATTGACGGTCACGTTGCCCGACTCGATCAACAGGCGAACGACCGTCCTGGATTTTCCATCCGTCAAAACCGATTCGGCCAAGATCGAGTCGAGACGTCGTCCGGAATCCCCCTGCCGGACTCCGACTTGAATTTTTTTATCTTCCGTTGCCGTCATATATATGAGTGATTCGAGACATCCTACAACAAATCATAAACGGTGGCAAGAGCATTGACGATGACCTGTCCGAGTTCTAGTATGCTGACAGACTGCGACGGGGGTTACACTTATTAATAAGATAAATTGCACATTATGAACTGTTGCGAAGAAAATGAGTCGGAAAAATGCGGATGCGGTTCTTCCTGCGAATCGTTTTTTCCTACGATCGGTGAGAGCATACCCGATTTCAGTGGAGAAATTTATCATGGAGAAGCTTTCAAAAAGGTAAATTTATCTGATTACAAGGGAAAATGGCTTATTCTTTTCTTCTATCCCGCTGACTTCACGTTCGTGTGTCCCACGGAACTGGAGGACCTTGCAGAAAACTATTCGACGTTTCAGGAATTGAACGCGGAGGTACTTTCGGTAAGCACCGATACGGTATTCGTACACAAAGCGTGGCATGACCACTCGGAGGCCGTAAAGAAGGTCTCTTATCCGATGTTTTCCGACCCTACCGGGAACCTTTCCAGAATCTTCGGGGTCTATATCGAGGGCGAAGGAGTGTCACTCCGTGGAACGTTCCTTGTTGATCCGGACGGCGTGTTGCAGGGAATAGAAGTCAACGCCAACAATATCGGACGCAGCTCGGAAGAACTTCTACGGAAACTGCGGGCGGCACAGTTCGTGAGGGAACACGGCGGGTTCGAAGTGTGCCCGGCGAAATGGAAGCCGGGGAACAAATCATTGAAACCCAGCATAGATCTTGTAGGAAAAATCTGACAACGTTTCGGTCACAACGGACCATTCATATTATAACGACAGCAATTATGAACGAAGTGAAGGACTTTTCCCACCTCATCGGGACTCCGGGTTTCTCGGACGCTCTCTTATCGGATCACTTCGGTCTTTATGAGGGATATGTGACGAATGTGAATAAGTTTGCCAAGCTCTCACAAGAGATCGAGACGGGGACTCCGCAATATTCGGAACTGAAGAGGCGTTTCGGTTGGGAATGGAACGGTATGAAGCTCCACGAGCTCTATTTCGAAAATATCACGAAGCAAGCGATACCGATCGACAAAAGCGGCCGTCTTTCGATGAAAATCGAGGAGAAGTTTCAAAGTTTCGACGCATGGGAGAAAGATTTCCGCGCTACGGGCGCAATTCGGGGAGTCGGCTGGGCGGTTCTCGCATACGACCCGAACGGGGACGGCCTTTTCAATGTTTGGGTAAACGAACATGATGCCGGTCATCTCGCCGGTTGCACACCACTACTTGTCATGGACGTATTCGAGCACGCGTATATCCGCGACTACGGCATCAAGCGAGCTTCATACATCGAAGCGTTTATGAAAGCTATCGATTGGGACACGGTACAGCGGCGTTACGAATAGGGTTCACGTATCGTCATAATAGGAACCGCATTTCGGCAATCGTTCACGAAGACACTCGTGAACGTTTTGTTTGTCGGAATCTTTGATAGCCATGGACGCTGTGGTATACTGTCGAAAAATGAATGTCTATGCCAAAACATACACACAAGCTCCTTTTCCTTCTTGCGGTAATCTTTCTTCTTTCCGCTAAGCCGACACACGCCGCCATCGTATACCGCTTATTCCTTAACGGCGCTGCTACCACGAACGGGGCGGGAAACTTCACGGATTACAACTCGCTGGCAGAGTGTCAGGCATATCTGACCCAGGCGGGTACGGGGTCAGGCCTCACATGCGTACCGGTTCAAAATTCCATTTTATGCGAAAACATCGGTGGAGCATGCGGCGGAAGCTGTCTGGCCGAATACACGATAAGTGGAGCAACGAACTGTTCTTGGCCAAATGGTTATTGTTGCAGCACTGATGCCACTTCACCTACAACCGGACCGGGAACCTGTACAGGAAATACCAGTGGCGTTTCAGGCGTATGTCAAGCGACCTGCGCGGCAGGCAGGTCCGCAGATAGCACATGCACTGCGGCTAGCGGCGGCGCGTACACCGGTCAGAACTGTTGCGTTGCAAGTTCTGCGCTTCCGACAGGCGGAGGCGGGACGTTAGATGGAGGCGGAGGTACGGGCGGAGGTGGGGGAACGGGCGACGGGAGCGGTTCATCCAATACCTTCACAAATACCGATTATACTCCACTGGAACGGATCCCCGGCACGAACACGAACAGCGGTCAGATGGCGGATTACATACAGGCGATATACAAATTCGCACTGTGGGCGGTAGGTATCGCCGCGATGTTCATGATCGCAGTCGGTGGAATGATGTATCTGACCAGTGCGGGAAACACTTCTCAGACCAGTTCGGCGAAAAAAGTCATTTTTGACGCACTCATCGGGCTCGCACTCGCGATCATCGCCTGGTTGATTCTTTATGTCATCAATCCCGACCTGGTCATGGTAAGCTTAAATTTCGGAGCGGCAACGATAAATTCCACGACCGAAGCGACACCTGTTGCAACGGATGAAACCGGGGTCACGACACCGACCGTCGCAGCTGGTTCCTGCGGCGGGCTTGGCACACAATCCGGCATCGACAGGCAATGCGGTGATGCGTCGGCTGCCCTATCCACACTACTTACATGCATTAAGGGAAGAGTACCGAATGCGGTCTTATCAAGCATTTCCGACAGCGCCGGCTTTACGGAATGTAAGACGAACTGGAGCGACAGAAAATGCGCCCATGCACGGACATCATGTCATTACGGCGGAGGCGCTTCGAAAACCGCGACTGAGTGCCAGCAATCACAGGCAGCGGACTTGTCAGTCGGTGGTGATATCAATTCACAACTGTCGAGAGACATACAGAGTGCCGCCTCGGCATGCGGAGGGAGAGTGAATCCGGAGGGGAGACCCGCGCACGTCCATGTCAGCACACAGACCAGCTGCTGTACATTGTGATATTCAGGTCAGATCCGATCTGACAGCCAAACAACATGAAAAAAATTTTTATCATATCCGCGTCACTTTTCGCGATTACCGTCCTGTTTTTGGGTGCATACAATTTCGCTTTCAAGAATAACCCGAAAAATGCCACCGTAAACGAAAAGAAGAAGATCGAAGCAAAGGCACAGTCCGACAGTGAATTCATCGGGAATCAGAGCCAGACGCAGCTAGAAACGGTGAGCGATACTCCCGTCTTCGGTGCCGCAGTCATCGGTGATAATGCGATCGGTTTTTTTCGTGACGGCGCGTTGCGGAAATTCTCGCTGGGCGGCGGCGGGGAGTCCGTCATCGTTGGCGGGCTACCCGGAAAGATGCTCCAGTCCCGATGGTCACCGGACAGATCGAAAGTACTCGCATTACTAGGGAATACCGAAACTCAGCTGTGGTATCTGATCGATGTCGAACACACCTCTATCACGTCACTCAAGGCGGGCATGTATTCGCCCGCCTGGTCGAACTTATCCGAAAAAATCTATTATTTCTATCGTGATGAAAAAGACAGGACCAGCATCAATTCCGCCAAACCGGACGGAACCGAATGGAAAGAGATCGCGACTGCTCCGAATCTTCTCGACCCGATGAGCCAGTCGGTTCCTGAATCGGCATTACTTTCGTTCTGGAGCCGTCCGTCCGCCTTTGAAGAATCTTCCTTGTATACCGTATCAGTAACCGGCGGGACACCTGAAAAGATATTCGGACAAAAATTCGGAGCCAGTTTTCTCTGGTCTCCGGATGGCGGGCACGTGCTTATAAGCAATACGCTCAGTAAGGGCGGTTCCGAAGTCCGTCTGGGACTAGCAAATCAGAACGGTGGCGAATTTCATACCCTTCAAGTCCCGACGTTCACATCGAAAGCCGTCTGGACAAAAGACGGGCGCACGGTATATTACGCGTTGCCTCTATCTCTGACATCAAGTGCGGTACTGCCGGATGACTATTTCGGCAAGTCACTCGTAACGAGCGACTCGTTTTGGAAGCTTGACGTCGAAACGGGAAAAGTTGACCGGGTCATTTCACCCGAAAATATGCCTGGCAGCTATGACAGCACCGACTTGTTTCTTGATCGGAACGAAAGCTATCTGTTCTACACGAACCGAACGGATAACAAACTGTATCGGATCGCCTTGCCGAAATGATCCGTTCCGCGCGTATATGGCATTAGACCGCGACACCTGTCGCGGCTTTTTTTCCTATCCGAACGGCAGCAAACGATAAGGCAAGGACCAACCAGAACGTCAACGACAAGTCATTCCTGAAATACGTATCATCTACAAGACCATGAAGCAAAATCGACAAAAGAATGGACGAGGTAAGCGCTACGATCAAACGTTCTGAAACCTCCGAACCCGATAATCCGACATTGATAGTAATACATGCGGAAATCAGCAGCAAAACAAAGCCCACAAGCGCCAGTAATCCCCCGGAAAGCCAAAAAGAGAGAAGGACATTGTGCGGATGCGGCACCGCCCATTCGAGATACGGCGGAAACATATGCTGTATGGCTAGATATTCATTCTGAAAATTTCTCGGTCCTATCCCGAAGATCGGGTGTTTCTCAAGAATCGCGGCCGACGCGTTCCAAATCATGACGCGGGAGGCTAACGGGGATCGTACTCCACCATCTGAAAGTCGGACATACTCGCCAGAAAACATGACGTAGCCACAAAATATCGCGAGAAACGCTAAAAGCGCGTAACAACACTTCATGATCGCCCGGCTTCCGAACAGGGAAGCCAGAAAAAAAACCATCGTACCCAAACCAAGAGAAAACATCGCGCCTCGCGATTCGGTCCGAATCAATGCCAATAATATGACGCTTTCCATCAACAGGATCGGCACGGATCTCGTCCCGATTTTCGTTAGAACGAGAAAGTACCAGCCGATAAGGACACCCGGCAATAAGTAGAACGACAGATGATTCGGCGAGGGGAAGATCGAGGTCAGACGCCCGTCATACGTAATTTCGGATAAAGGTCCCGGCATCAACAGCCCGACTGAAAAAATACTTATCGATAAGAACCACGACATTAAAACTGCATTGATATCCGATTTACCGTCAATAAGCTGAAACATCAGAAACCCTGCGACTACGGGCAATACTATCCAGCTCTTCAAGACACCCAATTCCTCGGGGATGATCCCGGTTGAAAGGTACGCCGATAGGAGTATTCCTATAAATATGAGCAAAAAACCAAAAATCAACAGGTTGTCGACACGCTTCAGGTCACGTTCGCCGCGAAATCGGGCAATTATGAAAAAAAACAGGGAGACGCATGTTATTGCCTCCAGGACATAGACAGGATTACCGAAAACGAAAAAACGAACCTGCGCAAACGACAAGGCCGGTAGAACGAAGAATATGGCGTATCCGGCTATTCGGGAAAAAAAATCTTTCATGTTTCGATTCTACCGTATGCGTCCGGAAGCGCAAGAACGAACAGTAAAGCTGGCAATACCTGTACCGAATATAATGGCGTCTCGAATAAGGAGTGCGCGAAAAAGACGGCTATCGAGACCGCTATCGACAGAGGAATGACTTCAGATCTTAGTCGTAGATTTCTGAAATATGCGCTTCCCAAAGCAAAAAGAAACGCAGCCGAAGCAAGGATACCGGCTTCGGTCGCGATATCGAGATAAAGGTCATGTGCATATATGGGATCCCTATACCCGGCTGTCGGTTTAACTGCGAGAGGATAGTTACCAAGTCCATATCCGTAAGGTCGAACCCATATTTTGGCCATCGCTTCCTGAAACATTTCAACCCGTCCCTTATTTGAACCGTCATCGATGGAGAATGTCGACATCAAACGTTCACGAACAGGTACGGATATTATAAGAATACTGGCAGCAAAAGTGAAAAATACCGCAAATGTTAATAATATTTTGGAAAATCCCATCCGTCTTATAACAAGTACCGCGGCGGTACACAGACCGAAAAACAATCCCACATAGCCTCCGCGGGAAAAAGATAGGATATCAGCGGACAATATGAGAAGAAACGAAGCGAAATAGAATATTTTTCTGCGCAACTCGGAGTCTGAAACGAACAATGCGACGGAGACAGGCAACGCGAGTCCCATGTAGAAAGCGAGCATATGCGGATCCGGGAAAAAGGCACTTGCACGAAGAACGGTCCTACCGCCAAGATTCACAAGGAGACTCGGATAAACCGAAACGGCTCCCGAAAACCCCGGTCCCAAAAAGAACGGGAGTACCGACTCAATCCAGTATTTGTATATGACTTCGACACCGAATATGAACTGCGATACGAATTGCGTGATCGCAACGATAGCGATGCTTGTCGCCCCAAAAAGAAAGGCCCGGAGCAACTTCTTTGAACCATAATCACCGTATTCGGACATAATCGAAGAAAAGACCGGGAACAAGGGAAAATATGAGAAAAGGAATGTTACCCGACGGAACGCCCATTCCTGATCCTGCGCAAAAAAAATGGAAAGAAATGAGAGTGAAAGGTACACGGAAAGACCGATCAAGGTTACGGACAGTGGTGTCTTGAGCCTGCGCCTCGCTAAACCGTCGGTCAACCAGGAAATGAACAGCAACGGAGCGAGAATCCTCGTATATGGGAGATCGACGCCAGAAAATGGCACCAATGCGAATTGCAAAGGAACAAGGAACAGGAATAACTGGGCGAACCGGAATACGAACCCTTTCATACGGTCATTTGAACAGCCTTCGGAACGATCTTAACAGCATAACTTCCCAATAGGGACGATGTTTCAAAAAATACATTTCTTGGGATTCAAAATATCTACGTCTTTGTTCGTCGGTAGAAGGCATACTTCCGCCGCCATGGTGCAAAAAAGACGGATCAGAGAAGCGAACGACGTCGAACCCGGCCTGACGGGCACGTATACATAGATCCATATCCTCAAAATAAAGGAAAAAATTCTCATCAAAGCCATGCAACGCATCGAACAGATCGCGGCGCATGAACATCGCCGCCCCACTCACCCAATCAACGGGAATCGCTCCGTCTTGGTTTTCCCCTATTCTGGATCTCGTCAGACGAAGTTTGTTCGCGAGTACCACAAAAAAAGAAGCCCCTCTGCCCGCACTCCATCGTTCCGGCCTGTTATCCCTGGAGATGAGTCCGGCACCGACGATACCGACCTTCGGCTTATCCGCAAAGTATCGGGTGATACTTTTGAGCGATCCGGACGATAAAAACGTGTCTGGGTTCAGGAAACCGATAATTCTCCCTCTCGTCGCATAAACGCCGACGTTCGACGCCGCACCGAATCCACGATTCTCCGGAAGAGAGATTATGCGAACCCGGTACGATGCTCCCAAGCGACGTATCGCATCATCGTCTAATGGATCATTATTGACAATCACGATCTCCACCCAGTCCTTTTCAACGCCAAACAGTAACGCACCAAGCGCTTTTGAAAGCATGTCGGCACTCTTGAAATTCACTATCACGATCGACAATTCAGGCATCTTTTCGGGAATCGGCATACGCTCGAGCGACCAGATCGGATTCCGTCCCTCCCCGTCGCCTATCATGGTCATTTTTCATCTTTCGAAGAAAAAGATAAACGGTCGTCCACGGTCGCAAAATTTTCGGGGTATTTTTTCGAAAAAAAAGCAATCCGGATCTTACAAGCCAATACAACTTTTCAGGGTTCATATTGCTCCGTTCCGCATGAACCACAACCGCATTCGGAACGACTAAGAGCTCTATTCCGGCCTTTCGCGCACGTATTGAAAAATCAGCGTCCTCATAATACAGGAAATACCCTTCATCAAACAGTCCTACCCGGTCCAATGCTTTTTTCGGAAGAAAAAGAGCACAACCGGAAAGATATGCGGATCCGTACGGTATGTTAGCACGCCTTACCCCGGGAGAAGATACATGTCGGGCTCTCATTCTGAAATAGTCGACTTTCCCCCCTGAAAACCAGACTTTACCTTTCGGATCAAAAATCAAAGGGCTCAATATCGCCATATCCTCATGTTTTTCGGCCGTTTTGACAAGTTCTGAGAGAGCATCTCCGCCGGGAACCGCATCGTTGTTCAGTACCCAGACATATCGTGCACCCTGAGAAAACGCATATCGTATACCGACATTCATCCCTGCAGCAAACCCGAGATTCTCCCGGTTCAGAATAAAATGAGACCTGCTGAACATAGATTTCGCATCCTCAAGCGACCCGTCACGTGAGTCATTATCTACGACGACGACCTCAAAATTCGAATATGAAGACTGAAAAACACCTCGCAAACAATCTTGTAGGCAATCCTTACCGTTCTTATTCAACACTACCACGATGACTTTCGGGCGAATGTTCATATAGGACATGATATCATGACGTTCCTCGAAAGACGAAAGTACCATTATTCCATACGGTTTCCATCACGCCGAAACCGTACGAGTCCCACTATTTTCAACGTATTCCAGAGAATACCGCCGTTCTCAAAGGATTTCCTCCACAAAAGCGGCCTCCTGTTCGGACTGCTTTGAGAAAAGTCCGGTAATTTCCACACTGGAGACCGCTTTTAGCGTCCACAATGACGCCAGATAAACCAATCCCGAGAGTGTTCCCGACAGAACGAACGGCAGTGTGCGCGTAAGAAAGAGTACTGCCGCCATAATTGATGCGGAAACAACAATTCTCCCGATCTTTTCGAAAGAAGGACTGTATTTAAGCAATCGGAAGGTCAGGAGCCCCGTCGATACGGAAACGAGAAGCTCCGTACCAAGCGACGTTGCTGCCGCGCCGACAAACGAAAACCTGGGAATAAGAATGAGATTTGCAATTATATTTACGATCGCCACGGCAAGAAGTACTTTCATCAATGCTTTCTGATGATTTCCGACAATAAGCAGCATATTGAAATAATTTCCAAAAAAGATGAATATGAGCGAAACGAGCAATATCTCGAGCACCGGGACGGCGTCCTGGAAGCCGTTTCCGGATACTATCGATATTATCCGGTCTGAGAAAAAAACCCCACTGAGAACTATCGGTATGGCAATGATGGAAAAAACGCGAAATGTCGTATCCGCGATGATTTGAAATTTATTTCGATCGACCGATAATGCCCTTGAAAGAAGCGGCAGTATGAGGCCGGCAAGCAAAGCCGGAAAAAACGTGAGGTTCTCCATCACCTTATAGGCGACACTGTATGTCCCGACAGCCGCGCTTCCCTTTATGAAAGAAAGTAAAATGGTGTCCATCTTGAAGTAAAAGAACGTAATCAAGGCGCTCCCTCCGAGCGGAAGGGAATCACCGAGAAACCTCTTCCAGAAAGGAACATCGAGAACGAACTTGAATTTCGCATATTTTCTGCTCAATAAGTAAGCCATCATCGCATTGAACGAAATAGAAAGGATCAACGTCGATGCGATAGCCAGGAACCCCAGATTCAAAGTCACGACCAAATAGACGGCCGCCACTTGAACCATCTTGCCCATAAACTCGATCATCGCGATGCGATCCATGGCTATGTTTTTCTGAAATATTCCGTTAAGAAAGATTGAAAAAGTGGAAAAAATAACGGCGGCGGCGGCTACCAAGATCCCGACTTTGACCGGAAAGGGATAAGAGAAAAGCGGCAAGAACAGCGGGACTATCAAAAACAACAAAGTCGAGGAAACGATCCGAAGCGAAGCAACCCTTCCAAGGATACCGCCTTCATCCACACCTTCCCTGGATATCTCCCGAGCAGTTATCGACCCGATACCAAGATCGGCTATAGCCGAAAAGAATGAGAAAAAAGCCAATACGGTAGCATAATCCCCAAATCCCTCCTTTCCAAGGTATCCGGTTATAAGGCGTATCGAAATCAGTGAAAGCATGACGGTCGTCGTGACCTTCATGAAGGAGTTGAATATGATATTGTAGGCGATCTTCCGGGTCGACATAGCTTGGATGTATAGCTGCAACATGCATATTGTACGGTCCTGAAGCGGAAATAGCAAACAAAAATCCCGCTTGGAGCGGGATTTCGGATTTCTTTCGTTGTTATGAAAATACCGCTTTCGGCTTTACGATAACTTTCCTTTCTTCACCGCGACCCGAACTCTCAGTTTCAACCCTTTCGTTATCCGCGAGAACGGAATGTACGATTTTTCGTTCATACGAAAACATCGGGCGAAGTTGGACCGGGCGTCCGGAAGCGATAACCTGGTGAGCGGCTTCCTCCGCATCGCGACGCAGCAATCGGATCTTATCTTTCCAATAATCGTTCACGTCGACCGAAAATGTCTCATAATCATTTCCCGCTGACTGTTTTGCCATAGTCTGGAGAAGATGTTGAATTGCCGAAAGGGTAACGCCATGCTGTCCAATAAGAATCTTTGAATCCGATTTGGGTACGGATACGCTGAATACGAATGATTCACGAACCCCGGGACGACCGGCAAAAACACTTACCTCGATGTCTTGTACTCCCAAATTTCCAAACAGCTCCCGAATCATACCACTCACGACCTCCTGAAAGTTCTTTTCATTCATAATCATGCCTTTATTGAGCGGATTTCTTCCTCACATCATTCATCGTTTCGGCATTCGCTTTCTTCTCCTTCAAGATAAATCTCTGCTGGATAATAGCGAAGACGGTAGAAACAAGCCAATACAAGGAAAGGGCCGCGGGAAACTTCAGGCCTATAAACAAAGTCATCGCCGGACCGAGATACAGCATTTGCTGGTTCATCATGGCAGCAAAATCGGCCTCTTTCGGCTTTTCTTCCTCGTTTTTTTTATGTTTATGCCCGGCTTTCACGTCCGTCTTTGTTTCGTTATTCGTTTTATTCGAAATCATCAGCATCTTCGTCTGATAAAATTGACCTGCTGCCGCGATCACCGCAAACACAATACTTGGAACGGCGAGGTCCGTAAAGAGAAATACCTTATACAACGATCCGGGATTCTTTATAAAGCCGTAAAGCTCTTCCGGAGCAGGAGTAAAACCAGTATCAGATATTGAAAGGATCACCCGGTATATCGCAATCAGAAATATTATCTGAATCACCATCGGAAGGCAACCCATGAAAGGATTCACCCCGCTATCCTTATATAAGGACATGATCTCCTTCGATTGACGTTCCTTATCATCTTTGAATCTTTCCTGAATCTGTTTTATTTTCGGTTGAATTTCCTGCATCTGTTTCTGCGACTCTATCTGTTTTTTAGACAGAGACAGGAACAGAAGTTTGATAAGAAGCGTAGCGGAAACGATTGCCAACCCGAAGTTGGCTCCGGGAAATATATCCGCAAAAAATATAACGAGGTTGTAGACCGGTTGAAATACCAGGATGTGGAATACATTCATATTTGTATTATCTCATATTTCTTATAAGAGCAGTCACTCCATGCTCTATGTTTACATTATCCAGAGTTTCCGGCTTTTTTGAAAGGAAAAAAATGAGACCGGTATCTGTCGGGATATCATGGAGGTGTTTGTAAACCGCATCACTCAGCAACCGCTTCGCACGATTCCTGTCCACCGCCCTCGAATACATTTTTTTTGATATGGAAAAACCAATCTTCATATCCCCATATCCACCAAGTACCCTGCATCCGAGCCCATTAAAGAAAAACGGCTTTCCCTGGCGAAAAACCTTTTGGAAAGCAGTATTCTCTTTGAGTCTGAGGGATTTCGGGAGCATAGCGAAAGCTATACGGAAACCCGTTTTCGTCCCTTCGCACGACGAGCCGACAGCACTTTCCGTCCGTTCTTCGTACTCATCCGCTCAAGAAAGCCATGTCTTCGGGCTCGTCTTTTTACTTTCGGTTGAAACGTCTGCTTCATATTACGATTCTACGGAAATTACGGTAACATATCACAAGAATCATAGAATATCGGCTTACAAAAGTCAATTGCCATTATAAGCCGGCGATTGATTATATCCACAATACATCTGGGGATTTCCTTTAATTAGGGAATATTTCAACTTATACACCGTTTATACACGCTCATCTGTGACCCTGCCTTCCCTCTATGATATAATTCCTCTCAATGCCTATGGATCAGCAAGAATTGTGGAAATCATCACTTGGACAGATAGAGCTTTCCATATCGAAAGCTAATTTTGTGACATGGTTTCAGAATACGGGAATCATCGCGATCGAAGATGGTATCGTTACCATAAGCGTTCCGAATGGATTTGCGAAAGAATGGCTTGAAAATAAGTATAATCACACTATACTACAAAGTTTGAGGAGCTTTGACGAAAGTATAAAAGGTATGAGATGTGTCATCTCGGGGCCAGTTCCTCCGGGACGGAGAAATCTCGATGCTGCCCAAGCGAAACAATCGGAAACGACAATCGCACAAGTGACTCACCCAACGCATAAGAGTACATTTTCCGGAAGAATAGATACCATCGCGGTAAACACACCACAAAAAACGACTGCCTTATTCCATGAGTCCAATCTGAACGACCGTTACCAATTTGAGAGCTTTGTCGTGGCAGAAAATAACGAATTGGCACATGCGGCCTGTTACGCGATATCTCAAAATCTCGCCCGTGTATATAACCCACTTTTCATTTATGGTGGCGTCGGCCTCGGAAAGACCCATCTTCTTCAGGCATTGGGAAACGAGGTAAAACGTAGGGACCCTAAAAACACGATAAAATATATCACATCGGAACGATTCACCAGCGAGCTTGTAGACTCCATCAAAAACCAGACTATCGATAAATTCAAGGAATATTATCAACAGATGGACCTTCTTATCATTGATGACATCCAGTTTCTTTCAGGACGTGAAAAAACTCAAAATGAGTTCTTTCATATATTCAATGGCTTATATCAGCTTAATAAGCAAATAGTCATCTCGAGTGACAGACCTCCGAAGTCGATCCAGACACTCGAAGACCGCCTCCGGTCCCGTTTTGAAGGCGGAATGATCGTGGATATCAGTCAGCCGAATCTTGAAACAAGAACGGCTATTCTTGAGCGGAAAGTACGGGAAAAAGGTATCGATATAGAAAGTGAGGTGATTCGATTCATTGCCGAACATATAACACAAAATGTTCGTGAATTGGAAGGTGCTCTCAATAGGATTTCAGCATACGCTGATTTTTACAAACTCCCCCCCGATCTGAAACTCGTTGAGAAAGCTCTCGCTCAGATTATCATACAGGGTAAAAAGGAAATCAAAACGGAAGACATATTATCAGCGATTCTGAATAAGTATTCAGTCACAGATGAGGATTTGAAAAAAAAAGGCAGAAAGAAGGGTATTTCTCACCCCCGGCAGATCGCCATGTATCTGATGAGAAGTGAATTGAACATGCCATTTTCCGCGATCGGCGATTTCTTCGGTGGCCGTGATCATACGACAGCATTGCATGCTTTCGAGAAAATCGGAAAGGATATCGAGATAAATTTGCGTTTGAAAGGTGAGATTTCCGATTTAAAAGATGTCTTATACAGACAAAATGGTGTATAACTCGTTGATAACGTGCGATAATACATCCGGATCAAGTGGAAAACTCAGCATAAAAATGGTAAAGATGATCATATTAGAGACACAACCGCTCATACCGTGATAGAAATGTATAACACCGTGAACAGTTCCTTCCGTAAATTACGTCCAGACTAAGGCATTATTCCAGGTTGTCCACTTTTCCACCACTATAATAATGATAATAATCTTATATATATACTAAAGAATATCTTATGAGGATAACATGTACGCGTGAGAATCTTTCCAAAGCCTTTTCCTTCCTAGAGAGGGTGACTGGGAAACAGACAAGTCTTCCGATCCTTTCGAATTTTCTCCTTCAAACCGAAAAAGGTAAAATCAAATTATCCGCTACCAATCTTGAAATCGGAGTGACGGCATTCGTGAATGCGAAAATCGAGGGAACCGGCGATATAGTTGCGCCGGCGAAGATATTGAACAGTTTCATACAGAATCTCGCCGAGAGTGATGTCGTCGCATTGTCTATAGAGGGTAATTCCATAGCATTGGAAAGCGGAGGACATTCCATGCGGATGCGGGGGTTCGACGTGAAAGATTTCCCGATCATCCCCCAACAGAAGGGTGACTTCCTCTTTTCTTTTCCCGCGAATGAGTTGAAGGATTCTTTACAGCGGTTATTACCTTGTGTTTCAGTGAATGAAAGTCGGGTTGAACTGACCGGTGTCAATTTTCTATTTTTCAACTCTGAGGTCCATATAGCCGCAACGGACAGTTTTCGTCTCGCGGAGCAGATCCTGGATCTCCCGAAATCTTTTCGTAGTGACGGATACGATGAATTCATGGAGAATCACTCTTCCATTATTCTTCCACTGATAACCCTTCAAGAGATAATTCGTGCCGTTTCTCCCGAAACGAAAGAGGTCAAGGTTTCTTTCGAAGAAAATCAGGTATTTTTCGAGATAGACGGATTATTGATTGTTTCCAGGATCATTAACGGAAAATATCCCGACTATAAGCAGATTCTTCCGAAAGAATTCACATATTCCGCCAAAGTCTCACGAGAGGAGTTGCTCCGTGCCGTCCGTATGGCGAGCGTGTTCGCTTCACAGATGAATGGTGAAATGTTACTTTCGCTCGTACCTGAGAAAGGGGAATTGGTAGTAGCGTCGCGATCATCGGATGTCGGCGAGAATAAAACGGTCTTGTCCGGTGATATTACCGGTAACGAATCTCTGAACGTCCTTTTTAATCCGCGATACCTATTGGACGGACTCAATGTTCTTGATTCAAAGGATGTCATATTGAAAATGAATTCGAAATCATCTCCAGCCGGGATCATTTCCGCGGATGAGGATGGGAGCGGTAAAGGCTCGTTCATCTATATCGCGATGCCGATACGGAAATAAGACAGATAAACCGATCAATGTCATGAAATCGATCAGTGAGATGATGAAATCGAAGTCCCGGGTCCAGGTGCGACCGAAACGAGTCGATGCGGATGAAAAAACCATCTTCTTCCTCGCAGAGAAGGTCGTATTAGGCCTCTATGGCGTCCGAGGACGTGAAAATATCGTTCCTCGGTACTGGAAGGGGGGTAAGCTGTTTTTTTCATGTCAGAGCCCACTGTGGGCGAATGAGCTCTGGATCACCCGTGAGATCCTTTCGGAAAAGATCAATCAGGAGCTCGGGAACGTCGTCGTAAAGGAAATAAAAGTCTCGGAATAAAGAAACGAAGTATGGCAGCCTTCAGGACACATACCACCTTCGGTACAGCCTTGGGAATATTGAGTGTAATCGGGCTTGTCTTTACGGCCCTGAATAGCGGATCCGGATTCCTAGTAGCCGTCTTCACCATGGCCTTACTCGGTTCGATTTTACCTGATTTGGACAGTGATTCCGGAACCCCGTTTCATGCGGTTTTCGGGTCCTTATCATTAGTCATGGGTACTCTGACATTCATTGAACTTTTAAAAAATAGCATTAACGACCCCCTTGGAATGTTGCTGAAAGTGCTTGGGGTCGTCATATTTGTCTGGTGTGTGTTAGGAACGGTCTTTAAGCGATTCACGAGGCATCGAGGAATGGCTCATTCGATTCCTGCCGCGCTTCTTTCAGCCTTGATTGCAAATATGGTCGCGATGAGATTTTCGTTTACCGAACAAGAATCTTTCTTACTCGGAATCGTTATCATGGCCGGGTATCTCGTCCATCTTATATTGGATGAACTGTACGCAACGATTCATTTCGATGGAACCCCTTTTAAGCCGAAACATTCGCTTGGAACCGCATTAAAATTATCATCCCGCTCAATACCGATGAATATAACGATCTATACCACCATTATTTTCCTGATCGTCGGTAACGGTTCTCGTTATTATGAACTCGCACGAACCTTATTGAGACGGATAACCTGAAAAAAACGGTGATAAATATACGTGTGAGAATCGAATAACCAGGGTCAAGGACCCTGGTTATTGCTTATCCGGACAGGAAATCATCACAGCCAGCTCACCGAGACGTTTTTCTCGTCGCTAGCGGTATTTCCATTGCCGTCTTTAATCGTGGCGTTGATCTTGACGGAAGAACCGTTTTTGTCCGATGGAACATCGTATGTCACGGATACGGAATTATTGCCGCCGGACGATATCTCATTACCGTTCGCGGAAACGGTCAAGGAATCGACGCCGTAAGCGGCATCAGTCGAAACGCTGATAGTAAAGGATTGCCCGGCAGTATCCGGCGCGGAGATGGAAACACTGGGTTTATATTTGGAAAAATCACTTTCCTTGCATTCATCCGTCGGCGCACTTTGCATGTCGCTTTTCTTTCCGTTGTCCTTATACCACGCACCGACCCCATCTTCCCATTTCTGGAACTGAGGATCTTTTTTAGGGTCGGTCGGAACCGGCTCAAGCGGGTTAGTCCGATCGACGTAGTACAGTATGTCATGTACGGTAACGAAATCCTTTTTTTTCACTTCGCTGTCAGGGCAATATTTGTTCGCAATGCAGTACTTATTGTTTTTCCCGGGGATCTCACATACCTTCAGATTGTCCTGCTTGTCGAGTCGTCCGTTCAAAAGAGGTTTCTTCATCCAATCCTGATCCTTATTATCCTCAAGATACTTTGATGAATCATATTCCGGAAACTTCTCGACCGCCTGATTTCGGAGCGTATAATCCATGAATTTTCGGAAAATCGGGGCAGCGACATTGATACCGTCCGCTCCCGTTACCATCGGTGTATTGTCGTTGTTCCCAGACCAGACCCCGACAGCGATCTGTGGCGTAAAACCGACCGTCCATCCGTCACGAAATTCGTTAGTCGTGCCGGTTTTAGCGGCGACGGGACGGTTATCGAAGCGGAGTGGGTTGTTTGTCCCGAATACTGGCGCCCGGAATTCATTATGGGACATGATAAAGTCGAGCATCGCGACGTATTTCTCGTCCACGACACGGGTTCCCGGTGAATCCTTGTATTCCTCAAGCACGTTTCCTTTCGCATCCTCGATACGTAAGATAGCCGTCTTTTCGCGCTTTACGCCACCGGTAGCGAGCGTCGAATAGGCATTCACATGATCCAGTAAGGTAATTTCACCGCCCCCAAGAACGAGCGAAAGACCGTAGCGATTAGGATCATTGAGACTTGTGATCCCAAGATTTTTCGCGAAAGAGACGGCATCTTTCGCACCGACGAGATAGAGTGCCTTTACAGCGGGTATGTTCAGGGATTGCGCGAGCGCCTCTTTCATCGGGAGGGGACCGTTGAATTTCCCGTTGTAGTTCTGAGGTTTATAATCCTTTCCGTCATCCGTACTGAAATTCGTTTCCGTATCGTAAAGTATGGTTTCGGGGCTATAACCTTTCGTAAAGGCGTCAAGATAGACATAAGGTTTAAAAGAAGAACCCGGCTGGCGTTCACGAATGGAGACATTTACCTGTCCGTCAATCGACTTATCGAAATAGTCGCGCGAACCGACCATCGTAAGAATCTGTCCCGTTTTCGGATCCATAGCGACAAGCGCGGCATTCTCCGCGTTCCATTTTTTCTCATTATCGATCGCCTGATCGCGTACGATCTGCTGCGCTTCATTTTGTCTGTCCCAATCAAGTGTCGTGAAGACCTTGAGACCCATTGTTTCTATGACATTTTCGCCATATTTCTGGGAAAGATAATCTTTCACATACATGACGAAATGCGGAGCGGCAATTATATTTTTCTGCGGCTGTACCTTGTCAACCGTTTTCTCTGCGACCGCGGCATCCGTCTGTTCCTGTGTTATATAGCCAAGTTTGGCCATTTGAATCAACGCATAATTCTTTCGCGCGACAAGATTTTCCGTATGGGAACCATACGGGGAATAATACGTCGGCGCATTCGGCAAAGAGGCGAGTATAGCCGCTTCATCAAGACTGAGGTCTTTCGCGGATTTCCCGAAGAATGTCTGTGCCGCCGCCTCTATTCCATAAGCGTTCGAACCGTATGGAATCTCATTGAGATACATCGAGAGAATTTCGTCCTTCTGGAATTTTTGCTCGATCTCAAGCGATAGAATAACCTCTTTCACTTTGCGGATTATCGTTTTCTCGTCCGTAAGAAGGGAATTCTTGACGAACTGCTGGGTGATGGTCGACCCACCCTGAGCCGCACCCCCGCGGCGGATGTCGTTTAAAATGGATCTTAAGATGGACGTGAACTTGATACCGTGGTGAGAATAGAAGTCCTGATCCTCAAGCGCGATGGTCGCGAAACGGACGCTTTGAGGTATGTCCGTCAATGGTACAATGGTCCGTTTTTCCTCCCCATGGACGTCGTATAAAAGATGATCACCCGAGCGATCGTAGATTTTGGTGGACTCCGGAATGACTCGCGAATTAACCTTTCCAGGGCTCGGGAGGTCTTTGGCTACCCACGCGAATATGGCAACCGTGAATATGAACAGGGAACCGATACCCCAAAGCGCGGCCCAACCTAGCATTTTGAGTGCCCTTTTCTTCCTGTCGGCAGACCATCCGAGATATTCCTGATCCGATCTGCGAAAAATAGAAAAAAGTCTTTTCATAAAGCAAAAATCAGCTTTGTAGGCTGATATTACCACGAAACGGTTGAATATTCAATGAATATCCATATTTTTTTCAGACGAATCGGACTCATGAATCAACGTAATAGTCGAAGAAAGGACTCGAAATAGCACTCTTTTAATTCGGAAGTCCCCATAATGTGAAGCAAATCGAATCCGGGAGTCGTGTTCATTTCTACGAAAAACGGTGTTCCATCCGTCGAGAACATGAAATCGAGAGAATAATTCGTATTTTCAAACAAATCAAGCGTCTTTCGAATCGCATCGGCCATCCTGAGGCAGTCGGCAGGTATGCGTTCCATTGGGACGATACGGGCCGTTGCTCCCTGGTGAAAATTCGTAAAGAGGGACCCGCTTTTTGCGATACGCGACAAGGCGTAAATAGGTACTTTACCGACATAGACAATACGGAGGTCGGAAACTTCTTCTGACTCGGAAAAACCGGGAATCCCGGACGTGCCAATGAATTCCTGTACGAGGACCGGGAACGAGAGGGGAACGCCGGTCTCGATAAGACGAGTCTTATCTCCGATAACGACTTCTTTCCCTCCGGATCCGTATATCTGCTTTATTACAACCTTGCCCGTTCGAATCCGGGCGATGGCTTCTTTCAGATGCTCATCGTTTTCGGCAAGCAAAGATTGTGGCATGAACTCACGGAATGCCAGGTATTGCGAAAGTTTGTTATCGAACATCGTACGAAACAAAGGGGTATTGAGTATCTGAATACGGTTTGAGATCGACGTTTTCAATACGAAGAACTCGTAGTCTCTTTTTCCTGCCATCTTGTCGAAGATAGCGTCCGGAATGATAGGGCCTTCCTGGCGGATCCAGGTGTCGTTCCGGAATGTCCACGCCTTTTTGAAACAGGATCTCGCCGTATCGAACCAACGGATGTCGGCTCGGAAAACCTCGACATCCTTCTTTCGCGCGAAATCATAAAACGACTCGAATGCCGCCCGGGTGTCGGGAGACCGCTCAAAAGGTATTTCGGCGTCCCAGTCGTCCTTATGATAAATGATGACGAGTGTTTTCGGCATGCCGATTCGTACTAATAATTCATTTCGTCACGTCCACCAAAAATCGCGAAAGATTCTTCCGACCGATGATGACGGGATATTCGAGATTGGAACGGTCGATCAGTGTCGCGCGCGCCGGAACACGGAGTCCGTCCACGACGATCTCGATCCTGATCGCGACCCTGTACGTGGTGCCGCTTGCCGATTTGACAGGGATGGTCGCGACAACCCCGGGAATATGTTCGAACATCTTCCATCGTTCACCGCCCGAGAGTTCGGAAATCTCCTGCCAATCCTTCGCGGCCTTGAGATATCCGTCTACCGTGTCATTGAAACCGAGTCTGCGTGCGAGATCGATGTCGATGGAGGTGGAATCGGCGCCGGTATCGATTTTGGCTTCCACTTCGATCTCCGTTTTCCCATCCCTGCCGACGAGTTTCGTCTTGGTTACGGGCCCGATGATCCGTTTACCTGAAATCTCCTCGAGTTCCTCCTCGATTTCTCCGCCGAAAAGATTCATGCCGAGCGTCATGCCTCGTTCCGTCGTTTTGACACGGAGATCTTTTACGCGATCGAGACGGCCTTTGAGACCGTCGAGGTTGGCAATCTGGATCGATAGACCAGGACGGGCGTTGAGTTCAAGTAAAACAGGACCCCTTTCGCGGTCGATCGCGATATCCGCGCCGAGATACCCGAGACCGGAAACATTTTGCGATTCGATCGCTATTCGGAGGATTTCCTTCCAATAAGGGATACGGATACCTGAAAGCGCGAGTCGTGTTTTCGGCACATATTCTATGATATGGGACTTTCCGATAACGGCAGTCGTGGTCGTTCCGGTGGCGAGGTCGATGCCGACCCCGATAGCTCCCTGTTGTAGATTCGCCTTCCCGCTTGATTGCCTCGTGGGGAGACGAAGCATCGCCATGACCGGAATACGGTTACAGACGATGATACGGAGGTCGGGAATGCCTTTGTAGGAATACGGCTTGAAAGATTTGAGTAAGGTAAGTCGTTCCTCGAAAAAAGCGATATCCGGCGAATTCGTGAGCGAAAACGAACCATCGAGGATATTCCGAATATGAGCGCGTAGGTCCTCGATAGTGACGAGTGAGCCATCCGCCTTTACCCAGGCGTCATCCCGATTCTTTTTTCTACCATAGACGACGAGAATGCCTTCGCCGCCGAATCCGCGGTTCGGTTTGAGCGCAAATCCGCCTGGCAATAGGCTCCAATCGAACTGTTCAAGAGACTCGTTGTTTCGAATGGTCGCGATGAGTTTCGGGACAGGAAGGCCCGCTTTCCTGAGAACACGTTTCGAAAGAAGCTTATCGTCGGCGATATTCCGACCACGCTTCCTATTGAGAGGGCGTATATATTCGAGATTTCGGGCGTTCATCCCGAGAATCCCGCTGCTTTTCCTGAGCGCTTCGAACATAATCCTACTTCTGCCGGATGATGCGCGCGAACCGGACGTATTCGGAAAGGCGGAGGCCGGTCCATTTTCCGATGAAGACATTCAAGGGGATCGTGAAAAGGATGGTCCAGGGATATTCGACAAGAAACAAGATGAAGGCGGACCATGAGAGGAGCGCATATCCGATAAGGGAGATGCCAAGCGTCTCAGCTGCCAGTATAAGAGCGGTTTTTGTCCCTTTTTCAATCTGTGCAGCGACGAATTTTTCCGAGATGGTAATCATGATCAGGATCGGAAAGATCGGGGCGGCCGCGAGCCCCGTCCGATGATAGTAACCCCCGAAAACAAGGAGACAAAGTATGGAAAAGGAAATGACTGACAGGGTTATGGCCACTCGCGGCAGATAGAGGAGTCGGAATCTGCGAAGAATGAACCTGGTTATCATCCCGACGAAGATGACGCTCGCGAATATGGCAATGCCATATTTCAGCCCGTTCGGATCGAACGCGATAAGCGCGAACGTCACGATCGATGGGGTGTAGATGCCGAAAGCCTTGATACCGACGATCTGCCGGAAAAAAGCGACCAATGTCGCTACTATGGGGAGCATGAGAAGCAGGACCGCCGTCTGAATTGGGACGCCGCCTTCGACGACGAACCGGATAATCGGATGATAGTGTTCCATGTCGTTGCCTTATCGCGTACGTGAATGCATTATCCTCTCCGGCATGATATCACGCAAGAAATTATTTCCCGATCAAGCCCGCAGTTTTCCGTGAGAAGGAGTGACAGACGGCGACGGCAAGCGCATCCGCGACATCGTCCGGCTTCGGAATGTCAGGGAGATGCAAAATGTTTTTCACCATCATCTGCATTTGATGTTTGTCTGCTCGTCCGTAACTTGTGAGGGACTGCTTGACTTGGTTCGGAGTGTAACCGGAGACGGTAACACCAAAACGACCGAGTGTCAAGAGGATGGCACCGCGTGCCTGCGAAACGGTCATCGCCGTTTTGGCGTTGTTTGAAAAAAAGAGCTCCTCTACGGCGGATTCTTCCGGCACATGCTCGTCGAGTATCTTTTCAAGCTCTTCCGCGATCAAAAGTACGCGCTCTCCTATGTACATGCCGGCGGGAGTCGTGATGTGACCGTATGCTACGGCCTTTGGTCTGCCATCTTCAACATCCACGATGCCCCAGCCTACGATCGCAGTGCCTGGATCGATACCGATGATTCTCATACGACGAACAGCAATTAGCCGGCAATCGATTTATTCCAAAAAGTCGTAAGCGGCGCTTACCGATGTTTTCACGACATCAGTCGGAAAGGTTGTCCCACACGTCCTGAACATCGGCGTGTTCATCGAGCGCCTCGAGCAGAGCGTCGTATTGGGTCCGATTCTCTTTCGAAATCGACATTTTTTGCGTAGGAATATACGCAAGTGAAGCCGAACCGATAGCGAATCCCGCCGCCTCGAGAGACTCTTTGGTTTTTTGCAAATCCTCGGGACGGCTCAAGACGATCAATGAAACGCCGTCGCGTGAGACATCCTCCGCCCCCGCTTCGATCGCGGTGAGTTCTGCCTCATCCTGATTTCGGTTGTCGAGAGGTATCACGATTTCGCCGGAAAGCGTAAAAAGATACGAAACAGCGCCTTCCGATACTATTTTCCCGCCGTTTTTCGTAAGTATCGTGCGTATGTCGCCGAAAGTCCGGTTCCGATTGTCAGTCGCCGTTCCGATAAGCAAAGCAACCTGGCCAGGGCCGTACGCTTCGTAGACAAGTTCCTCAATGACGGCGCCGTCAGTAAGCTCTCCGGTGCCGCGCTTGACCGCACGTTCGATATTATCTTTGGGCATGTTGACCGCACGGGCTGCGTCAATCGCGAGGCGGAGTCGAAAATTCATATCCGGGTTGCCGCCATGACGTGCGGCTATCGTGATATTGTTCGCCATTTTCGTGAAAACTGATGCCTTTTTCGTGTCTGTGAGCGCCTTTTTGTGCCGAATGCCTGCCCAGTGGGAATGTCCTGACATAAATGATCCGGAAAAAACAATAAACGACCGACGACAATGCAGTATATCGGCGTCCGACGGATCCATCAAGTCATATGTTCAATCTCCGGCCGAACCTACGGTTGCGCGCCTTTTTTCCGCCAGTCTCATTACGAGATCCTTGATCGCGATGGGATTCGATACGTTATGGAAGATAAACCGAGGATTTTCACCGGCTGTCTGTACGTATACGTCGCCAAAATTCAATATGCTCGGTATGACACCGGTTACCTCGCTCGTCACGTCCTGAACGCGGGAAAATCGAAGTTCACTGACCCGGCGGGTGAAAAGATCCTTTTGTTCGATGTTGATGATACGTTCGTCGGTTACGATCCAAACATCGAAATACAGGTCGATCCAGATGAGAAAAACGTTCAACCAGAAGAAGAGCAGAAACGAATTCTCCAAGAACGTGAAGAAAGCCTCACTCTCGCTCCTGAAGAGAACCGGCGCTACGAAAGGCAGGGTGATGAATGCTCCGATAACGACGATGGAGAGGAGGACCGGAATCAGAAGGCTCGAGAAGATATCGAACCAGTGACGATGGTAGACGGCAATGACGGCTTCCCCGTCGTGTTTGCCAGGAAAACGGACCAGTGAAAGGTTCATAGCGCATTAGAAACGAGAATAATTCGTCGGTTGCTTGAGGTAAATGCCATTTCCGATGAGGGTATCCCAATTTATCCGAAAAAACAGCGTTGCATTCGTCGCGAGGAGTAAGATGAAGACCGATGCGAACAGTGTCATCGTTAGCGCCGCCCGTTGCTTTGAAATCGAATATCGGAGTATATGATATGAGATATACAGTCCCGCGGCGCTTATGCCGAGGAACAGTATGAGGTAAAACATCGATAGAATCCGTGTCATACGAGTTTGTCTTGATGGTTTTCTGGTACGGCGAGACCGATATGGGCGAATCCTTCCGGTGTCATAATCCTTCCTCTCGGTGTCCGGATAAGGAAACCGAGTTGGATAAGGTATGGTTCGTAAACGTCCTCGATCGTTTCGATTTCCTCTCCGGTAACCGCCGCGATCGCCTGAATTCCAGCGGGACCGCCTTTGAATTTCTTTGCGATAGCGGTCAGTATGGCGCGATCGGTCGGCTCAAGACCGATTTCGTCGACCTCGAAAAGGTCGAGCGCCTCACGGGCGGCGTCTTTGTCGATCCGTTCCCTGCCGTGAATTTCCGTAAAGTCCCTGACCCTTTTGAGAAGCCGGTTCGCGACGCGGGGAGTTGAACGGCTCGCCGCGGCAATGTGTTCGGCGCCACCTTGCTCGATCGGGACGCCAAGAATCCGACTTGATCGCGTGATGATGCGTTTCATCTCGTCCGGAAAATAGAATTCAAGACGATGCGTAGACCCGAACCTGTTGCGAAGCGGATTTGAGAGGGCGCCGAGTCTGGTCGTGGCACCGATCAACGTGAAACGTGGCAAGTCGAGCTGAATAGTCCTTGCCGACGGGCCTTTCCCGATAATTATATCGAGCTTGTAATCTTCCATCGCCGGATAGAGGACTTCCTCAATGGTCTTGTTGAGTCGATGGATCTCATCGATGAACAGCACGTCGCCTTCCTCGAGATTCGTGAGAATTGACCCGAGATCGCCGACCCTTTCGATTGCGGGACCTGATGTGATACGTATATTCACGCCCATCTCCTTGGCAATGATATGTGCGAGTGTCGTTTTGCCGAGTCCTGCCGGCCCATACAGCAGCACATGGTCCACGTTTTCCTTACGGCGTTTAGCTGCCTCGATGAAGATTCCCAGATTCCGTTTGATCTTTTCCTGTCCGACGTACTCCGAAAAAGACTGCGGCCGGAGGGTCGAATCGAGCGGAATATCCTCATCTTCTACGGATTCCGGGGTCGTTATCATAAGGTGCCGGGTGACGTAAGATTGATAGAAAAACGGCTTCGTTCCAGGACATTCTACCATCACTTGACATAAATACAAAGCCATGATAGGATTCCCAGTCACATCGAGAGCGATCAGCGCCTTCCGATAGTGACGGAATGATCGTTCACCTGCAGGCAAATTGGGGATTACTATCTTTTATCCTCAAGACTGGGGGCTTTCTCTCGCACTTTCCGTTGTTCGTGAAATGTCACGGATATCGGGAAGTGCGAGTTGTCCAGACATGGGTGGTGGGGTCTCGGCTCTGCCATACCTCGACACTGCTCCTTGCCGAGGCGTTCTTAATGCTTCGGATTGCCTGCAGCTGAACGTTTTTTCCACAAAAACTCCGCCCATATTGGCGGAGTTTTTTTCGAACGAAGACTGTCACAGGTCACTCATTTGTTACGCGACGGATCTCGTCGAGAGTCGTCCGGCCCTCGAGTACGGCCAGGACGCCGTCTCCCGCGAGTGTCAACATACCGTTTTTTATCGCAGTCTCCTCGATTTGCGACATGAGTGCTCCCGTTGTGATGAGTTCCTCGATATCAGGATCCATCGAGAGGACTTCCGAGAGAACGATCTGTCCGGTATATCCGGTTCCGTTGCACCGTTCGCATCCTGTCGTCTTCCAAATCTTTTTTTCCGTCCTTGCCTGGCCGCCGATATTCTCCGGAACCTTTTTCAATACGCGGTCGATGAGATCCAAATCTTCAGCGGTCGGTACATCCTCTTGTCGGCAATGTTCGCACAGTTTTCGCACGAGACGCTGCGAGATAAGGCAGATGACCGTATTCGCGATCTCGTCCGGGGAAGCTCCCATGCCGAGGAATCTGGGAATGACGCCCGTGGCGCTGTTGGCATGGATGGTGGACAGCACGAGATGACCGGTCTCCGCCGATTGCAATGCTATCTTGGCCGTATCCTCATCCCGTATTTCGCCGATCATGAGGATGTCGGGATTCTGACGGAGTAATGCGCGTAGCGCTTCGGAAAACGTATAGCCCTCTTCCGGATTCATCTGCGTCTGGAGGATTCCCGATAGACGGTATTCGATCGGGTCCTCGACAGTGATGATTTTCACTTCCGGCTTGTTGAGTTTCGACAGCATGCTGTACAGGGTCGTCGTCTTTCCCGAGCCTGTCGGGCCCGTGTTGATCATGATGCCGTTCGCTCTCTTCAAACCCTCGCGAATCCGTACAAGGTTCTCGGGTCGGAAAGAGAGAGACTCGAGCGAGAGTGTCGTGAGTGAGTTGTTGAGAATACGCATTACGGCGGTTTCCCCGAATCCCCCAAGGATTATGGAGAGACGGAAGTCGGTGGTGCCTGCCGGGATATGCTCGTAAGGTTCTTTCACTGTGAGTGAGAAACGTCCGTCCACGACACCCGAGCGTTGGCCGGACTTGAGACCGCTCCAGAGCTTAATCTCACCGAGTATCTGAGGATACGTGACTTTCGGAAGCGCGGCTATGGTTTGGAGTATTCCGTCGATGCGCAACCTGACCAGGACCTCCTGATCCGCCGGTTCGAGATGGATATCGCCGGCCTTAAGCAGGAGAGCGGCCGCGAAAATGGAGCGTAAAACGTCGCTGTCCCCAAGGGTTTTGGCGTATCGCCCGAATTCCTCGAGAGTCGTAAGATGCGCACGCGCGGCCTCGAATGTCTCCTTGGAAAGCAAAGAGGTACGTGAGAGGATGCTCGGCATGAGTTCTGCATAGATTTCCCGAAGCGCGTTCTTCTGTCCAGTCGCGCGCCACACTTCCTCGAGGGAGGTCGTTCCATGAATTGCCTTGAGAATGCCGTCTTGGACCATGGTCACCATGCCTTCTTCTATGGCCACTCTCATGATTTCACGTTCCGTTCCCAGTTCGACGATGGCTTTCTCGATATCCTTGGAAATGGTGAAAGACTCATAAATTCCTATCCGGCCGTGATAGCCGGTCATTCCGCAGGAGGGACACCCCTTCGGATTCCAGAGCTCGGTGATTTCACGGGGTATCTCGACCTTCGCTTTCGGAGAAACGATCGAGAGTATTTCCCGAAGCGAATCTATCGTCTCTTCGGCCGGCAGATAGGATTCCTTGCACTTCTCGCACAGTTTTCGGACGAGACGCTGCCCGATGACGACGTTCAGTGCCGACGCGAGAGCGGATGGCTTCGCTCCGAGTTCGATAAGACGCGGAATGGCACCCGGAGCGGTGTTGGCATGGACGGTGGAGAGGACCAGATGTCCGG
Source organism: Candidatus Moraniibacteriota bacterium (assembly GCA_013336285.1). GTDB lineage: Bacteria > Patescibacteriota > Minisyncoccia > Moranbacterales > UBA1568 > JAAXTX01. Next base: position 8,693 of record JAAXTX010000008.1, on the reverse strand, counting down.
TCATAGCCGCGTTCACGGCGATTTCCGCCGTCTCATCATCGCGGATTTCACCGATAAGGATCACGTCGGGGTCCTGGCGGACAATCGCGCGAAGCGCCGTCGCGAATCCGTACTCGCGGCCCTTGGAGACCTCGGTCTGCACGATACCCTGGATCTGATACTCGATAGGGTCCTCGACGGTGATGATTTTTTTGTCAGGACTGTTCACCGTACGCAATATGCTGTAGAGGGTCGTCGTCTTTCCGGCGCCGGTCGGACCGGTATTGATGATCATGCCGTGTGGCTTTTCCGTCTCTTGCTTGATCTTGTCGTAGGTCGCTCCCTGAATGCCGAGCTTCGTCATGTCATAGAGGACATCGTCGTTATTGAGGATACGCATGTTGATGCTCTCCCCGTGATTTCCCGGGATGATGTTGACGCGAAGGTCGATCAGTTTCCCGTCGAGCGAAATACCGAAATGCCCGTCCTGTGCCCGGTCACGGATGTTTATCTTCATGCGAGAAAGCATTTTTACCCGGGAGAGCGTGAGCCGATAGATGTCCGCCGAGATCGACCCGATATCCTGAAGCACGCCATCGATACGGTAACGGAGACGGACACCTTCCTTTTCGGGTTCGATATGGATATCACTCGCCTGAAGTTTGTTGGCTCCGGCAAGAATGATCTCGATAGTCTCGGAGATGGATACCTTCGAGGCATTCTTAAGTTTCATGATAGCGCTGAAGTTTTCCTCGAAGCGCTTGAGTTCCTCCCCGGACAGCGAGACCCGAAGAAGATCGAAATCCTTGATAAGCGGTGCCTCGTCGTAGATCTGCCAGACTTTTTCAAGGGAGGGAACGGAGACGACGTATGCCTCCACCTGCCAACCCCGATCGTCCGCAAGCGATTCCACGAAATCCGCCGCAGCGGAGTTTTTAGGGTCTGCGAATCCGACGCGGATCTTCCCCCCGCTTTTTTCAAAAACGGCGATCTGATGTTTCTTCGCGTTTTCTTCTGAAACGAGCGTCACGTCCTCCTGACTGGCGGGAAAGATATGGAGATCGAAATACGGTAATCCGACCTCGGCTGCAAGTCTCGCGGCCGCCTGTTCCTTCGAGGTTCCCGCGAGGCCTTTGAGCGTATCCTCGGTTTTCTGAAGTTTCTTATCCCGCCAATCCGAGGCGGTCGAATTCACGACCTGTACCATAGTGTGGGTGTTTAGTTCTTGATCGGACCATGCGAAAGCATAGCGGCCGTCTATGCACCCTATTGTACCCGAAAAGCGCGGAAAGAGGAACGAAACGGACTGATGATCGTCGGAACCGTAACGATGGGACGGAGTAGGGTGGCGGGATCGCATGGTCCTGACGCCGGTTCGAAAATGATGACGGTTTCAAGAAATTTTCCAATAAGAAAAAGACCGTCCGGTCGGAACGGTCTCACCGTCACGTATCTCGTGAACGTGGCCTTATTTGCCCTCGGTCGCCTTCCTGATGATATCGAAGAACGCCATCTCGGTCTCTTCGGAGATAGTGCCGGGAATCGTGAAGTGAAGCGCATCTCCATGCAGGATCGCCCCGTCTATCGTTTTCGACAACCGCAATGCCTGTTCACTCGCCGATGTCTTCAGGACGACCGCGACTTTGTCGGCTGTATCCGGATGGAGGACGGCAAAGAACGATCCGGATGAGAAATTCGCCTTGATCCGGTCGAGTATGGCCGGGAGATCTTCGGGTTTCGTGCGGCTCCGGACGAAATCATCGAGTGATAATTTCGCGGAGACGAGACGAAGATGCTCGTCCCATCGGAGATTCGTGAGGACCCGCCCCCAGAGTTTCAGAATATTGAATGGCTGGGTCTTGTAGAGGGAGAGTACGATTTTTTCGCGGTCCGCCCCGAGTGCGATCAGTCTTGATGCGATCTCAAGCGATCTCGGCGTAGTGTTCTTTTTTTGGAAACTGTCGGTAGCCGTTATGATGCCGGTCAGCAATCCTTCCGCAACGGTCGCATCGATCGCTTTCTGGTCTATGGCCGAGAAGACCCCGAAGAGGATTTCCGAAACCGAGGACGCGGTCATGTCGACGAGATTAAGCTGACCGAAATGTTCGTTCTCGGCGCGCGTATCGACATTGATTACCGGAACTTCATAGAAGATATCCGGACTTTCCTCGTACAGGGTACCGACGGACTCCTTATCCGGCGATCCGAGGACGAATACCACGTCGTACTGGAAACGAGCGGGTATGAAAGAAAAGTCGCGCGGATCTATCGTTCCCTGCTCCGGCGTGATATAGATGCGGAACTCGCCTGCGACTTCTTCGGTCCGTGCGGATAGGATGCGGTTCCTGGTCGTATCGAAAGAGAGGACGAAATCACGCGTGCCGGAGAGTGATTCGAGGACGGATGTCGGGACCGGCAAAAACGGAAGTTCTCCGAATCGGGCAGAAATTCCTTCCCCGGCGACCGTTACCTGCTTTCCCTGATTTCCGAGAAAGCGCGAGAGTGCCACGGCGGACGCGACCACGTCCTTCGAAGGATAACTGGGAAGCAAAATGATCGGATTCGTGCTTTTCCGGATGAGTTCGGCGAACTGTTCGGCGGGAGAGAGGGACATAGCGTGAGCCCGTATGAAGGAAAGAATAGGATGAACGGAATTCCGGCGGAACTGTCGGTATCGATTTCTGGCCAGGAGGGGCAGAATATCAGGAGAAAACCGTGATGTCAAATAAAGGTGTACGGATGTTGCTTCCGATGCCGGGGGGAAGTAGTATACGTCTGAGGAAGAGCTCATCGTGACATGAAAATAATGATTTGCGAACGATATGGACGATATGATTTCCCATTCCGAAGACGAAACGAAACGAATCGCGGCGAAATTCGCAGCTCGTGCCCAGGCGGGAAGCGTCGTCGCACTTCGGGGGGGCCTTGGCGCGGGCAAGACGGCGTTTTCTTCGGGTGTCCTTGCGGCGCTCGGTGCCCCGGGCCCCTTTCAGAGCCCGACCTTCGTCATCATGCATCGGTACGACCTTTCCGAATCATCGTCGCAGGGTATCCTGCGCGTCTATCACATCGACGCGTATCGAATACACGATCCGGATGATCTCGCCCGGCTCGGATTCGAGGAATGGATCACGGATCCGGAGGGGATCGTATTGCTTGAATGGCCGGAACGCGTCGAAAGCATCCTTCCCGAGGATATCGTGGAGGTTTCACTCGAATGGGTGTCGGAAACGGAGCGGAGGATAACTTGGAAAAGTTAGTCAGATCGTTAACGGGTTCATACGTTAACGCGTTGGGAGGAGAATCCGGGGGCGGGGAGGGTAGACAGAATAAATAATCCGTAGACAGGGATGGTAACGGGAAACGACCCGCCCACACTCAGGCTTTGGTGTGGCGAATACAGAAAGGAAAGAACGGGTACGAAAAAATAACGAGGCGCACGCCTCGTTATCATTGATTCCATCCCTTGTTCCGCGGACGAGCGGGATGAGTCGGAGTGCTCCCGAAAGGAGAGAGATCTTTCGGAGACGGCGACATCACGAAGAGTGGATTGGCGAATGACCTGTACGGGGTCGTATATATCGCGAATCGGCTCGTCTGCGGGACGGGAGAGGGAAACAGTCACTTCGAATCCTCGAATGGTCCAAGGACTCGAAAAACTGTGCCAGGGGAGGGAATATTTGGGAAGAAATAACCGTTCTTTCTTCCCTCCACTGGCGTATTTGATTAGACCGTTACCCAGCCAGTCGTTGCTGTTACGGATACGATTCTTCCTCCCGGCAATTCCTTCTTCTCCCGTAAGTCGTTGTGGAATATGTACACTCCGCGCCGATCTTCCGGAATGGGTCCGACAAGCCCGCACATTTCGCCGGCCTTGAAACTAAGGGTAGCCAAGAGGTATGGGACCGGTGATACGAAGAGCACCTGATCTTGCCATAGGTCGATACTGTCGGCGACACCTCTCATTTCTTCGAGTGTCCAGCCTTCTTCCGGCACCGAGAGGATCTCATAGGTGCCAAATTTTTCCTGAAGAAGAGTTTTCTGTTCAGGAAAAAGTTTGTGGGATTCGTTCATGACGACGATTCTTCTCATCGGAGTCTTACTATTATTTAATGTTTAGTATTTTCTTCCAAAACCGTCACCACCGTGCTCGGGCTTGGAAGAAAGAGCAAGGCCATACCACATGACGCTTGCTCTCTTTGAAACCGTTGTTCATTTTTAGGCTCTGCTTCCCAGGGATGAATCCCTATATGGCCCACGTGTGTTGTCTTTGTTTCCGTCAGGACATTCCCGTGATACGAGACTGACGACCTGTTCATTTACCGCTGTGGATTGTTTTCAGCGAACGCGTTCATTGACGCGAGTGTAAAGGGTCTTTATGCCTTGACCTGATTCACTACCTCTGCTGAGGCGAGAAGCGCCTTGGCCCAATCAGGGGCGGTGGCATTCACCTGGACCGTCGGTTTGACAATCGCACCGATGGCCTCAAGGCCGAGGCGGATTGCCGGGGCCGGGTCGCTCACGACGGTTGAGAACCGGAACTGACCGTCCGGAACCTTCCAGTCATATCCGAAGAGCGGAGCCATCTGGACGGCCCATTTCTGGTTCTTCGGTTCAACCCGGACGCGGACCGCGCCCTCGAGCACGCGGTAGCCGACGCGGCCCTTGCCGGTGACGGCTATCACGACATACTCGCCGGTACCTTCGGTGCCGGCCATGAAGAATTTATTCATGGTTTTTGTTTTTTTGCCCACCGCGTACTCAGTGAGCTGTTGGAAGAAAGTTCCACCAGTTGTCTTGCGGCAAAGGCCAGACAGTAGCGGGTTTTTTTGTGAATTCCATCGAATACTTCTGAGGGAGTTTTTCGCCCCGGAGGGCAAAAACTGCTTCCGCTTGCGCCTGCGACTCTACTGCCTTTTTGCAATGACGCTTTCGCACCGCGGCAATCGGGTCAGGAGTCTCTTCCGGTGTCTCCAGGATCGCGATGAGCGATGCGAGGAAGCAGCCGGTTCTGCCGTGAGAGCCGTGGCAGAACGCGAGCACCTTTTTTTCGGTGGCCAGGAGCGGGATTACCTGCTCGCGCAGGAACTGCTCCCAGTTGTTCGGCACACCGCCATAGTCGGCGAGCGGCGCGGCCAGAATCTGATACGGCCTGCCAAACTCAAGCCTCGGCAGACTGTCGAGAAGCGGGATCAGTACGTCCGCCTTTTCGAGATCCTCGGCCACGAGGTCGCGTATCCCACCCGCGAGGATGGTATAGGGACCGACCCGGACCGGTTCACCTCGGTGTTCCGGATGTGGCGGAAGAGGTGGAGCCTTCGGCATAGCCAAGCCTCCCCCGCTCCCTCCTTTTGCTTGTTTCTTTTTCACTGTCATTTTTAATTTTTTTCGAGCATGGCGATGACTTCGGGAGAGAACTCATTACAGATCCAGCTCAGTTTCTTCCTCAATTCTCTCGCGTTCCCGGTCGCGAGCTTTTTTGCTTCTAGCTGGCTCTGAAGAAGGTCGCGACTTCCGTACAGCATGTCGTGCTTTCCAAAAACCGAGCCGTTGTTGTGCTGTAGATCGAATGCGTGATCTACGAACACGCTATCACTTACTGTACCGGCAAGGTAATTGATCGGCGCTTCCGCGATCTGCGCCCACTGACTGCCACCGAATCCTTCTTTCCATTCGCATTCCCTGAAAGCCTTTACGGCGCCTTCGAAGAACCGGATGCCTTTCTTGGGATCACTCGCATTTTTCAGAATCGCGATGATTTTACCTTGTGCGGGCAGACGCTCTCCTCCGAGCGAGATATCGAATTCTTTCAGGTACGATGATATCTCCCTTGTGATACTTCTTGCATGCCGTAATTCGCCGGCAACAGCTATCGCGAGATAACACGCGATATGTTCAGCTGTTGTTGTGTGGATTTTTTCACGTAATTGACTTGCTTCGGTGGAAGCAGTTTCTGCCGCTATAGCTTCGGATAGATAGAAGTCATTTAACAGTCTGTTAAACGACTCTCTCTTGCCATAGTATTCGAAACCGATTCTCGGCTTCCTCTTGATTCGACGGAACCGATCGACCCACCTGAGAAAGATGTTTACCTCCTTTTTTTTGTTTGCTTCATTTCTTTTTACTTCTCCGAGAAAGACGGTTCCGGTTGCGCCATCAATGGAGACGAGGCCACCTTCTTTGAGAGAATCGATATCGCAACCGACCACGGCCGGCTTACCCATACCGCGACAAACGACTGCAGCGTGCGATGTGGATCCGCCTGTGCCCGTGATGACTCCGACACTTGCCAACATACCTGACAGATCGTCAGGAGAGGTGTCAGGTCTTACGAGAATCACTACTTTCCCGCGAGCCGCCAATTCAACGGCCGATCGCGATGATAGGGTAACAGTGCCCACTATGGCGCCTGGCGAGGCTGGAATACCCCTTGCAATGATCGTAGCTGATTTTAGAGCATCAGCATCAAACGATTGCGTGTGCAATTGCCATACCTGTTCGGGTGTCACGGCATCAAGCGACCGTTCGCGATCCCATGTCTTGTCCCAGAACATGTGTACGGCAACGGTCGCAGCAGCTTCGGGCGTCCTTTTTGCAATCCGGGACTGCAGGATATAGAGCTTTCCGTTTTCTACGGTGAACTCCACATCCACGACGTCCTGATACTTGGCCTCAAGTTTCATGACCAAGCGCTCTAGTTCATCGTGCAATTCCCGATCCCATAGCTGCATTTCGGCAATCGGGCTCGGGGTTCTGGCCCCGGATACGACATCTTCACCCTGCGCATTGACGAGAAATTCACCGTAGAGGCCTTTTTCTCCTGTTGCGACGTTGCGGCTGAAGACGACTCCCGTACAGGAACGGTCATTGAGATTACCGAATACCATTGCCTGCACGTTTACGGCGGTTCCGTGCCATTCCGGGATGTCATATTTCTCCCGATAAAGCATGGCCCTTTCCGATTTCCACGATTCCATGACAGCGAGTAGCGCCATCGTGAGTTGTTGCCACGGGTCATCTGGCATTTCAACTTTGCTTGCCTGCTTTATTATGATGCGGAATACATCGCAGACTTGCTTCAGTATGTCTACCGACAGGTGACTGTCGTCTGCCACCCCCAAATCTTTCTTCAAGGTGCTAAGGAAGCTCTCAAAAGACTCCTTACTCACTCCCAGTACCGTAGTGCCGAAAAGCGAAAGAAATCTCCGATAACTGTCCCAAGCGAATCTTTCTCCGGCAATACGGCCCAACCCCATCGTCGTTTCCGGGTTGAGGCCGAGATTCAGGATCGTATCCATCATGCCGGGCATGGATACGGCAGCACCGGATCGAACCGACACCAACAGAGGATTGGCTGGATCGCCAAATCTTCTGCCAGTCGATTTTTCCAGTTCCGACATACCCCTTTTCAGATGCCATGCAAGGCGTCGGGGCAGACATTTTTCTTGCATGAAGGCACGACTGACTCCGGTCCGGAGTGTGAATGCCGGTGGGACCGGCATCCCGTCACGGGACATTTCGTCGATTGCCTTACCCTTTCCTCCCAAAACCATGGTTGGAAGCGGGTTTTTCCCATTGCTCTCCCCAAGGAGATAAATGAGTTCTTTTTTCATTTCACCTCCTTTCCCTCTGTCTTCCTTGAGGGAGTAATGTTTTTGAAGTTGTCGTCTTAGGCTGACTCGAAGTGATATTCACTCCTCGATTTCGTTGCCGAAGCAAAAATATCGGCGGCATTCCCAAGACCTAGGTTTTTCTTAGCTGTCGCGACTGACCGCGGACGGACGCCACCCCGTCTATAACATTCGACTAACCGGTAGTCGACAGACAAAAGACCGTTTTCCAATCCGTGTCATTTGCCACTATGCCGAAAACATAGCTCCTCCAACATTTTCCACGCATGACATACCTCATGGTTTCGGTGTTGAGACCTCCTAAGCAGTTTGAGGCGGGTACGCGCCTGCCGACTTCATTTAAGGTCGCTGGGCAACGACCTACCTTAGATGTCCTGAAACATCTCGCCTCCTTGTCCTCGCGGACTTTTGTGGTTTTGAACTGTCTTACCGCACCATATCCGGGCGGCGGTCCGGGAGAAAACACATGCTATTTCTCTCGAAACGCCGCCAAGATGGTTGGAGGAAGAATGGACGTGGTGTTAGTTACTACATATGATTTATTAGTTTACTGATTACGATTTATGAAAACTTCTTTGAGGCCTCGATCGGATGATCAAGTTCTCAAAAAGTTGGGTCAGCAAGGAAATTAATCGTCGCTGACCCTTTGGAAACCCCGGACTTACTTGGCGAATTTCTTCGCCAGCAATGTCGTGTCCGCCCCAACGTGGTGGGTGCGGACTGTCGCGCGGCGGTCCGCGACAGACTTTTTGTGCAGCTTAGATGGCTGCGTGCCGGCCTGCTTTGCAGGCGAAACTGACGAAACTGTTTTTTTCATATCGATTTTTTTTTGCCCGCTTCACACGAGACGAATCTCATAATGGCAGGCGTTAACAAAGCTATTTTTTCAAACATTTCTGCCGTCCGGAGGGGAGTAAACCGCTCCTTTTTGGGTGGGACGGCGGAAGGAAAGGCGACATGCACGCCTTCCTTTCCGCGGTCCCGACGGGGGAATCGGGGAACAGTGAACAGATAACATTGAACAGGGAGCAGCTCCCACCCCTCACCCGTGCAGGGCCACGGGAGCTCCCCTCAGGCAGGGGA
>JAAXTX010000062.1 GCA_013336285.1 Candidatus Moraniibacteriota bacterium | reverse complement strand
CGCTCAAGGTCGACGGCTTCCGACGGATCTACGAAGGTATCGATGCGGTCCGCGCCAAGTACGGCAAACACACGATCCACTTCGGTCCGTCTTTCGACGCGCATCATTCCCCGCGCCACAAGGGCGTACGAAACGAGGCCCCGACCCGTATGAAGCACCTCCTTCGCGGCGAGTCCGCCCGCAAACGCCTCAATATCCCGATGTTTGTGGGAGAGGTGGAATAAAAAAACGGGGCTCAAGCCCCGTTTTCAGTTGTAAGTTGTCGGTTATCAGTTACTTTCCAACTTTAGACCCCGTAAAGCCTCACGGATTCGGTCACGGGGCATGCTTTATGGACTTTCGACTTGTGACTATTTCACCATCCCCCTCCGCCTCCGCCACCTCCGCCACCTCCGGAACCGCCGCTCCCACCCGAACCGGACGGTGAAGAGGTGCTCGCCGCGATCGAAGACGACAGTCCGTCCATCGCGGTCGTGAAACTGTCCGCATTGAACGCGCCACTCCCCGCGACATACCACAGCATCGGATGCGTCGTAAAATATTCCTCGCCGTAGATATCGCGCATCCGCTTGATCCACTCTTTCGTCATTCCGAAGAGGATCGCATACGGCAGTCCCTTCTCGAACAGGTTTTCCTTCTCGTAATAGACGGCCCGATCCTTATCGACGGTCTCGAGGAACAGTTTGAACCCTTTGATCTGCCAATTCAGTTCGGCACCTTCCTTGGTCCGTTTCGGCATGATGGCGCCGAATATGATAAGGATGATCGCGGACAATCCCAGGCTCAATCCGAGGAATCCCGAAGCCCCTACCGAGACGATCGAAACGAATATCAGGAAGATTCCCAACGGAACCAGGATATTTCTCGCCAAAAGACCTTTCGCCTCGGTCAGCCCCTTGTCTTTCAGGCCTTCGTTCCCCACCTTCGTGATCGCCGGAAGATGCTTGTAGAACGAATTTTTCAGCGAGGAAAGTCGGACCGTATCCGTGCCCGCGTCGAACAGGTCGTTCAGAATCTCGCGCTGCGTCGCGTTCAGAGTCGCTTCGGCTTCCGCGTTTCCGGTCTTCGCCAACTCGTAGTCCGTACTCGTAAAAAAAAGAATCTTGTTCTCAACCTCGGTGATCGTAATGATACCGCGGGTCGCTAACCAGACGATTTCCGCCGTGATGAACGTGTTCTCGAACGTTCCGTTCTTCATGAGCATACCCATCTCGACGGGCGTCAGATTCCCCGGGACGTCGTATTCCGCCATGACCGTCTTGTTCACGTCCGGGTCGTCCCCATATTTCCGCCAGAGCGACAGGCTGCCGAGAAAGACAAAGAACGGGATCAGGAAAAAGAAGTATTTCCCGTTCGTTTCCCAGAATCCAGGAACATATCGGGTGAAGATACCCTTCGGAAACGTGACCGAGGCCGTGATACCCTCCCGCATCGGAAGCATGCTCGTCGATCGGAATTCCAGAACCGAGGGCGCCGTCCACGCATAGGTCGCGCCGGTCTTGTCCTTCGACCCGGCAAGGCCGGTATAGTAATCGATCTTCGTATTCGAATCGGCCACCTCCTTCGGGAATCGGATCGAGGCATGAAACGCATCCGTTTCCAGATCCCAGAAGTTCCCGTTGAGGTTCCAATAGAACTCGTCGTACTCCGCGTTGCCGAATCGGATGGCATTTTGCACCGTATACGAGATGACGTACGTATGCGCGCCCTGCACGGTCGTGTCCGCGGCACCGATCTTCCACGTCACCGTTCCATCGGAAGCATTTTCGATCGTCTGATAGGCATACGGCGTTCCGTTTTCATCCGTGATGCTCCCGAGGGTCACGGGCGTTTCCACCTTCTTCCCGTCGATAGAGAGGCGCGTCGGCAGGATGCGGAAGATGCCATGTTTCCCGACCGCCATCCCGCAGTCCGCCACGATCGTTTCGGTGATATCAAGCGACGAATCCTTATTGACGATGATCTGCGAATCGAAATCCCGGATATACCAGTCCGTCACGTTCGTCCGCGCGGACGAAACGTTTGGCACCGCCAACACCGCCACCGTCGCCAGTACCCCCACAAGATATTTCCAGTTTCGAAACATAGAAAAGACTAGAATATTTTAAGCAAATCACAAAATATTGCACGCTCATCTTCATTCGGATCATAACTCTCGGCAACTTTTCGCTTGAATTCTCCAGAATAAATACCCTTAAACTTCAGTCTTTGAACGTCGTCCAATCCGAATGCTCTTATGCCAGTCTCTTCAGGATACCTAATTGACAGCCCATTAATAAAATTTTTATCGTCCTCAATTTCCAACTCACCCATCCCTCCATTAAGAGCAGCCAGAAACGGCCGAGGGGAAAGGGCATCCTCAATTGTACATTTTTCTGCAAGATTCTTATTTTCACTAACTATTTCCACCTTACCATTCGAATTCCTACTTATCCGCATTAAATTTTGATACTTTCTTTCAGGATATCCTTTTGCCTTGTCTGGATCTGTATCAATTAAGAAAGCTACATTTTTTAACTTTGGCTCGTGATGCTTTGTCTTTAAAACGTAATCATTGAATGTATTATAAAGCGAAATTACCTGGTCGGCACCAACTGTATATATCACCTTGTACACTGGAAAATGCTTGTTTATTAGATAAAAGTCCGTCGGCCCCTCGCAAATTATAAATTTCATTTCGGGCTTATTTTCCGCCCATGCCCCAAGCGACGATAAAAAATCAAACATCATCCGCATTTCATATGGATTTGACACGTCTATTCCAGAAGAATCTTCGATAGAAAACTGTTTTACTTTCCGCCCATCTTCATCCTCGCGAATAATTATTCCCGCACCATTGCATAATTGCTGAATCCATCCATACCAATGAGTTGTAAACACCACACCACCTATCTCATTTGATATTCGAGCAATTTTCTCAAACTGTTGAATACGCGCGCTAGCACCAACGGAAATCTCTGGTTCATCAATACCAAGAATTATTTTTGATTTCTGCGCGCTCTCAAGCGAGGAGATTATTACTAAGAGATAATCCAATAGCGCCGAGCGTCGTTGTCCAGAACTCATTTCTCGGAGCCCAATTTGTCTTTCCCGCTGCTTTTTTGTAAGCTCACGATTTTTAAAAACGGATTCCACAATAAGCTCCGCGAGTTTTTTTTCGGAGAGGCTTGATCTCGCTCCACTAGTCACGTTCTTATAACTGTATCCGGGATCATATCCTTGCAGCTTCTTCACTATCGTTTCATCAAAATATTCTAGCGTTAATTCATTAGGCTCTAGACCATCATCGAAAGATGATTTAGTCTAGATATATGTTTAAGCAAGCGAAAATATCGAAACACAGAATTGAAAAAATAATTGAGTGCTTTTGTCTCGACCTGACAGCCACTCAAACCCACAAACTTCTGGGACTCAATCGGAAGACGGTTAATGCGTGGTATCTTCATTTCAGGCTGGCGATATACTGGCAGCAGATCAATGAGTTCAAGAAGTTTGTGGGTGAAATTGAGCTTGATGAATCGTATTTTGGCAGAAAGAGGATACGAGGATTCCATGGAAAACTGAAGAAAGGAAGAGGAACCGTCAAACAGCCGGTCTTTGGAGTCTTCGAACGGAACGGACGGGTGTATACTGAAATCATCCCGGACTGCAAAAGAAAGACGCTTCAGCCTATTATACAAGGGAAAGTGGGTATCGAAAGCGTCATTTATACCGACGGCTGGCGCGGATACAGCGGACTCGTGGACGTCGGATATGACAAACACTTCCGAGTGAACCATGGAGCGAATGAATTTTCAAAAGGGAACGGTGTGCACATAAACGGAATCGAGAGTTTCTGGTCGTTCACGAAACGGAGACTTGCGAAGTTCAACGGGACGAAACGGAATTTCGATCTTCACCTCAAGGAATGCGAATGGAGATGGAAACGGGACGAGAGGGAATTGCATGAAACACTGGTGCTGATTCTGAAAAAGTTTGCGAAAATTAATTAAAGTGATGGTCTAGAGCCTT
>JAAXTX010000037.1 GCA_013336285.1 Candidatus Moraniibacteriota bacterium | reverse complement strand
AACTGACATTATGACTTTTGTGGAGGTAGAGGCTCATGCCCGGATTGTATCATATTCCGCAGCAGAGCTGCGGGGTATTGACCCTAAGAGAGAATAAAAGCCGCAAAATCTTTCGATTTTGCGGCTTTGTCATACATACGTTCCCAAAAACACCTTTCCCCAATCCCAACCGGGGTGCAGTACCCTTGGTTTGATATTTCCCAACCTCTGACCTTCCCGGTGACACCTGTCCAGATATTGTCCCGCCGGATCCGATCCGGAGCGTATCATGAAAACACGTATCCGCTGCAGTTGGTCCAGTTTCCGGCACAACGAATAGTGAAAGTTGTGTCCGAGTCCGATATCGATCTCACCTCCGATGATACGAGCCGTATCTTCCGGGATTCCCGGGCCGCTCCGATCTTTCAGGAACAGCGTATATCCGATCGTATCGGCATCGGTCACCTCGGGAGCAAGCATCCAGAAATCAACTGCCACACCGTACTTCATGAATACCCGCCGTGCGACCTCGGTCACTTCCGACTCCGAAAGTTTCTCGCCACACACATCCACGAAAGAAGACTCCTTTCCCACGAAACGCATGACCGGACATTGTGCCTGAAATCCAGATACCTCCACGATGTCACCGAGATCATAGCGATAGAATCCCCCGGACGTCGTCAGCAGGACCTCGTACTTCCGCCCTTTCCGCAATTCATGCGCGAGAAGGATTCGCTCAGCCGTATCAGAACCGACAACTTCCCGAAATTCGAAAAAATGAGACCGCAACGAAAGCGCCGATCCGCATTCTTCACCGACCGGAAACGAGATGAACCCCTCGGTAGCGATGAGCCCCTTAGGTTCACAATACGTACTAGGGAAATATGTCCTGAGACGATCGAAGAAGTGTCCCGCCTGCGCATCCCCCCAACAACTCACGACTCGCAGTTTCGGCCACAATTCCTCATACAAGGTTTTTCCCCGATCATTTTTCCATGTGCCTATTTTCCCTTTCCTGGATAGGAAGACGCGACCGATCTCATCCGCCCGTTTCGCATCAGGACGCAATTTCTTTTCAAGAATGACACGCGATTCATTCGTAACGCGGTCATCGGCGATCGTACCGTTTGCCACATCCCGGACCAGTCGTTCCACGTTCAGTTCCATCACCTCGAACAGGAGGGTAAGGAATGAGGGATGCCAGACCGATATGAGCGCGAGATCGCGCGTCGCCAGAAGAAAAAGCGCGGTGACGTATCGAAACGCTTCCACGTCCCGCAGAAGGGAAACTTCTTTCGGAACCGCCATCACCGTTTCCACGACCGACCGCTGTAACGAACCCAGATATTCCGAATCGGTAGCGAAACCGACCGGAAGACCGCCTTTCGTAAAGTCCATATCCGCGACCGGAGCAATCGACCAGTACGCTTTTCCGAAGAACATTCCCGGATGACCGCGATACAGTCGATTGATCCACGGATCGATACCCGCTTGAAACTCCTTTTGCAGCGAGCCCGTATACGGTATGAGTTTTTTTCCGCCGGACGTTCCGCTTGAGGGCTCGAACAGCTTCACCGGTTCCTCCGTAAGTACTCCGATTTCGCCGTCAGCGATCCGCGCAATGGAAGGTTCGAAGCCTTCATACGGTTTGGGCGTTACGCTATCACGGTATTTCTCAACGGTAGTGACCGTTCCGAAACCGTGTTCCTTTCCGAATGCGGTACTCCGATTCCTTCTGACGATATCAAGGAGCACTTTTTTTTGGACTTGTGCCACGTTTCTCGTGGCACGATTCCACCTGCGACTCGAAATCAACGTACTCAGGAACCAGAGGATATTCGCTCCAATGACTAAGATCCTTCGCATGAGACACTCTCTTTTTCAAGTGATGGTAAAGACTTTCGGGTAAAGCGCAACATGCCGTCTGCGAGGTTCTTCCCCGCGATTGACGCTATGCAGACCAATTCGTCGCCTTCCAGATATCCAGGGTTGCGTTCCGCGAAATAAAGGATATTGGGATCGTCCCGGTCAGGCAGTGCACAGTCACCCGTTTCCGGACGGAGTCGCTGTCTTTCCGCTGTCGAGGTGAGCACTCCCCGCCGTTCATCGTAGTACTCCGGGAACTTGAACATGCAGAACGCGTCCATGATGCCTCGGATTTCGGACGATTCATCGTTTCTGTGATTCGGATAGAACGACTTGAAAAAGAAAGGGAGAATCTTATAAGTCCGCCACCCCTTGCTCGTCAGGACGTAATATGATTCACGATCGGGATACCTTTCCCGTATCGTTTCGAAATACCGGGCGATCTCCGCACCGAAACCGAAACTCGATCGGTATCGTTCGAGCACGACGGTATCGCCGGAGAAGATGACCGCTACCTCCTTTGTCCCGACTCGGATATCGGAAAAGCAGACAAGCGTAGAAAAACCGACGATTTTCCCACCCGCCCCCTCACGGAGGAACATGACGCACTCCTTTTCGGCGAGATCGCGTTCGAAATCCTCCCGCACCGTTCCAAGGAAATGGCCCGAAAGAAGGGAATACATGTCGTCCCGCTCGGACTGACTCAACGCCGTTACCGGCTTCGTATGACTCGTAATCATTGAACTTCTCCTGTATTTAAGGTTTGGAAAGAACTAACGTACGTTCTACTGCAATCGCAACGTTACGTCAAGCGTATCCGATTAATCCGTCCATAAAAAAATCCGCGCTCGCTGAGCGCGGATTTTCACAGTGTGGAAATCTCCACATGCGGTATCCGTCGTGACAATTCGAACCGTTGTCCGTCATCCGGCCAGTGGACAAGGTACAGCGTACTCTTGATCACCCTCGCCGACTGTCGGACCAACATCCGGGCAAGCGGGTGAGCTTCATGGAAGCCGACCGTCAGATAAGAATATCCCTTCCCCGACCAGTCCCGGCGTACCGCGTCGAGCAGCGAACGGAATACGACCGGATCGTCATCTTTGACGCTCGCGAACGAACCATACAGGTTTCGAACGAACGAACCGACAGGAGGGAGCTGTGGAATGGCACATGATACCGCATACAGGTTGTAGAACGGCCGCATCCGCGTCAGCAGTCCACTATACGAACGTATAACGGTCTGTTTGAAATCATGCTGATCCCAGACTCCGATAGTCCCGAGTATCTCACCGTCATTTGAGCGGACATACAGGTTTTCGGCTGAGAATCCACGCAACTTTACACCCCCGCGAAAATCATCTTCGGAATAAGCCGGGGCAAACTGCCACCTCCGATTATACGCGTTTATTGTCCCGACCACGTCGGACACGTCATGAGAACACTCCGCCATACGGACGACGCCGGTCGACCGTCGGGACCGGAAGCGTACGAGCGGAATCAGTCCGGTGATCATCTTTCCCAAGGGGGCGTATATCGGAAGACCCGCCCGGGCTCCGGTAAGGGCTTTCTCCGCGCGCGCATTCCCGTTCAATATCGATGTGATATAAAACGGAACCTCATTATCTTCATGCAGCGAACGGAATAACCGATACCCGCGTACCAGCAACGATCCTCCCTGCGCTTCCGGCAGGATGCGGAGACCGCCCAGATATCCGATCCTCATGGATCGACCGTCGACATACGCCTCCCGTATCGACCGGGAACCGCAACCGACTATATCCCCGGTCACCGTGTCGCGTCCCACCACGATCTGTGTCCGGACGTTCCCGAGCCGTTCAGCCATGAGATAGTTCGGCTCTCGTTCAAAGGAGAGACTGACGTCCCCCTGCATGGACGTATTCCGCAGAATATTCCGCAGTGCGGGCTCGTCACTCTCCCTGGCCAGCTCAAAGCGGAACCGCGCCGACATGCGTCACCTCCCGTATCGGCATGGGACATTCATCGAAATTACCGAGGGGCAGCCCGTTCTTTTCCCCGATCTCCTTTCGAAGCATCGCGTTCAACGTGACATACCCGCCGATCTTCGCGAACGAGTTGAGATTTCCGCTTATATTCCTGGCACGTTTGAGAATCGACGGGATACCATAGAACCGCCTTCTTGCCCGTAGGCAAATTTCGCGAATCTCCTCCCCTGTGACGTGCTTCGGATGAAACGGGACATCATTAAACCGGAATCCCGGTTCAAGCCACCACGCTTCACTCGTCAATCTTCCTTCACTCTCAAGCCGCTTGTACAGCGGCGTACCGGGAAACGGCATCAGATGATTGAACGCACCCATGAAAATACCATGCTCGATGGCAAAATCCACGGTACGTTCGAAGTCCTCTTCCGTATCGGATTCATATCCGAAAATAAAGGTCCCGTAGATCCCGATACCGTAGGCATGAAGACGATCGATCGATTTTCCGACATCACCCATCGCCGTCATGAAACCCTTGTCCATAAGTCGCAACGACTCCTGCTTCAACGATTCGAAACCGACAAGTATGCCGAGGCACCCGCTGTCAGCCATGAGACGAAGCATTTCCTCGTCCTGAGCCACATTGAGCGACCCCTGACTCATCCACTTGATCTTGAGCGGTATAAGCGCCCGGAGCAACTCCTTCGTATGTTTGAAGTTTCCGACGATATTGTCGTCGACGAAAAATATTGTCCGGTGTTTCAGGGTTTCGATATCCCGCAATACGAGGTCGATCGGACGTAGGACGAACTGCGAGCACGTCGCGGCCGCGATCGAACAAAAATTGCAATTGAACGTACATCCTCGACCCGTCTCGACGCAGCTGACCGCAAGATACGGTTTCCCTTCCAATATCTCCCGCCGCGGAAGGGAAAATTCGATTTCCGAAAGTGGCAACGGGTCGTACCGAGGCAGCAGACGGCCCGTCTCGGCATCTTTGAGCACTTGTTCCCATACGCCTTCCGCATATCCAGTGAGGATGCTGTCGGCATACCGACCGGCCTCATGCGGCATAAGCATCACGTGATACCCGCCGAGAATCGTCGGCACGTTCCGTTTGCGATATTCGGCCGCGATCTCGTAGGAACGTTTCGCCGTGTAGGTCTCGACATTGATTCCGACCAGGTCGGTCGGGTCGTCGAAATCGATCGTCTCCACGCGTTCGTCAAAAAAACGGATCTCGACTTCCTGCGGGGTCAGACCCGCGAGCGTAGCTATGGGAAGCGGCTCCATCTGCCATGTACGTACGTATTTGTCGACCGACTTTCTTCCGACTTGCGGAACGATGAGTGTAATCTTCATTCTTTCAATCCTCCTTTTGATTTGTTAACAAAACAGCCCCTGATAGTATAATGCGCACTGACGGATGTCAATGACCGGGAATCGCGTATCGCGACGCGTTGACATACCGCGGATTCATGCTATCCTACGGGGTCTTCGTTCTTTCACAAACCATAAATCCGAACATTCTATGAAGAAGCTCCTTCTGATCATGCCCGACGCTCACATGCACAAGATTATACTCGGTCCGATACGAAAATCGCTCCGGGAAGCGCCCCTTACACTGACCACACTCGCGGCGATGACCGATAAGACCCGGTTCGAGATCCTGATCATCGACGAGAGCATCGACCCGGTCCCGCTCGATTATCAGGCGGACCTTGTCGGAATAAGCGTGTTGACCGGAACCGCCTGCAGGGCATACCGCTTCGCCGATCATTTTCGCGAATTGGGTATCCCGGTAGTATTGGGAGGCCCGCACGTCACCATCATCCCCGACGAGGCCGCGCTTCACGGCGACGCCATCGTCATCGGCATGGCCGAGCGGACATGGCCGCAACTCCTTGACGACTTCCTGTCGGGCTCAATGAGATCCCGATACGAAGACAACGACAAGGAAAAGTCGGGATGGCTCGCCGACGTGCCGAGTCCCCGTATCGATCTACAGCGACGTAGCGGGTATGTGCTTCCGGATACGGTTCAGGCGACGCGTGGGTGCCTGCGACGATGCGATTTCTGTTCAGTGTCCGCGGTATGGCCGAAATTCTATCGTCGACCCGTCGCGGACGTCATACGCGATATCCGTAACCTTCCCGGTTCACGGATCGCGATCAACGACGTAAGCCTGGTTGACGACGTCGCGTATGCCAAGGAATTGTTCACCGCCATGATCCCCTTGAAAAAGACATGGGGAGGACTCGCGACGGTGGAAGTCGCGGATGACGAGGAGTTGCTTGACCTCATGTACGCGAGCGGCTGTCGATACCTGTTGATCGGATTCGAATCCTTCAACCAGGAATCCCTGAAGAACATACGGAAGGGGTTTAACAGGATCGATCAGTATTCGGAAATAATGCGAAGACTCCATGCGCGGGACATTTCGGTGCAGGGAACCATGGTATTCGGTTTCGACGAGGATACGACCGACGTCTTCCGGGAAACGGTCGAACGCGTCCAGGAACTGAAGATCGACATACCGCGCTACTCGATATACACGCCGTACCCCGGAACGCCGCTCTACGATAAGCTAATGCGGGAAGAGAGGATCCTCAGTCACAACTGGGAGGACTACGATACGATGCACGTGGTATACCGGCCGGCCCGGATGACACCCGATGAGCTCTATCGCGGTTTCAAATGGACGTATGAGGAAAGCTTCAGACTCAGGCACATCGCCAGGAGACTCGGACCGAAGGTCACGCTGAACTCGGCCATAAATTTCATGGGAAATCTGACCTACAAGATGTTCGTGCACCGATTACGACATGACCCGCGGTACGAGGCGCCGCACGGATATCTCGATACCCGTCCGATTTGAAACGACAGGAGAGCCAAGCTCTCCTGTTTTTTTATCGGACGCTCTTTCATAATCGATTTTCATTGCCGTATCGAAACCGTCCCTTGATTTATCCGCGATTTTTTCATACACTGCTTCGGTATTCATCACCCTCTCCATAAATTCATGTACCGCCGAATCGTAGTAAAAGTCGGGACAAAAGTCCTCTCGGAAAAAGACGGCCTTCTCGACGCGAAGTCCGTCGGAAATATCGTCGGACAGGTTTCAGCACTCTGCAAGAAAGGAACCGAGGTCATTCTTGTCACGTCCGGCGCAGTCGGATCAGGGCGGGGAGTCATCGGGAAAAGGGGCTCCGGGGAAACCGTCGAAGACAAACAGGTCTTCGCGGCGGTCGGTCAGGTACGGCTCATGGAGACATACTCCCGGCTCTTCCGAGATCGGGGATACGCCTGCGCCCAGGTCCTCGTGACGAAGGAGGACTTTCGGGACCGGAATCACTATCAGAACATGCGTCGCTGTTTCCAGAACCTGCTCCGCGACGGGATCGTCCCGGTCGTGAACGAGAACGACGTCATCGCCATAAAGGAACTCGTCTTCACCGATAATGATGAGCTTGCCGGACTCATCGCCGCCCAACTTCGGGCCGACGCCCTGATCATCCTCACGAGCGTCGACGGGATACTGGACGGGAATCCCGCCGACCAGGCGTCCAAGACGATCGGGCGGATAGAGGCGGACGGACTTTCCGAGATTCGGAAACACATCACTGCCGACAAGACGTCCGTCGGTCGTGGCGGCATGCTCTCCAAATTCGCGGTCGCCAAACGGCTCGTTTCCTCGGGAATCGCCGTCCACATCGCGAACGGAAGAAAGAGGGACGTTCTGCGGGATATCCTCGGAGGAAAATCCGTCGGAACGACGATCATCCCCTCCGGGAAGACCAGCGGGATAAAGAGGAGGCTTGCCCATTCCGAAGGCCTCGCCATGGGCGCCATAAAAGTGAACGACTGCGCAAGGAACATCCTTCTATCGAAAGATTCGGCGATCAGCCTGTTGCCGATCGGCATTACGGGAATCGACGGGGATTTCCATGCCGGCGATGTCGTGGAAATCCGCGACAGGAATGATTCCCGTCTCGGTTTCGGCGTAACCAAGTTCGATGCCACGCAAGTGAAAGACCTCGCCGGAACGAAAGGCGGCCGCGCCGTGATCCACCGCGACTATATGTTCATCGGATAAAATAAGGCCGGGCATTCCGTTCGGAAGCCCGGCTTTTCGCTTTCGATACCGTCATGGCACGATTTTGGATTTCGCGCCTTCCGCTTCCGTCTCCGCCACGGAAAATTTCCTCACATCCCTGAAAACGGTGGTACATCCCTCGCAGTAACAGTGGATCATGTGCGAATGTGCCCCTGGTCCAAGTATGCCGTTTCCCTGGCGGACTTCCGTATATTCGGTGTGTCCGCAGACCCGACATTTGAACTTGCTTTCTTGTTTACCCATCATTCCTCTCCGTTTATTAATGAAAACAACCGATCCGGTCCGACACTTTTATAGCAGTTCCGGTCCGATATGACAATATTCATAGACGACCGTTTCCATCGAACGAAAAGAGGACCCTTCGGCTGGGTCCTCTCTCGCTGTTCGTCTTACGGAAAATCGCACGGCTATACGGCCGGTTCATCCCACGTGAATCCCCTTCCGAAGTGACCCCAGCGGGCGGTATCCGCGAAACGGACCGAGTCGAGTTTGAGCAGTTTCCGGAGCCCTGCCGGCGTGAGGTCGTACCCCTCGATCGGCATTTCTTTTCCGTCCACGACCGCGACCGCCATGACCGGCTGCGGCTTCCCGATGGCATAGGCGAGTTTCGTGACGACCTCCTTCGCGCCGAATTTCTCCAGATAATCTACGGCCACCTTGCGAGCCATGTATGCCCCGGAGCGGTCGACTTTCGTGTAATCCTTTCCCGAAAACGAACCACCGCCGATCGCGACTTCCGGGCCGTAGTTGTCGATGACGAGTTTGCGCCCCGAGAGTCCGGTATCCGCGTCGAATCCTCCCATAATCCATTCCCCCGCCGGATTGGCAAGATACTCATCGGCACCGATGATTCGTCGAAGGTGCTCGATGAGCTGATCGTTCTTGCTGTGTTGAAAGCTCGCGAGTACCGTCTTCACCTTGCCACCCTCGACGGTAACCTGTGTCTTGCCGTCGTACGGATATATCTCGTACAGCTCACGGCATACCTTTCGTGCCAGCTCATACTCGAGCGGCATCAGGCTTTCCGTCTCACTTGTGGCATATCCCTTCATGATCCCCTGATCCCCAGCGCCGCCGGTATCCACGCCCTGGGAAATTTCCGGACTCTGCGCGACGATATTGGCAATGATACGGAAATCGTCGCCGACAATGTCACGCACGATCCGCTCCGCATCAATCTGCGCGCGCGACGTGACCTCGCCGTTTACCGTGACCAGTCTATGCCCACCCATGATCTCGATCGCCACGCGCGAATCAGGATCCCCAGCGTGGTGCGCGTCAAGAATCGAATCCGCGATAAAGTCGCAGATCTTGTCCGGATGCCCCGGGCTTACGAATTCAGCCGTCCGTATATTTTCCGTCATAAAGAAAAACCCGCCCTCAGGCAGGAAATAATATTTATCTTCCCTCAGAGAGGCTGGAATTGGCACCGGTTCGAAAAAGTCCGAATGGTTGTCGGCGGATCGTCGAGCCAGTACTCTCCCCGCACTCTGGATAACATATTCAATTGTATGACGATTATAACATCTGCCGCGAAAAGCGCAAACATGGTATATACTGTCCGTATGAGAAAGTTAATCCGGGTTCTCGCTGTCATACTGTCGGTCATCCTGGCCGGTACAGGCCTCTATTCGCGTTTTTTTCCCAAACCAAAGCCTCAAACGATCGCCCCTGAAGCGCCGGCCGTGACGACTCCCGTACCGCAGGAAGAACGGCAATCCACGAACATTCCGGTCCGGGAAGCACCCCCAACCGATCAGGTATCGGAAACGGCACGAAAAATAACCGACAACGATACCGTCCCGTTCATCGTTCAGGCTCCGAACGCGCAGTGGGGCAATCCGATCTTCCAGGACGGATGCGAGGAGGCATCCATGCTGATGGCGATGGATTGGATCAAGGGAACGAAATCCGTCTCCGCGACCGAAGCGGCGGCGGCCATCACGAAATTGGCCGCATTCGAGACCGAAAATCTCGGTCATTATGAAGACGTGAGTCTCCGAGAAGTCGTTTCCGTGCTTGAAGGATACTTCGATTACGACCGGGCGGTACTGCTCGAAGATATCACGCTTATCGACATACGACGCAATCTTGACGATGGGAACATCATGCTTGTGCCGACATTCGGACAGGCTCTCCATAACCCGAATTACACTGCGCCCGGACCGGTCACGCACATGCTCGTCATCACGGGATACGATCCGGAAAAACGCGAGTTCATCGTGAACGATCCGGGAACACGCCGTGGAAAAGACTACCGATACGACGAGGATCTCCTCTATGAAGCGATCTGGGTCTATCCCGCCGGAAAGACCCATCCGCCAGTGCCGGCACCCGCCGATCGACAGAAATCCGTCATCGTCATCCACCCCGTGTCATAGGAGTCACAACGTCTCGAGAAAATTAAAAAGCGCGCTGTTTATTTGTGCGCGCTTTCATTTATTTTACCATCCTACTATTTAACACAGATAACAACACTATCCCGCGAAAAAATATTCAGTACCCGGAAACCAAAGATCTGTCTTATCAGATCATGTTCGCTCGTTGCAACCTGATAGCGAAGCGTGGTACTGAATTCGAAACCATCAATCCTTGTATCAACGTCTTCAGCCGTTTTGAGAAACTTCCGAAGTTCTTCGACCGCCCCGTTGAACGCATCTCGTTCCTCGGAAGTATCGAATTCGACCATGACCTGATCACCGTCGGCCAACTCTGGAAAAACTTTGTATGTCGTAAAAAGACTTCTTGCCATGCAAACCTCCCACTTTTCGTTTATCGGATGATTCCCTTTTATGCCATCCCTGAAACACGAATCGGTCTCGTATCTCGGGGATGGAGGGAAATATCG
This sequence comes from Candidatus Moraniibacteriota bacterium, assembly GCA_013336285.1. Classification (GTDB taxonomy): domain Bacteria; phylum Patescibacteriota; class Minisyncoccia; order Moranbacterales; family UBA1568; genus JAAXTX01. The sequence goes on along the minus strand of JAAXTX010000037.1, from coordinate 516 downwards.
TTGATGATCATTTCCCTCGTATTTGTAATCGCCGGCTCCGATTACGATGTCATAGGATCCGATTCATCGGTCTCATCCGAAGAATTCCTGGTCCTTTTCATAGTGGGAGCGACCAGCGGATCGTTCCCAAGACAGGGCGGAACCTCTTCGATGAACCGGTCCTGTGCCTGCCGTACCCGCTGATCCTTCCGACCATGTGATATTTTTTTCGCTTTTTTATCCATCTGCCACAGCTCCTTTTTTTATTCATGGAAATCCGGTTCTTCGGCAAAACACGTTCTCGGGACGGAAGTCGACGAAAAACCGGATACGGGACGGAAATCTGTCCCTATTGATTTTCAATGTGCCTGACGTATATTTATACCATATGATTTAATTACTGTCAATATTCCGTAATGTTTCAATACCTTTGCATCACCTGCTAGACTGACCTGTTTAATGCAAAGATATGGCATACACCTCGAATCCGAATATCCCGAAGGTGCGCTGGAAAGCCGTGAAGATGCTCAGATCAGG
>JAAXTX010000036.1 GCA_013336285.1 Candidatus Moraniibacteriota bacterium | reverse complement strand
TAATAAGAACGGAACCCCTATGGCTCATCGTAAGGCAGGCGGATCTACCCAACTCGGCCGCGATTCAAGGGCACAGCGTCTCGGCGTGAAGCTCTTCGGCGGACAGCCCGCACGGAAAGGCAATATCCTCATCCGGCAGCGTGGTACGAAATTCCACCCCGGTGAGAATGTCGTTCGTACCGGTGACGACTCGCTGATGGCGATTGCGGATGGTATCGTCTCGTTCAAGAAGAAAAAAATGTTCGCTTTTACCGGCAAGCTCGCGAAGCGTATTTTCGTGAATGTCACCCCGAAGCAGGAAACGGCGAAGTAACCCTTCCCTTCAGGACTGAAATCAAAAACTCCGAATCACTCCGGAGTTTTTCGTACCGTGGATATCAGGGCCGACCGTTCAGAGATGAAGCACGAGATCGGATGTTTCCGGATCGAATGTCTCACCGATTTCCTTCATACCCGCGCCTATCGTCTCGCTGTCCGTCCACCGAACATCTTTCGGCTCTTTCATTTTCAACAAGGTCTCATACGCATATTGCAATCGATAATATTTTCGTGAAATATCATACGACTGCTCTTTCATCGCGACATCGGGATTCATTCCGAATTTCGCGATGCCATCGATCGAACTCTCGATTTCATCTATGGCCTCGTACAGGCCCAGCATCAGCCGGTCCCTTTCTTCCGAAAATTTCTTCAGCCGCTCCTCCTTCGCCTTTTTCTCTTCCCTTTCACCTATCTCCTTCTTCATTATCTTGAGCCGGTCGGATTTTTCATTCTGTTCAGACTCCAATGCGTCCAGATCATATTCAGCCCGGAACTGACCGTACTGTTCCATCAGTTTGGCGCGAGCCGCCGGGTTCTCATACTTCTTATAACCGCTCCGTAAGAAAGACCTATTGCCGATGAAGTTTGAGACCCTCTCCTCGCGTTTCCGTTCATCGTCGCCGAAGCGTTTCCGCGCATCTTCGCAGATCGCGATGCAATCGCATTGCTCCTTCTTGAACGTCTGACGTTTCACTTCATCGATCTCGCCCAGTTTCGCTTTGAGTTCGGCCAGTCGAGTCTCCAATTCCGATAGGATCTGCTCTTCGGTTTTTGACTGTTCCGCTTCCATTTGCCGGATCGGTTCGATCTGATTCGCGACCTCTGATTCCCTATTCATATTTTTTGTTTTCAAATCCGCTACATTATTCGGCGCGTTTCGCCGCCGCCTTTATGAAGGCCAGGAAAAGCGGATGAGGAACTCCGAGTGACGATTGAAATTCCGGATGGAATTGCGTGCCCAGGAAGAACGGATGTTTCGACTTCGGCAATTCGGCAATTTCCATAAGTATGCCGTCAGGTGAAGTCGCGGAGAAAACCAATCCGCCCTCTCGAAGTCGCGAGGCGTATTCGGGGTTGACTTCATAGCGATGCCGATGACGCTCCGATATCTCCTTGGCCCCGTACGCCTCGGCGGCGATCGTCTTCGGCATGAGATCTGCCACGTAACTCCCGAGACGCATGCTTCCCCCGTAGTCCTTTTTGCGGAGTTTCTCCTTCTGCTCGGGCATGATATCGATGACGAGATGGTCGGATTTCGGATCGATCTCGGCGGTATTCGCGCCTCTGAGGTCGAGCACGTTTCGCGCGTATTCGATAACAAGGAGCTGCATGCCGTAGCAGAGTCCGAAATACGGTATCCTGCTTTCCCGACAGAAACGGATCGCGGAGATCTTTCCCTCGATGCCCCTGGAACCGAACCCGCCGGGAATGAGCACGCCGTCGAATTTCTCGAGTTCGGAGACCTTTGCGGGGTTCTTCTCGTACTGCTCGCTGTCGAGCCATACGATCTCTGGCTTCAGGCCGTTCGCGTACGAGGCATGCTTGATCGCTTCCAGGACGCTTATATACACGTCGGAGAGCACGAAATCGCCGGAATTGAAGTATTTGCCCACGACCGCGATCCGCACGGGCTTTTTCGCGTTCTTGGCGCGCGTGACGAGTTTCTCCCAATCGGTGATCTTCCTTGCCTTTCCACGCAGACCGAGTTTCTTGATGATCAGATCGCTCAGTTTGTCCATCTCGAAATTGATCGGCACTTCATAGATACTGTCGATATCCGGGGCCGAAACGACGTCTTCGCGACGGACATTGCAGAAGGTGGCGACTTTTTCCTTTCGCTTCTCGTCAAGCGGCCGATCGGCGCGGGCGATGATGATGTCCGGCTGAACGCCGGTACCGTTGAGTGTCCGTACGGCGTGCTGGGTCGGCTTCGTTTTCATTTCACCGACTTTGGAAGGCGTCGGGACGTAGCTGACGATAGCCGTAAGGACGTCTTCCGGATGTTCGATCTTCATCATTCGGATCGCTTCCAGGAACAGGATATTCTCGTATTCCCCGACGGTTCCGCCGATTTCGACGATCGTAACGTCGGCATCCGCCTTTTTCGACGCGGCCTTGATCCGCGAGATGACCTCGCGAGGTATGTGCGGTACCACCTGGACGCACTGGCCTCCGTATTCCAGGTTCCGTTCACGGTCGATTACGCTCTTGTAGACGAGACCGGTGGTCATATAGTTGCCACGATCGAGCCGGAGTCCCATGAACCGTTCGTAGTTTCCCATGTCCTGATCGGTCTCGTATCCGTCCGCCAAAACGAAAACCTCCCCGTGTTCGGTGGGGTTCATGGTTCCCGCATCCACATTGATATACGGATCGATTTTGAGTGCCGTCACCCTGAGGCCTCGTGATTGCAAAAGCTTGCCGATCGACGACACCGTAATACCTTTGCCGACGCCGCTCATGACCCCGCCCACAACGAAAATAAACTTGGAGCGCTTTTTGCCGCCGTTTCTTGTCGCCATATCGTTTTCCCCGCTCCCTCCAACGGAATGAGAAAAATTAAATTTTGATGTTGAAAACCTAAACCTACATCAATAAAAAAAGAGCGGGGACACTTGCCCTACTCTTCCGATTCCACCGCCACCAGAAATTTCGCCTTCGCGGAACCGAAATCCGCCTGAACGGGGAATTCCCCGACCTCTTTGATCGGTTTCGGTATCACGATATGCCGCCCCTCGACGCCCGGCGTACCCTCTTCAACGATCGCTTTCGCTATCTCAGCCGCGTTCACGGACCCGAAAAGCTTACGACCTTTCGTCTTCTTGCGGATAACGATGCGGCTTCCGGCAAGTTTTTCGGCGGCTGCCTTTGCGAGCGCGACATCTTTCGCGGCATTCTGCACGGCGGAATTCTTCTCCCGCTCGATTCGCGCGAGCGCGACATCCGTCGCCGGCTCGGCTAAACGCTTCGGGAAAAGGAAATTCATGGCGTATCCGTCGGAAACGCTCTTGATATCGCCCACATTCCCCACATTCTTCACCTCCTTGATGAGTATTACCTTCATATTCTGTGATTTTCCCCAATATTCCTCTACAGTATAGACAGGAAGTCGGAACGTTGCAAATATCCGACCATGACCATCCGTCCCGACACCCGAAACCGGGTGTATCGCGGTTCCGAGATCCCCACAGTCGTCAGTTTCGCCATCATTTGACGTTATTTCCGAAGCTTCGAGACGCGACTTTCAATCTGATTTCTGAATATTTCCCTAATCTCGCGGAATCGGTATGATGGAACAGTAGCGATGTTATCAGATTTATCATTATGCACGAAAGATACGATTCTCCAAAAATAGCCTCACCGGAGCCGAAACCGGCCGAATCGGTCGCCGTGGAGCACCGCGAGCAGGAACGGCAGCGTGACGACGAGTTCATCGCTATCCGGCACAGTATCGCCGAGTACAAGCTCAATAATGGTATCGTCACATCCGAACATCCCGAAGACGCTCCCGATTCGAACAAACAGGAGTTCGACACAGATCTGACGGAAGCAGGCCGGGAATTGGCGAAGAAAGAAGCGGAAACGTTTTTCGATACGTTGAATCCCGAGACCGATGCGTTGTTTTTCACGTCGAGCGATCTTGTACGCGCCGCGGAGACTGCCAAGATCTATCTCGAGGTCGCCTTGGAACGCGGGTTCGAAATCCTGTCGCCCTTCGATGAATCCATGAAGCCCGAGGCATATCGCAATAAGGCGGAAGAAATCGGCGAAGGCAATATCCGCAGGATCAATGCGCTCACCCTCGATCACCTTTCCAACATGCTTCGGGAATTCGTCTTTCACCCGGATGATTACCTGGCCACGATGGTACGGCATCCCGAAAACGTATCCCAAGAAACACTTGATAAATGGCCGGCGGCAAGGGCGATCATCACGTCCGCCAACAAGCAGGGATGGGGGCCGAATTACGCGGAACATTCCGAAGAGATCGCAAACATTTTTCCCGACGTGAAGTCGGCGGAAGAAGTGCATCGACTGAAATTCCTTCGTCTGTTGAAACTCATGCTCGTCGGTGAGCGGAAAATCAGGGCGGCGAACCCCGATAAGAACGTGAAAGTGCTCGGCTTCACGCATGAGAATTCTTTTCTCCGCTTCCTGAATCGCGACTTCGGTGAATCGATGAAAAACTGCGAAGCCGTCCGATTCCGGGTGACTGACGATCCGGACGCAGGCGAAGGGGCGAAGAAAATAACCGCTACGGCCAAAGGCAAGACCGTCGAAGTACGGGACCGCTACGAGAGCGGGAATGAATCATAACACCGATATCTATGAGAATCGCGGTACTCGGACCGGTCTGCAGGGACGTCGTTTCGATCGACGGAATACGGTCCGCCGACCAGCTCGGCGGCATACCGTATTATGTCGCGCTTACTCTTAGGAATCTCGGCGTCGATGAAGTCGTTCCGTATATAACGTACGGAAAAGCCGACAGGGATTGGGTACTGGGTTATTTCGACGGGATGAATGTCCGGAGTATCCCGGTCGAGCGGAGTCTGGAATCGACTTTGGAATATACGAGCGCCGATCCGGATTCGCGTAGGCACAAGATCTCATACTCTCCGAACGTGATCGAGCCGACGACCGAACTGCTTGCCGAATTGGAGCGGTACGATCATATCATTCTTTCACCGCTCTTTCACGACGATATCCCGTACGAACTGTTTTCCAAGCTCCGCCACAAAAGCCTGATACACGGGAATTTCGGCATGTTCACCTACGAAGAGGACGGGAAATTCGTTCGCAAGCATCCGGAAAATCTCATCCGTATCCTCCCCTTTCTCACGTATCTTTTCCTCGATGACAACGAGGCGAAATTCGTGTCGGGCGCATCGGGTATCGATGAGGCGGGCGCTCTTTTCCTGAGTCACGATCTGAAGATATCCGCCATAACCGAAGGATCGAGAGGCTCGCGAATTTTTTCGGGAAAAAGGAAATACGATATACCGGCCTTCCCCCCGAAGGCGCTTGCCGACCCGACCGGAGCCGGCGATACCTATATGGCCGCCTACATACGTTCCTTGGAGCTTTTCGAGACCGAACAGGAACGAGGCACATTCGCCGCCATGGTCGCGACGATGTCGCTTGAGAAGCACGGCGCCTTTGACGGAAGCCTGTCGGAAGTCATGGCTCGGCTTGAAGCCGAGTAGACGGGCGGATGGCAAGACTCCCGGATCGGAAAAACCGGGCACGCTACGGGTCTCCTTTTCGAACGGCCCGTTTCGTGTTACGGTGCGTTTCGAAAATCGCCGCATTTGCACGGACATCTGAGATATGTCATCCTGAATTGCGTTCTTTCACAAGCAGTATCATCCATCAACAAGACATAGGGGCATTTAATGAGTAAACCGAAGATATCGAAGGTTGCGGTTCAGGGCATTGAAAATGGTCCCGAACTCATTTTGACCGAAACCACGACGAAAACGGGGGGCATAAGGGGTAAAGACCACGGAGAATGCAAGGTCTACTCTTTGGACACGAGCGTTCTCATGCATGATCCTCTCAGTCTCTTTCAGTTTCAGGAGCATGACATCTTCGAGCCGTTCCAGGTCTTTCACGAGCTCGACAAGAACAAGAAAGGCACCGAAGAATCCGCCAGGAACGCTCGGGAGGCTTCCAGGCTTCTGCGCCGGATCGTTACGGAAGGCATCACGGTAGATGACAAAGGACGTCTGATCGTCGAAAACGGTTTCCCGCTCTCGGGACCCTCGGACGGACTGGCGACCGGTCGCCTCTATCTCCAGGACAAACACGTGAAGAACATCGTCTCCGGTCTCACGAACGGGCACGAAGGCGACGACTTCATCCTTTCCGCGGTAAAACACGCCCAGGAAGAGATGTTTCCGGATCGGGAAGTCATCTTCGTCACGAAAGACTCGAACGCCCTTATCAAGGCGGTATCCCTCAAGATTCGTGCCGAGGATTACAAGAGCGACGAGATAAGGGTCGTTGAGGATTCCAGCCTGATCCGTACCGGCGTCTATCGTCTGCCAGAGGATTTCTGGAATCGAAACGAGTGTGATGAGATCGACGAGGACTGCTTCAAGATACGGGGCGATATCCTCGATTCGGTCATGGTGAACGAATTCGTTCTTTCCGGTCCGACACAGAATCACATACCGAGGATGGCTTCCGTCGTCGATATCAAGGACGGGGCCGTGATACTGAAGGCGGTACCGGATTTCTCAGGCAGGACCTATCCGAGGATCTATGGCATACGGCCCAGGAACCAGGAACAGAATCTGGCTCTCAGCCTGCTCATGGATCCCGAGATCGACCTCGTGACCATTCTCGGTCGCGCAGGGTCCGGAAAAACGTTGCTTGCGGTAGCGGCGAGTCTTCACCAGGTATTGGTGAGCAAGATCTATACCGAGATCGTCTTCACCAGGGCGAACATCCCGATAGGAAGGGATAGCGGATTCTTGCCCGGTACCGAACGGGAAAAGCAGCTACCGCTCATGGGAGGACTGCTCGACAACCTCGAGGTCGTGGTACACGAGAAGATGATGAACCCGTCAGGCAGACGGGGTGGAACGGTGGCGAGCAGCGAGATGACAGCGAGCGATATCCTCAACAAGGTGATTTCCGTAAAGGATATGAGCCTCATGAGAGGCCGAAGCTTCGCGCGCAAGATCGTCATCTTCGACGAGGTTCAGAACATGACGCGCAAGCAGGTCAAGGCCGCGCTCACGCGTGTCGGTGAGGGATCCAAGGCGATATGTCTCGGAAACCTGGCCCAGATCGATACGCCGTATCTTACCGAGGCAAGCTCGGGACTGACGTATCTCGCGAACCAGTTCGCAAGCTGGCCGCACTCGGGGCATATCATCCTTGAAAAGTGCACCAGGTCACGTCTGGCGTACTACGCCGAAGAGATGCTTTGAATCATCGACCATAAAAACGTCCGGAGAAATCCTCCGGACGTTATTTTTATCCAAAACGGTTCAGATCTCATGAAGCGGGCCCCGATTCAAGCTCTCGGAATACGATCGAGAGCCTTTACGATGGCATCTCCCAATAGCTCCGATCGACTCGTTTTGCCGCTCGACAAATATGAGTGGGGATCCGTCGGGTCGCAACCGCATCGCGCCGCGATGACGTTTCCGATCGTGTTGGTCCCGAATCCGAGTCGTTTTGCCTCGGTGGCATACTCCGCGGGAAATCCGAACCGTACGGACTCGACTTCTATGGGGTCGGGACGATCCGGTATAAGCACGATGACGATCGCGAAATCGTACCAGGAATCCCCGTCAAGGTCTATTCCGCTCTCGATACCTATCGCGATAGCTGTCGGCTCGCTATCCCTGGCCTGCGAAGCGCGGGCATATGCGCCGGAACGTGTGGCGTCATACCCCACCGGCTGCGCGTCCTGACCGGATTCCGCGGGGAAACCGCTCACATCAGCTGCCAGCCCCACCTTCTCGCACGCAGCTCGGACAGCTTCGATCTTATGTCGACTGGTCGAACCGAGAATTATTCTTTGCATGATATGTAAGCTATCCGTTTAAAAGGTGTTTCATGAGTGAAAATGATCGCGTATCGGAATATATATCACAATATATATCACATTTTGAATCAGCCATTCCCTATACGTGCGTCTTTGCGAGGGTGTACTCACCCGCGGCAATCCAGGGAATAAGACCAATACCTGGACCGCCACGGATTCCGATGACGGAAATCCTCGCGGAGACAACACGAAACAGTCCGCTTGGAAATGATATTTCACCACGGGATTACCGAATTGATGATACCAATCGCGAACGATTCGCGCAAAAAATGCCGAATTCACGCTTGAATATTTAAAACATGGCCGTTTGCTCCGCTTCGCGAATCGTGTAAAAAAATCGACTGATTCCGTATTGATGGAATCAGTCGATAGTATGTTCGGGTCATACGATGACGACCCGGTCTCCTATGCGCATCCACTCGTAGACTTTTACCGAGTTCTCATACGAGAGATGTACGCAGCCGCTCGATGATGTCCCTCCGATCAGGATTCCGAAGTGGAGAAACTGACCATTGAAATATCTCAAGGAAAATGGCATGTCAACATGATATTTGCTTGACCAGTGATTCCTCTGCTTGTCCAGAATCCTGAATACGCCGGTCGAAGTGACATATCCGTTTGCAGCCGAAGATACGGCGCCCCAGAACAGCAGCTTACCCTCTTCGTACGCGGCGAAGTACTGCGTTTTCTTGTCGATAAGGATCGTCCTCCCGTCGTATTTGACGTGATCCCGTATCGATTCGGGCACATACGATCTTGCCTTTTCCATGTCGATCGGGACGAGCACCTTTCTGCCGACCACTTTCCCGAGGTGATACATATCGACCCGGTTGAGATTCTCGAACATGATACGACGCTCTGAATCGGAGCCGCAGATCTTCCAGATATCATCGCCGGCTTTCATAAGATACCAGCCGAAACCGGCGGGCGCCTCATCCGTATCGACGTCCGAACGTGACAGACCCGGTGCGTACGAGCCGCCGGAAGACACTGACCGATCGATCATCATGTCCGAGTTGTCGTTGGCCGATCCGTAATACTCATAATCGACAGCCAGAAGCAGTGAGGGAAACAGATACAGAACCAGAGCGATGACTGCGAACGGATAGCGAAAACGGCGATGTTTCATGGAGTGGGTATTTATTATTGTGAAGAGTACTTGATACACAATTCTATACGAATTTAGATGATTTGTCAATACGTAAGATAGCCTGATTTATGGCTTGTATATGTAAAAGCCACCTCTCGAAATGAGGGTGGCTATATATATTCTCTATGCCGGACCATGTCCAAGGCATTTCTCGTGTCGGCGGGCTGTCATGTCCCGCCATCCGCTTAAGTTCAATTCCGTAGTATTTCGGATCGTATGACCCGAATGCCGCTATTCGGCGGCCTTATTACCTGTTTTTTCCTCGATAAGTCATTGCCATGGATATCGATCCGTCGCGATGACAACAATCGAAGGAGGTTATCCTTAAAGGGGCTGCCGGCGAAAACCGATTTTCCGACTCCTTCCTGACGCGTCAGAAGACCGTACCAAGAACGCATATTTATATCCTGAGGTGCCATCGGAAAAACCGCGTGGTTGCCTTTCAGGGCAGAAAAACGTAATTGGGCAGTAGCGACGCTGCCGTTCACCTTCTTTGTCGCTTTGCCGGTTTTCACCGTGGCAATCCTGCATCCCGACTTGCGTGATGACCGGATTTTTTTCGTATGAGCGACTTTCCGGTCATAAATCCTGGAAGCGACCAACTGTTTCCGATACGTTCCGGTTTTGACGGTTTGAGGTTCATCCAGCAATCCGTGCTCGATTTTTTCCGCGGAAACCTTGATCGTCATCAAGCGACCGTCCTGAATGACCTTGATGGGAACGACTACTTGTTCAGGGATTCCTTCCGCTGCCGCATGAGTTTTCAGATACTCCGTCGCCTGGCTGTCGATCGATGCGAGAACACCGGTATAGCCTCGCGTAGACAGGTATTCCCCGATCTTTTTTCCGACACGTTCGGACTCGTCGATCGAGGGATCCGATGCGGCGATCTTTTCATTCTCCAAAGGTGACGCAGTCATCGCTTTGGAAGAGTCGACAGACGCGACCTTGTCCGGCTTTGGCGATTCCTTCGACACTATGAGCGTCATCGGATCGCCTTCCTTGATAGCAAGTACCTGGATCGGGGCGTCCACTTTTTCTCCCTTGAACATGCGGTACCGGAGCGCGATGCTTACCTGTATCGCGATCCTTTGCCCGTCCGGCTCGTATCCCTGTTTCGTAAGCATCTGTTCGATACTCACGGCTACCGAATCCGCATATTTCACGGATGCCTCGGAAAGACCCTGGGCGGACACGGCGACCGGGAACAAGCACGAGACAATAAGCAGGAATCCGAGCAGGATTCCGTAAACGATACTTCTCATCGAGTCCTCCTGGACGTTTTATTAATTAATGAACTGACTATACATTATATATATAAAACGCGGAAAAGTCAAGTGCTAATGTATAAAAATAGGTCGTCACTTGGTGTGACGACCTAAGAAAGAACATGCCTATCAGCAGCAGCCTGGAAGTGTTACTTCTTTGCTGCTTCCTGCTTGGCGATTTTTTTTACCGGCTTTTCGCTTGCCGGGGGCGGAACGTCTTTTGGCTGTTCTTCCTTCACGCAGATCTTTTTGAAGATTGCGTTGAGGTCAATCGAGGAGCCTGCGCCCTTTTTTACGATTACGTAACGGGCATACCCCTTCTGGGCAGTGAAAGTAGTGCTCTTGCCGTTTTTGATTCCGGCAGAAAGGCTGCCGAGAATTGGAACGCCAGAGAGCAGACCGCTGCCACCGATGTCGATGCCAGATCCCTGGTTGATCACCGTGGTTCCGTTTGTAATCGAGGACATAAACTGACAGCTAACGAGCTCATAGAGGTCCGAGCGGAATCCTTTGTTATAAGCCACGACCGCAGCATCATCCTTACTGAAAGTGGCATCTGCCTCGTCACTCTTCTGGTCCATTGCGCGGACCTTCAGAATGCCGACCGCGGTACCGTTGATCAACCCGTCCTCACGAACGGTCGGAACAGTTCCATTGGACTTGCCTTCACTGTAGGCGGAAATCGTCACGATGCTCGTTCCGCTTTCGCCCTTGATGCTGGCGTCCCTGACGTTGGCGTAAGGCAGCTGCAATGTTACAGACAGGATATTGCTTATCTCCTGAGGAGTTAAGCAACCCCAGTAACGCTGCTCATAGACCTGTGCACCTTCCGGACCGGAGCGGTCCGAGCTGATGACGGTGGTCGGCACGGCCCTTGTGGCAGCGATGTTGACAGTATTGATAGCTGTCTGGTCGCCGGTCTTGGCGGTAGCAGAGGCATCAGCTTTCGATCCGTCAACCTTCACATTGTTCTGGTTGAGGTTGAAGGAACTCTGTTCCTGCTTCTGGTTCTGAAGCTGATCCTGCTGCTGCTTGTTGCTCAGGTCAATATCGTTGCACACCTTATTGGTGACATCGACATTATTGTTGAGCTTGTTTGTGATGCCGATGTCGTTTTTTACCCCGACGGCAATGGGCACAACAACAGACTGCTGCGGCGAGGGAACCTCGCACTTATCGTTGCCGTTGTTTGTCGCGTAAGCGGCAGAAGCCGGCAACAGCAGTGCAAGTAACAGCGCGGATCCCTTCCTGATGTTTACAAACATTTTTCTCATCTTTTCTTTTCCTTATTTTAGTTGTTAAGTGCCAACCCGTCGTCTTGCAATCACGACACTAAGTTGACAGAGTATTCTAGCAGAATAATCGATTTGTGTCAACCGCTCGTAATGTTTCAATACCTTTGCATCACCTGCTAGACTGACCTGTTTAATGCAAAGATATGGCATACACCTCGAATCCGAATATCCCGAAGGTGCGCTGGAAAGCCGTGAAGATGCTCAGATCAGGA
>JAAXTX010000035.1 GCA_013336285.1 Candidatus Moraniibacteriota bacterium | reverse complement strand
ATTTGAGACTGCAAATCCCACCCAGCTGAAACTACTGAGGGAAGAATGAATTTCGAGCAAATATCCTGTTCGGAAAGGGATTTTTTATCCATAAGGCATCAAGGAATAATACCCTGTTCTTTGAGACTTGTAAAACACTCTTTAGCTACGATTACATGATCGAAAAGTGGGATACCGAGGAGATTGCCGGCGTCGCAGAGGCGGCGGGTGACGGCCAGATCGGCACGTGACGAGGTCGGGTCACCGGAAGGATGATTGTGTGCGACGATGATGCCCGAGGCGTTGTGGCGGATGGCGGATTCGAAGACCTCACGAGGATGGACCAAACTTTCGTCGAGAGTGCCGATCGAGACAGTCTCGCGCCGGGTTTCCTGACTCCGACTGTCGAGATAGAAGACGACGAAGTGTTCTTTCTTACTCCCGCGGATATCCTCCATCCGCTCCCACACGTCCTTGGGCGTAAGCAGCACGGCAGTCCGCTTGTCCTTGAGCAACCGCTTGCCGAGTTCGAAACAGGCAACAACCTCGCAGGCCTTGGCCGCGCCGAGTCCCTTGATCGTTTTCAATTCCGCGACGGTCGCCTCCCCGATTCCCTTTTCCTTAAATGTCCGCAGAATCTTCTTCGAAAGGGTCACGACATTCGTCCCCTTGAGACCGGTCCGCAAAAGAATCGCCAAAAGCTCCTCGTCCTTGAGTTTCTCCGGCCCGTACTTTTCCATTCGTTCGCGGGGCCGTTCGATTTTCGGAACATCTTTCATCCGTGCCATATCGTTTCATCGACAAGGTCAATCAGGCCATTTCCTCCCCATTCTCCCACCAAAAAACCCGCTTGTAAAGCGGGTTTCGGTTATGGTCGATGCTCGTGAGCTAGATCTCCAGCACCTGTCGATAAAGTGCCTTTTCGCTGCTGCGGATATCGCGGATACGATCGAGCAGTTCTTTCCAATAGTCTCCCCCGCCGTTGCCCTTGAGCCGTTCGTCATCCATCGTAAAGCCCTTGACGATATACTCGCGGAGTCGTGCTGTCGCCCACTGTCGGAAACGGGTACCTTGGACAGAATTCACGCGGTATCCAACGGATATGATGACGTCTAAATTGTAGATTTTAACGCCTTTTTCTTGAGTTTTTCCCGCAATAGCCCCATGTAGAGTGGTCCGTCGGAATTCCCGACATACCACTTTTTCCTCTAATTCACCCTCCTTGAAAATATTCTGAAGATGTTCCGTGATAGTAGATCTCGCTTTGCCGAATAATTCCGCCATTTGATCTTGAGTAAGCCACACCGTCTCACCGGAGATACTCACCTCAATACGAGGCAGGCCATTGTCGCCCTCGTAGATGATTATTTCATTGTTTGATTCTGGATGCTTCATATCTGTACACATGGGAATCGATATTTTGTACAATCCATTCATCACTTTCCCCCATTCTCCCACCAAAAAACCCGCTTGTAAAGCGGGAAACCGTCGATAATATTGACGGTAACACTAAAAAGTGATATAATTTGTATTCAGTATCCAGTTCGTTTTCAACAACCACCAAACAGGCCATGAGCCAGGAGAGATAAGACATGAACGTCATTGCCCCGAACGATACCGTCGCACGGAGTACCGAAGTAAAAATTCTGGAGAAAAACCAGTTCTACGCCGCGTCATCATTGAGAGGGACGCTATCCGTCCTTGCCACACGCATGACGCGAACGATAGCCGAGTATGTCCTCGTCGACTCATTCGGGCGGACATACCTCGTGCTGGTTCCGAAGTACCCTACCGGGCAACCCGAGAAAACCTCTCCGACGGTCGAGGCAGCACAAACTCAGGAGGGTGTACGCATACAGGGACTGAAAAATCGGGACGGTGAGGACTGCTTCTTCGAAAAGGCTGTCATGCATCACCATATATTCCTTTTCGCGGACAACAGCGAATACTATGACGCCTATCCCGCCATACGGACGGCGTACGGCTACACGATCGACTTCGCGTTCGAACACGAACGAAAGCGGTTTATCATCCTGTCGACAGGCGTCTACGGTCTCGTACTCAAGGAACTGTCCGACGACGTGGAGATCTCCGGAACAGACTGGGACACCATACGGACGAATCCGATATCCTTCGGATTCTCCATTAGTATCGAGGATGGTTCCCTTCATGAGATCCTTTGTTCAAAGGTCGACATCTGACGGATACGGAACCATGAACCCGGCACTGCTATCGCGATAGCAGTGCCTTTTATATTTCACCCACCGAAAAACAGCCACGGATCAGGATGCAGGCGTCATGCGAGCGGTATCGTGACCGTTTCGCGGTTTTCGAGGAGGCGCCAGGTGACCCCGTCGAGCGGGAGCGCTTCCGAACAGATGATAGAAAAACGTCCGGATCGTTCCGTGCCGAGGAAGAGGGAGTAATAACTTTCCAGGTCGCACTCCCTCACGTCCGCGTTGTCCATGTTGACATTCCGATGTGCGAGGAGCTGCCGCCCGTCGGAGAAGAGCAGGTTCATGGCGGTATAGTCGTGATGCGCCGCGATGTCCCCGATCGCCGATTCCAGATCATCCCGACAGGTCTCCCCGTCCCGGACACGCTCAACGAGAAAATAAAAGAGTCGTTCCGAGTCGCTCTCGCCCCGTATCAGGTTCTCGGAATGTTCGAGTGGGATATCATCGGCTTTGAACACCGTCCCGTTGTGGCACATGGCATACGCTTCGGACAGATACGGCTGGGTATTTTCGAGTGTCCCGGCCCCGACGAATGCCTTCCGCAAGTGACCCATAATAGCCCGCGGTTCCGCTACGGCGATCGCGTCCACAGCGTCCGCGTAGAACGGGTCCGCGAAGGCGTCCTTGGCGCTGTGGAACTCCTTTTCCGGACGGCCGTTCGCGATCGTCACGAGACCCCACCCGTCCTTGTGACCCTTGGCCGATCCCGCCGGTATGTTTCCGTATTCCGCGAGACGTCGAAACCCGGTCAGGATTTCCCTGATCTCGGATTCGGTCGGGCTGCCGGACACGAAAAGGAGTCTGCACATATACAGTCATTTTCCCACCAAAAAACCCGCGTTGCAAGCGGCATTTATTATGTTTCATCCCCACGCCTCCGCCAACAATAAACGTTATACCAACTGACGACCACATTATTATGCGGCGTTTTTCACCGATTGTTCGCATAGGATATCGTATATAAAGCATTTTTCGGTCTTTTTTATGCTCTTGCAGACAGTCCAATCTAAACATTGACATTTCATATTTTTTTTGCTATAATATAACGTTTAGCGAAAAAACGGTCACGAAACAAAAAAGGAGAGGTAAACCATGTCCCTTACCAACCATGCTTCGAAAAGTCCGCAGGGAAGAATGCCTGTCGTTATCCTTATTGACATGCAAACCGGTTTTTTTCCGGGCATTCGGGAGGAACGAAAGGAACAGCTTGTGGCCTCGCAAAGAAGCATCTTGTGTCACTGTGCCGATCAAGATATTCCGGTATGCGTCCTCGAATTCAACAACTACGGAGAGACAATCCCGGAGTTGGCAGATTTGCTCGCAAAAATTCCGCGAGTGAAGACGCTTTTGAAGTCCCATGACGATGGGTTTACGAATCCCGAGCTGAAAGAAACGCTCGATGGATGGGAGGCTGAAAAACTCATTATTATGGGAATCAACGCGGACTACTGCGTCCTGGAAACGGCGAAGTCGGCGATACGGAACGAATTCCAAATCGTCACCGCACCCAGCCTGATCGCCGGACTTCCCTCCCACAGCGAGGACGATTCGATCGACTGGTACTCCCGGAACGGGACGGTCAGGAAACGATTGCTCCCGCTGGTCAGAAATGTTGCCTGAAATCCACTGCCCTTCCTCGCCACAATGGCTAGGGAGGGCAAACTGTTTTTCGGCACATGAAGGCGACTTATACGAAACCATATATTCTCCGACCAAGAGCAACACCTTCATCACTGCCGAGTGATGCCCGAATTTGATACGTAAAAAAAGCCTGAGCACGAACCGGGCTTTTATTTTTTCCACAGCATCGAATTTTCCCATATCAAGTCATTTTTTTTCCAAAAATCATCCTCTTCGATACGGCAATACAACTGAAAATGTTGACTATTATTGAATAATGAGTTAAAATATACAGTCAACTTCGTATCTTTATCAATCCAAAACCAGGCATACGCCAAGGAACATTGATCATGAACAGCAAGAATCCGCTCATCGCCGGCATGGGACGTCGAGTTGCGTCATTCGATGAATTACCACCCGGAACATACACGGTATTAATGACACAGCGATACGCTGGAAACTTCATTCTCTACCTCGAACAGGAAAACGCTATTGTCATCGTCGATGCGCCGACCTGGGAACTCCAGGTACACGGTATCCCGAAACTTCCCGCACCGGAGGTCGATGTCGTGATAATCGCACCTAACGTGGGTGCAGTCATCAGTTCGACGGACGTGCACGAATATGGCGAGCCGCTCATATATTGGAAGCCCTCAAGTTTCGCCGTATATCCGAACAAGATCGACAATGAAACCGCCTTCGATCTCGACCCGGAACACCGGTATCTTATCGAACACGCCTTCCTGAAAGAGGAACGGGAATTCCTGATCATCCGGACGGAGGATGGCGGCACGGCGATCAAGGAGCTCTCCCCGGCAAGGGAATTCCTGTACACGTTCGAACAGATCATCATGTTCATCGATGAATTCGAACTCTGTTTCGAGGACAGGAACGGCACGTACGTCGAGTCGATCAAGATCCTTCTGCCCGCCTGAAAGTGATTCGTTTGCAGAAGCCCGCGTGACCATGTGTCCCGGGCTTCTTTTAATTCCGGCATACATTTCGGTCACGGGAGACCGAACTTCATTTCATCAAAGATCCCGCCTTTCATGCGGAAAACCCGTCGTTACAGTTGACTTTTCAAGAAAAAGATGATACAACACGAAGTCAGTACCCAGTTCGTTTTCAACAACCGCTTTCCGGTCTTTCGACCAAAGGAAACTACAGATGGATATCAATGAAACCGTCATACCCGCGACAAGGTTCGTCCGCGCGGACGTTCCGGCAATTGAAATTTTCGACATTGTCGCCGTCGGGCAACGGCAGGATAATTTCGTAGCCGTCGCAAGGGATAAGCAGGGAAGATCATTCGTCTTCGTTCTGCCCGATGAAGAGCCGCTCGAACGATCGGGGGGGACGATAACGAACGAGAGCCTTGGCCGCTCATCGTACTCGTATCATATCGTCACCGGGACTGCCTCTGCGGTCACGCTCGTCGAACACAGCATCGTCGACGGGTCCGAATTCGAACCGATAACGTGCCCGGGCATGATGTATCGTTCCGAGTTTCAGGGCGAGGCCGAGGTGCTGCCCGATGTCGAATACGAGATCGCCGTTTCGAAATCGGTCGACGGGCCGTTCCTGGTCCTGATCGACGACGACGCTTTCCTTTTCTTGGAATTCACGGATAGCGTCGCGGAAGTCATGGATGATTTCTATGACGCGGACGAATCTCCCGATGACTATCGATTCTCGATCGTCGCCGGCAAGGGATTCGCCGTTCCGAGACTGAAATCGAAATCCACTCGGTAACGTGACAGCCGAAATCATACGCCGACCTGAAAATATAGGTCGGCTTTTATTATATCGGCGCGTCGAACGTACGCGACGAAACGACGAAAATGGCAGTAAAAGGAAAAGGAGCCGTCATAATATGATCGGCTCCGTTTTGTTCATTCCCCTTGCAAGACCACATGTTCAGGTTCGGCCAGTATGCTGTCGGGAACGTTCCCATAAGTAGCTTTCAGCAGAAGCACTATCGCGAAGGTGGCAAGCGTCACGAGAGCGAACGTATACCCCGTGAGGGCTCACCCGAACGGATGAAGTTCGGGCATCGCGAGAAGCGACATCCCTATGGCCGTCGCGGAGACCCACGGCACGGGTGCCATGAATCGGGCAAACCGATATTCGCCGTTGTCGAGGGTCAGGACCGCCGTCGGCGCGAACAGCGTGAACGTCGTACCGGACACGAACAGCAATCCGAACTCGACCGCCTCCGCGATCTGATCCGGGCCAAGGGCGGAAAACTCGTCAATCGATCGGACGGACGTAAGTCCGGTAATCACGAGCCGTATGCATGCCCACATGACGAGCGATAGGCCCGAAATGACAACCGACAATAAACGTACGTTGATTTTTCGACGCATGATACCCGACCTCCGACGGGATTGATTGTATAAATGTACGAGAAGGAACAAAAAAAGTCTTGCGACGATTCTGCCATATTACGAAGCGATTGTAAAATCTCCGCGCCGAAACCGCTGCACCGTACCGAACCTGGCCCATACGGCGGATATGACGCATTTGAAGCTTGAAGAAGTGCTTCGGGTAGGTTTCCCCCCCCCTCTACAGAGGAAAAAAATGACTCAAGTGATTGACATTCTTTTATTTTCGTGTATAATATATGGTTACGATATGGATCTTTTCAATCACGCAATACTATCCGGTCCTTCGGGACCAAAGGAGCACGATGAACACCACTGAAAACACCGTAACCGTAAAGGTTCCGATGGCAGAACGTTACAAGCCGGCATCGATCAAGCCGGGTCTGCGCTTCTACATCTATTTCGTAGGAAATACGGATGGAAGGACGGTCTTTATGATATACAGGATGGCGGAAAAATACCTCCTCGTTCTGCCCTCCGGAACCGTAGTGGGGCCGAAGAACAACGAAGACCTCCTTTCCAACACGCTATACGAGGTCGTCAGCAAACAGGAAGGCGGTGGCGTCATGTTTACGATCGAATCGTTCGACGGCAAGGCATCTACGGAATCCGCATCGTTCACGGCGGACGTATACGGCCAGTCGGACGAATTCGTCGAACTGCCGGTTAACGTCCCGATTCCGATCATTGCCATCCAGCCTCTCGCGCTTGGCGACAAAACTCGCGTTCTGATGAAGGACGACTCGGGTGATTACGTCATGCACTCGCTCTCGGAAACGGTTGTAAACAAGATGACGGACTTCTTCGAGCTCGATATGGCCGGGATGAATCCGCATCTGCATATCTTTACGGTGGTATCCGATGACGGTTACCGTATGCCGAAAATAACGCGGCGCCAATGACGTCGTGCCCGAATACAAGTGTCGTTTCATCGAAAGAAACGGCACTTTTTTTATTCCATTTTTCCGTGACCGGCCGAACCGACCGCGAGTATCGACGCACCGCGATTCATGCGGGAAAAATAAAAACGGGAGATGTTACACCTCCCGTTTCGATAACTGTCACCAAGGATTATGTCCTCAGGAATTCAAAAACCGTTCCCTGTTCGAACGCGCGAAGCATTTTTTCCGCGAACTCAACCAGACCGTTGTTGCCGCCTCGCGAAGATCCACCCAGCAACATCTGACCGTTATCATACAAATTGTTTCCCCTGTGCCAGTATGTCGATGCCGAAAATTTCTCCAGGAGTCTCATATTGGTTCTGATATGAGAAATCGTGTCTCCCATGAGATCGCCCAGAAGCGGAAAAATCCCGCTCCCGCTCCACCGTTTGAAGATAGTGACGAACGGTATGTCCCGGTGAAGCGCGAAGGCGATCGGATCGATACCTGCCAACCAGTTCGGATCCTTCCACTCTTCCGATGCGATGCCGTGATACGGGGTTGCGATCACTTCCAGGTCAACCATTGTGGAAAGTTGTTTCCTGAATTCGACATAGTCGGACGGGATCGGATCGGGCATACCTTTGAAATTCTGCTCGATATTCCGGTCTCGACGGTTGTACATCTGATACAACCAGGCGAACGACTTCGATCCGACGGCGTCGCAGAGTAGTTTCATCTTGGTCGATGGACGCGGATCGTCATTTCCTAACGTCGATTCGGTACCGCCGAAAAAGCATACCGGCATCGCAAGCAGGATCTCCGGGAGATTGCTCGCCGGCAACACCGTCGGAATTTCGAAGATGTACCGGTCATGGTTGAACTTGATCTGCGCGCCGATAGGTTTGAACAGTCTCAATGCATCGGCCGTATTCGGCATGAGCGACGTGAACGCGGACACGATCGTATACACCGACGTGAGGTGCTTCTCGCTGAAGAAGCCCTTGTCGATGATGAACTCGACGAACGCGAACAGGTCGCGAAAGAACATCAACAGACCCGCCATCGACTTCACATACGGTCCGACATCCGGTTTCTCCCGGGTCTTCTTCGCGACGGCGGCCTCGATTTCCGCATCCGTACTCGAGAACGTGAGTCCCATATCCGCCAGCATGAGGAACTGGGTCCTGAGGAGCTGTGCCATCAGTTCCGGCAACTGCTGCCGAAAGACCGACGACGACGCCACTTCCGCCGAGAAATCCCAGCGTGGAATCGACTCAAGCGGATTGTTCCGAAGCGCCTGTTCGATCAGTTCCGGCGGGACCTTCTTCGGCCTTCTCGCATACCGTAACTGTTCCTGTGCCGGCCTCGTGACTACGGCAAGATCGGCCGTTCCGAATACCGTAAGATCCCCACCGTTGCCGGTGATAAGATTCTCCCTTTCGTTCATATATTCTCCGTTTGTGTTTGTAAAGATCTATCAAATCCCAATCCATCGAGACTTTAAAAGATTCGGTACCTTTTGTCAATGATTTTTGAAACGTATCGGCAGTCGGAATATTTATAAATTATATATATTGTTAACAATATTCACTTCTCAATATACCGTCTCCGCTCATCGAACCGGCTTCAGTGGTGCGACATGCCACGTCACATCTTCCCACGTTCCGGCGACCCTATATTTTTTTCCAATTTATGGGCGTTTTCAAGCTCAATTCCCAATTTCGCTCTGAAAAGACACTTTCGGAACAGAGCTTGACAATATTATAGTTTTGTAATATTATATTCAGTCAGTTTGATTTTTTACAATGTCATATTTTTCTCAACGAATCAGCAAGGAGGAACCATGGAAGATGAAGGCATCCGGAGTGTCGAAGAGACCGAAACCCCTCAATTGCCGCCAAAGATCGCACTTACGCTCAATGGCGGAAATTCCGAGATCAACACCCCTACGATACCGATCGAGTGGTGGCTTGGCGAGGACGTCATCAAAATGAAGCCGACACACATCCTGTTCATCGAACAGGACCAGAGCGAGATCGACGACATTCATGATGAAGATGCCGGGCGAAGATATCTGTTCCCGATCGAACAATCCCCGGCATTTTTGCAAATGTTCTCATCCGGTCATCACCGGCTCATGGCTATCGCGTTCGGAAGCCGGGAACACGCCAAACAATACCTGAAAAAGTACAAAGCGACGGATTATTACACGGTTTCGGTGGATCATCACCGCGTGCGGGACGGAAACGCCGCACTCGGATCGACACTCGTCGAATTCGATATTCCCGTCGGCGTATTCGCCGATCCGCCACAGTCGAAGCTCGGAAAAATCGGGTGGTACTGGGTGAAACTTTGGACGAAAACTCCGAAGGACGAATGTTTCTTTCGTAAGTGGGTCGTTCCCTGCATACTCCTGAAGCCGCCGGTTTTCGCCGCATATCACGTCATCAGGTTCATTGCCGGACTGGTCCATGCCCTGTATGTGATACTTGCAAGCGTACTGACGGTCTTCGCCGGCTTCCGTCCGAGACCGATTCTCCAGGAAATACGCGATGCGATTTTCTGGAAGCGGTATGACTGGAGCGTTCTCCGCTATGAAGCAAGGTACCTCGTCGGTGGCAACCCGACTTTTCGTCTCTGGTCTTACCGTGACAGAAAAGCAACGTACATGCCAGTAGCACCGTTCCAGGTCGCAGGTATCGCGCTGATCGCATTCCTCTCATACCTGGTCGTGACGAATTATTCCTGGCTGACATTCCTTATCGTAGTCGCCGGCCTGGCTGCGACAATCGGCTCCGGTGCCTTCGCGTACCTGCATTTCGACCACTGGCAGGATCAGCTCAAGTCCGACCGTTCGAAACGCCGCATCGACTGGCTGAGAAAGAACCTCGGGCTCGCCAATAAAAAGGACCGGGTCGATCTGGACGATCTGCCTGTTCCGGAAGGCGTGGTCGCGAAGGGAGTTCAGAAATTCTACGTCGGCTTCTGGACCCTGAAGATGAAGGTCTGCAAACCGTACGACAAGAAAGCATGACACGATGACTCCGGTCATCACGTAACCATATCGAAAAAGGCATGATCCAACGATCATGCCTTTTATTATTTCCGGACTCCGCTTGCTCATCCTATCGGAAATCCGTTCTTCGAAACGACCCAATCGGAGAATACCTCCCCCGATACGGGTAGTGAACCGGTGCGTTTTCCCGCCAACGGAAACATTTGAATATATATGAATATTTCCGAAGAGCCGGAAAAAGACACCGGTAAACATGACAAGAAAAAGATCGGCTCATGGAGCCGATCCGAAAAAAATTCCAATTCATTTCAGTATCTCATCGGTCCGAACCGCGATAATACGGCGGCGATCGTCGCGAGAATGACATACGCGATGGCACTCCCGAGCATGAGAATGAATCCTATCGTGACGCCGCGGATCCCGCTCACAAGAAACGGCAAGGAGACCGCGAAGGTATAGGCGAATACCGCCAACACCAAGCTTATAGCAGATGTGAACAC
This sequence comes from Candidatus Moraniibacteriota bacterium, assembly GCA_013336285.1. GTDB lineage: Bacteria > Patescibacteriota > Minisyncoccia > Moranbacterales > UBA1568 > JAAXTX01. The sequence continues at coordinate 1,312 of JAAXTX010000035.1, read as the reverse complement.
GCGTACGATGACCGCCATCGTCTCGTCGACGACGATATTCGGTTTCATGTACGTATTCCCGCTCTGCCAGAAAGACGACGCTACCGAGTATCCGACGACGACAGCCGCGACACACACGCATGCAAATATCATGGAGAATGGAAGGAGATTCGAAGTCACCTTTCCCCGATACAGCATCGTGACGGCCTCTATGACGGCATATCCCAGATAGAAAAATTGCGGAAGCAGGATCCATCCAGTCCTTGCATACACCTGTGAAACGGTGATTATTGTCTTCATGATTACCCGCCTCACGGGAAGAATCGGTTGATTGTTAAACGGCGAAACGACACGAAAAGGTACCAAGGAAAGGGCAAGGTGTCAAACATATTAAGACACGGCTCACCCACCGTTCAAGTCCTTGACAATAATGTCATAAAGTGCTACTATATGTGGTCGGTATTTTGCTAATTAAAAAACAACAGGCCACGAGCCAAGGAACCACGTACCATGGACATCAGGAGAATTATCGGGGTTGAGGAATTCAAGCGATTCCCCGACGTCCTGCCGATCGGAACATTCAAGGTTTTCACGGTAAGCACGCTCTCGGGAAACCACACGATCGTTTTCGGTAACGATGACAGTCTGTATTTCATCGTCATACCGATCGATTGGATCCTGCCGATACCCGAACCGCTGACCGAAATCGAGATCGCATCGACGTTCGGCGGCATCACCGTCAAACCGCTCGCTCGCGCCGGGATACAACAGCCCTGCTTCCTCTTCGTGAGTCAGGCGAAGATCAGGATCTATGAGCGGCAAGAGTACGGCCCCGATACCTACACCGCACTGGTCTCGAACCGCGCACACGAAGTCGTTGTCGCGTTCGAGAAAGACGGGAAACGGTTTCTCATCCTGAGAACGGAGGCCGACGACTATCTGCTCAGGGAAGAACATACGACCGTATGCGGAAACGATGCGACGTGGGAATCGGTCGTCTCGGACCCGGATGGGTTCGTGTTCGAACTGCGGTATACGACCGATTACCCGCAGGAACTTCTCTACCGCGAACCGGTCGAGGAAGAGATACACTGAACGTTATTCGTGGCAAACATAAATTTGAGCGTCTCCCACCCCCGGGAAGACGCTCAATTTTTTTATCTTTACCATTTCCGCACGGGATACTTGACATTTCGTATTTTCCGTATTTTAATGTTTTGTTCTGAAAAACGGTACCTCAAGGGCTCAATCCGAACACTCACTTTTTTGAAAGACTCCTCCTGACGACGCCATTTCGGCGCTGTTTTTGTTTTTCACGATATGCCGAAAGTAT
>JAAXTX010000007.1 GCA_013336285.1 Candidatus Moraniibacteriota bacterium | reverse complement strand
CGATTCTTGGATGCGTTCGTCGCGCTGCAGCAATCCCTGCTGGATATGCGGATCCGCCTCGCCGATTCGGACTATCCGGAGGTGGTAAAGATGAGCCTGGATAAGGCGATTGATGGGATCGACAAGATAGCCGGTTCAATGACGGATTTGCTGTTCACGTCAGAGGCCGGAAACTTGGTTATCCCGGATGAAACGATGTCATCCGAAAATACGATCAAGGATGATACGGAACAGGTCGCTGGATATGAGACCGACGGAACATCACCGGAGTCGGCGAACGGGCAGAGTGAAGTGTCCGATGCGGTATCCGGTATCGATATGGCCGGCTTTCTTTCATCGGATGGTCTGAACGTATCCGGACAAGACGAGGCGGGATTGATTGTTGAAAGCGATAATTGATTTCTTTCCACATATCGCGTGGCATCGAATCCCTTCCAATCGGAAGGGATTTTTCTTGCGTGTCGATTTGTTGAAGGGTATAATGGCACCAAAGAGAAACATAAAGGACCAGTATGCCGAAAAAGAAAAAATCGGAATCTGCCGAGGTGCCGGCGACGGAACCGAAGAAGTCCCTCGCATCGATACGATCGTTCCGAAAGGAGACAGACGTGTTGAAACCGAAACCGACCGTTTCAAGGACGAAGAAAAAATCCGCGATCGAATCAAGGACCCAAAAGATCGACTTAACCGCCGTATCGATATGGGCCGTCACGTCGGTACTTCTTTTTTCAGCCATAGGGGCGGCGATATATTTCTACCGGGCCTATAAGGTCGCGAGCGAGGTGAAGCCCGAAGGAAGCGAAATCGAACAGCTTATTTCCAGGATCGATCGTGTCATGGAACTCCCACGAGGCGAGACGCCGACTCTGGCGACCGTGACCGACAAAGAAAAGCTCGTTGACCAGGAATTCTTCAGGCCGGCTGAGAACGGGGATAAGGTTCTCATCTATCAGCAGTCGGGAAGGGCGATCTTATTTCGTCCGTCGACCGGGCGAATCATGAATGTCTCTCCGGTCAGCACCAAGGACCCGACACAGGGTCAGGAATCGGCCGACACTTCCGCACAACCTTCCGATACGGCGTCGGTGACGTCGGACATTTCGGCTTCGACGACGGAAAATCCGAACCAGACGCAACCCGTATCGGTCCCGGCACCAGCCGGAAAGGCAAAAATCGCCCTGTACAACGGAAGTCCGATCGCCGGTGTTACCGCGAAGACCGAGAAGCAGGTGGTTGGAACGTATGCCGAAACCATGGAAGTGGTGACTAAGGACGCGGCATCGAAAAAGGATTATGAAGGTACGCTTATCGTCGATCTGTCCGGGATCAGGTCGCAGGAAGCATCGGAACTCGCGGGTCTCACTGGCGGGACCGTTTCGTCATCCGGTCTGCCGGAAGGGGAAAGGGTGCCAGATGGTGCGGATATCCTGATCATTATCGGAAATGTGAAAAAGTAGCGGACTTTATAGGGGAAGATCCTCCGCAAGGGGGATTTTTATTTTTCTCAGTGTTTTCCGTGTATAATGTGAATATGGGTAAAAAAAAGACGAAAACGATATTGAAAAACGTAGCCGGGGCGCATGTCCGTGTCTCCGTTTGGATGTTCGTCTCATATCTCGCATTATCCGTCGCATACAGCCCGGAATTTCTCATGTCCGACATCCGGCATAAGTGGAGCGCTCTTGCCGATGATACGATAACGATAACGGCCCGCGTCATGGGTCCGCCGCAAAAACCGACCGTTACGGCGAATACCGCCTGCGTGTCTGGAAATCTGTCCGTGTCGATCGATTGGGCGGATGACGAGAATTCCGTGTCGTACGATATCAGTCGGGACGGACTACCTCTGGTGAGCGGCCTTACGGCGTCAGACTTTAGCGATTCGACCGTCTCGGTCGGAACGACATACGCCTACGAAGTTACCGCGAACGGCCCTATGGGCCCCGGATCGGCGATATCGGATCCGATATCGGTCGCTACCCCTTCCGAATGCGTAATTACGTTCGTTCCCACGCTTGAAATCGTATCGTTCGATGGAAAAGCGGTTGCCAGCTATACCGGAATACCGGAAACCGAATCGCGAAAGCCCGTCTTTTCTGGAACGACCAATATTCCTTCCGCACAAATGGACTTTCTCGTTACGGGCGGATCCGTGTCGGTCTCAGCAAGGGTATACGCGAATATGAACGGTTACTTCAGCTGGAAACCGCCGATCAATCTTCCATACGGTACAATGACAGTCTTCGTTACTTCGACGGATCCGACCGATCCGACCGTGACCGTATCGAAAAGCCTGCTTTTCAAGGTGAGCGAGAAAAAAGAAGAGAAGAAGGTATCGGAATCGAAACCGATGACCACGGTCGTACCGACATCATCTACGACAAACGGCCCGGACTCGGCATCTTGTACCATTCCGCTGGATTTCGTTCTTCGGTCAGCGGTGTCCGAGACATATCAGGGCCGAGACTTGCCGTTTACCGTCGAAATCAAGAGCCTCGATCCCGCGTACGAGGGTACTACGGCTGTCGCTACGTATGCAGTGGTAGACCAGGAAGGAAAAGCCGTCCTTTCTTTGACTGAAAACATAATACTTAAACGGGGAAACAAGACTGCCGGATCCATCACGATTCCTTCGTATCTGCGGGAAGGAAGGTATCGTTTGCGCGCGGATCTTCTCTTCGGGAACTTCGATGTAAGCCGTGAAGTGTCGTTCTTATTGCTTCCGCTGCCGATTCTGAACTTCGGTGGGGGTGTCCAGGTGACATACCCGCAGCTACTCAGTCAACTGGGGACGATATCGCTGCTTCTCCTCCTGCTTTTATTGCTTTGGGCGTCGCTTTTCGCGGAGGAATATCGCATGTTCATGGAATCGGCGCGACGGATTACCGAACGGAATCTGATAAGGGCGGGATTTTTCGGCTCAGGAAAAGGAAAGGGGGTGTCAGGCTGATATGGAAATATTTTCACTTCTCGTCAATTCGGTAATGATCGTCGCTCTGCTTCTCTCCATCGTCTTTACGGCCGGAGTCGTCTGGCGTGTCGAAATGAGGCTCGACGTAGCTTATAAATTGTTTCTCGCGGGAATCGTCTGTTTCCTGCTGGCGGAAATCGCGAATTTCTGGTATGTTCCTGGGACCAGGGAAATAGCCGTCCTTGTGGCGGATACGCTACGCACCCTATTCTCCGTGTTTTTCTTGGCAGGTATCCTGTCTATGAGGAGGATTGTCCGGGATATGGACGGTGAACGGAAGAAAAAAGGAGGAAAATAGATCGGAAATTGCAAAATTTTGCGCAAAAACATGGATTCGATCGTTCCGGAAGTCAAATCGAGACTCAATATCGTTGATGTGGTCGGATCGTATCTCCGTCTCACGAAGTCCGGCACGCATTGGAAGGCGTGCTGCCCTTTTCATAATGAGAAATCGCCGTCGTTCATGGTAAATGAGGAACGGCAGATGTTCCATTGTTTCGGATGCGGAAAAGGTGGCGATATGTTCTCGTTCGTCCAGGAAATCGAGGGAATCGACTTTCGTGAAGCGCTCAAGTTACTCGCTGACCGTGCCGGTGTGGAAGTTCCGGAACATCGCCGTACGGGTATCCTGACCCAGGATGGGGTGGAACGCCCCGACAGAGGCAGGGAAATTCTCGAACTCACGACTAAATTCTTCGAAAAACAGCTTAGGGAAGGAGAAGGAAGCAAGACGGCGCTTCCGTATCTCCGGAAACGTGGTATTTCGGACGAAAGCTTGGCGACATTCCGTGTCGGATACTCACTTCCGGGTTGGAGGCATCTGAATGATTTTCTCGTTTCACGCGGATATGACCCCGACGAACTCGAGGAAGTCGGCCTTGTCATCGCCAAAGACGGTCGAGCCGGGTACTATGACCGGTTTCGTGATCGGATAACGTTTCCCATTACCGACATAGTAGGACGCATCATAGGTTATTCGGCTCGTGTCGCACCGGGAAGCGACGAAAGCCAGGCAAAATATATCAATACGCCGGAGACCCCTCTGTATCATAAAAGCCGTGCGATTTATGGCATATTCCAGGCAAAACAGGCGATAAAAGAAGTCGGGGAGACGATTTTAGTGGAGGGTCAGATGGATGTCATCGCATGTCATCAGGCAGGCATCCGCAATACGGTCGCCGCGTCCGGAACGGCCCTAACGGGGGAACATCTTGATATTCTCAAGCGCTACGGAAACGGAATCAGGCTGTTTTTCGATATGGACGGCGCCGGACAGGAAGCCGCGTGGAAAGGGACACTGCTCGCGCTGGGAAAAGAAATGTCCGTTTCGATCGTAGTACTTACGGAAGGCAAAGATGCGGCAGATGCGGCTCTTGAAAATCCCGAAGCTCTTCGTGTTGCCATACGAAACGCCGTTCCGGCACCGGAATTTTTCTTAAACAGATTCGCTGACAGGTATGATATTTCTCTTCCCGAAGGAAAGAAGATGGTAGCATCGGATTTCGCTCCCTTACTTTCGGCGATGAACAGTGATATCGATCGGAATTATTGGAGGCAACAGCTTTCTTCGAGGCTGAGAGTGGAAGAGAGGGCGTTGATCGGGGTCTTACGTCGGTCGGACGAAGATCGGGCGCGAGATTTCGGAAGGACACGCGTGGAAGCCAAGGAGGATGTTCGTGCGGTAGGAGCGTCCTTTTCAAGGAGATCGGATACCGTGCGCGATAGTATCATAGGATTGTTGCTTTCGGAAGCGAACCTTTTGAAGGATATACGGCTTCCCGAAGCTGTCCGTGAGTATCTGTCGCTTGATCCCATCTACACCGCGATAGTTGCCAAAGGAGGGGTATCGGTTACGGATTCGTTCTCAGACGAAGCAATGAAACGGCGGGCGGCCGGGCTCCTTTTTGAAGCCGACAAGTTCGTTTCCGAGGAAAAAGGATATGATTTCGAACTCCGGGAACGAAGAAAGGGCGTCTTCGCGGAACTTGTTTCGCAATTGGTATCGGAACTTCGCAAAGAGCAACTGACGACGCTTGCGGCGGACATAGAGGAAGCGAAACGTAACGGTGACAAGAAGAAAGAACAAGAACTGCTCGGACGCTTGAGCGGAATGACCTCCAAACGTGGGTAAAAAATTGACTTTTTCCCTGAAACAGGGTATTTTTTCAAGTGAACGGCGGATACCGCATCGCAGTGCGGACCGCCTCTACATTTTTCATACCGTATATATTTAATGCGAAACGAATAGCCTATGAACAAGAAATCCATGACGAAGAAGGCCGTGAAGAAATCTGCCAAAGCCGCTCCGAAAAAGCCGGTAAAGAAAGCCGTGTCGAAGAAGCCCGCTTCGAAGAAAGCGAAGCCTGCAAAGAAGGCGCATGTGAAGAAGGTTATGCCGAAAACGAAGCCTGTCGTGAAAAAGCAGGGTAAGAAAATTACGACGAAACTTGTTAAGAAGGCGGTCGTGAAAAAAACTCCCGCAAAGAAAGTTGCCGAAAAAAAGACGGCGAAGAAAATGACGCCAAAGAAGGCATTTAACGGAAAAAAGTCGCCCGCAAAAAAAAGTGTCGCAAGGAAGCCGGAAAAGAAGACGAAAACGGAGCTTCGGGCCGAAGCCAAGAAGGGTGCTTTCGATGAGATCGTCGCACGGGGAAAGCAGCGCGGTTTCGTGACGGAAGACGAGATCATTCATATTCTTCCGGATGTCGAAGCCGATCTCGATGCGCTTGAAAACCTCTATGAGAGTCTGGAGATCGCCGGTGTTCGTGTCGTAACGTCCGCCGAGGTACTCAAGGTCGAAACGGAGAAACTCGGAGCCGAGTTCGAGAAGGAAAAAGAGAAGGGAAAGGGACGGGCCGCGAAGAAAGAATCCAATTTCGATCGCCTTCCGCCGGAAGAAGGTGAAGGAACGGCGGATCTCGTACAGATGTATCTTCGGGAAATCGGTCGCGTCTCACTGCTTTCAGGCGAGGACGAGGTGCGCCTTGCCAAATTGATAGAGAAAGGCGATGTCCAGGCGAAGCAGCGTTTGACCGAAGCGAACCTTCGTCTCGTCGTCTCTATCGCCAAGAAATATGTCGGTCGGTCTCATAATCTTTCGCTTCTTGATCTGATCCAGGAAGGGAATATGGGTTTGTTCAGGGCAGTTGAAAAGTTCGATTATCGCAAGGGGTACAAGTTCTCGACGTACGCGACCTGGTGGATCCGCCAGGCTATCACCCGTGCGCTTGCCGATCAGTCCCGCACGATCCGCATCCCGGTGCACATGGTCGAGACCATCAACAAATACCTTCAGGTGACCCGTCGATTGGTTCAGGAACTCGGTCGAGAACCTCTTCCCGAGGAAATTGCCGCGGAAATGGGTATGGAAGTCGATAAAGTACGTCATATTCAGAAAATTTCACAAGAGACCGTCTCACTCGAGACCTCGATCGGCGACAGCGACGACGATTCCGTACTCGGAGACTTCATCGAGGATACCGAGACGGTCATGCCGAGTCAGTCGGCGGCGCGAAAGCTCCTCCGCGAGCATATCGCCGACATTCTGAGTGAGCTTACTCCCCGCGAGCAGAAGATTCTCAAGATCCGCTTCGGTCTCGACGACGGTATTACGCATACCCTTGAGGAGGTAGGGCAGGAATTCGGTGTCACGCGCGAGCGTATACGACAGATCGAGGCCAAGGCGCTCGAGAAGATCCGAGAGCACGATAACGTGAAAAAACTGCGGCATTACTAGGATTGTTACACGGAAAGGTATGCGTCGAAGTGAAAAGATGGAGCGATACCTCAAGGATCATCCGGGAGCGTCCGTCAAACGTCTTCAGGATAAGTTCCGTCTTGATTATAAGGAAGCGAAGGAATATCACTCGCGTTTCAAGGGGGGGGCGGAGCGGCTGAGTCGGCAGGAGGTCGTCGCATGTTCTTGTCGGTGAAACTTTTTTTCTCGTCAGCGTTTCGTACCGAAAAGGCAAAATTGTGGGGCCTCATGGTCCTTGCGGCAGTCATTCGCATCGTTTACGCGATTTTTCTGTTCCGGTATGAGGAGCTTCGTCTTCCCATCCTTGACGCCGAATACTATGTGGAGTGGGCCAAGGATATTATCGCGCAGGGTTGGATCGGGAACAGGATATTTTTTACGGAGCCGTTCTATGCGTATTTCCTTGCCGGTTTCATAAAATTCTTCGGTGGGTCCGCCGCGTCGCTCGTACTCGTATTTCAATGGTTGTTGGGCGCTACGCTTCCGGTCGCGGTATATCTGTTGGCGAAACGTCTGTTCGATGTCAGGGTGGCGCTTCTTTCCGGTATCATCGCCGCGGTGTACGGACCGTTCGTTTTTTACGAAGGGTTGCTGCTCAAGACAGGACTCGAAGTCTGGATACTCACATCGTTCGCGCTGTATCTGTTCCGGGTGTTTTCCGGCGTCGATAGGAAGCGGTACTTCACACTCGGACTTCTGCTCGGGGTCACCGTTCTTATTAAAGGTAACAATCTCGTTTTCTGGCCCTTGCTCGTCGGAGCCGCGTTCTGGCTGCATCGGAAGCTGGCGCGCTCGGAACGTTTCGTCTTGGCGGGGCTGTTCACGTTCGGATTGATGGTATTCATCGTTCCCGTCGCCGCAAGGAACTATGCGGTCGGTCATGACTTCGTGCCTACGAATTATTCCATCGGCCTCGTCTTGTATCAGGGGAACTGGTACGGGGGTGACGGCACGACCGCACTCGCACCGCCGTTTCTCCGTCCGCATCCGAAGTTCGAGGAAAAGGACGCCGTCGGCATGGCGGAAGCGTTTGCCGGTCACTCTCTGAAGCCGTCCGAAGTCTCACGTTTCTGGATAGGAAAGACGCTCACGGAAATATCGGATAATCCGGGACATTTCATATCCACACTCGGTAACAAGGCATTGCTCGTGTTGAATCGCGGGGAAGTGAGTGATAATTACAGTTACGACTATTATGCTTCACGGATACCGGTCCTACGTTTTCTCCCCGGTGCGTGGCCGATCCTGATATTAGGATTCGCGGGGTTCGTCCGGTTCCTGTCCCGAAAAAAAGACGGACTCGTTCCTATCGGCGGGAACGTAGATCCGGATTTCGGAAGTCAACGAAAGATCCTGCTTCTTATTCTGATCGGCGGGTATATTTCCGTACTCATCGCGACCAACATAAATAGCCGATACCGCTTGCCGTTATTCCCGTTCCTTATCGTATTTTCGGCATATTCGGTCATATCCGTCCTGGATATGTATCTGGAACGGACCAAACGCGGCGCGTTGCAACTTTCCTTGATAGCCGGAATATTCCTTGTCTTCTCCATTCTTCCGCTTCCTGTATTCAAGGCCGTCGGCGAGGCCAACGCGCTGTTTACGATCGGTGACGGATATCGCGAGTCTGGAAACGAGGCGAAAGCATCGGAGTATTTCGAGGCGGCGAAGGCGGCAGATGACAAATATGCCTGGGCGTATTCCAATCTGTTCCTTATCGCGCTCAAACAAGGAGGCCGGGAACGTTCATTCGAGAATCTGAGGTATCTGATTCGGATCCGTCCCGACGATCTCTCAAATTTCGATAAGCTCAGACTGTACAAGGAAAGCGAATCGATTTCCGACGGGGACCTGAAAGCGTTCGTCGAAGCGGAACAGCGTAAGCTTGATGAACGGTCATACGACCCATGGGCCTATGAAGCAGGTCGGTTCTTGTTCCGAAAGGATACCGCTTCGGCGAAGTCCGCGCTCGAGACGTCGATCAGTCGTCTCGGTGAGTCGGAAGAGGTCTTGTTTCAACTCGCGGCCTATTCGAAGGACTCGAACGATACCGCGCTCGCTAAACGCTATTATCAACGGGCGATCGTTTTGAATCCGTGGCTCTTTCCTGCCAGATACAATCTTGCGAATATCGCCATAGGGGAGAATGACTACGTGGAAGTCGTTCGACAACTGAAGGATATATATGAGACCGTTCCCGAACTCGGTGAGACCTGGTATAACTACGCCGTAGCCCTCATCAAGACGGGAAACACCCAGGAAGCCGCCTTGGTAGCGTCGAAATATGTCGAACGGTACAAGGATGATCCGACCAGGAAGGATAAAGTGGAGAAGTTCAGATCGGCCCTGAAGCCAAATCCTGCCGCGGATCTCCTGAAACAGGCGAAATAGGCTATTCACGAATGGAATCCGCTTGGGAGGCTGGATTCTTGCCAATGCGAAATGGTTTGGTTATACTGTCTCTGTTTCAAGTTCGCTTGAAAATTTATTCCGGTGTAGCTCAGCGGTAGAGCAGGGGACTGTTAATCCCTTGGTCGCAGGTTCGAATCCTGCCGCCGGAGCAAAATGAAATCCGCCCGAAAGGGCGGTTTTCTTTTTGCGTAGGCGGAGGAAGCCGACGATTCGACTTCCGTCAGGATGAGAACGTCGGGCGATATTTCAGCGGGAATAATCGCGGAGTGGCGCCCAATCTGAGGTTTCGACAACTATGAACTCCATCATTAACTATCGATAGTAGACTTTCAGGAGCCATTTCTCGTGTATTGACAGAAATCGTTTAATATGATAATGTTCAAAGTTGCACTTTTACAATAATTCTCGCAAAAAAAAGGAGGAAAAGGCTTAAGTAGAGGCAATCTCAGGGGTAAATCCAATTAACGCAACATAAAAAAAGAGAGGGAAAGATGGCAAAAGGAGTCGATGCGCTTTTCTCGTTTGACACCACGGGTTCGGTGTATCCGTGCCTTACGCAGGTACGTCGCCATGTTGAAGAAACAGTTCGCAGGCTGTTCCGCGACATACCGAATCTACGGATCGCGATAACCGCTCACGGCGACTACTGTGATGCGGGCATAACCTATGTAACCAAGTCGTTGGATTTTTCCACCGATCTGGAGACGATATGTCGGTTTATCAGGAATGTCGGTGCTACCTATGGCGGCGATGCCCCGGAGTGCTACGAGCTCGTGCTTCACGAAGCCCGCTCGTTGTCCTGGAAGGCAGGCAATGAAAAAGTCTTTGTCATGATCGGCGACGATGTGCCGCATGAGAAAAGCTATCCCGGCAACGTTAAACGGGTCGACTGGCGCAACGAACTGGAACTGCTGCTGGAGGCTGGAATCCATGTCTATGGCGTACACGCCATGCCTGGGATCCGTCGTCATTCCAAGGGTTTCTACGAAGAGATCGCGCGCAAAACCGGCGGATACTATCTTACCCTCGATCAGTTTGCCGCGATCACGGATATCATCTATGCCATCTGCTACAAGCAGGTCGGCGAGGTGGATCTCCAATCGTTCCAGGAAGAGGTCCAGCGCGGAAACCGCATGAGCCGGAACATGGCTTCGGTTTTCGAGACACTCACCGGCCGTCATGTGAAAGTGGCTGCAGCCAGTGGTCTAATTCCTGTTCCGGCCGGTCGTTTCCAGGTCATGGGAATCGATGCGAACCAGGCGATCAGGGAATTCGTCGAGGAACAGGGGCTGACGTTCAAGACCGGCCGCGGTTTCTATCAGTTCACGAAGCCGGAGACCATCCAGGAACGCAAGGAAGTCGTTCTGATGGACAAAACGACCGGTGACATGTACTCCGGCGCACAGGCCAGGGAAATCATCGGTCTGCCGCTCGGAATGAGGGGCAAGATAAAACCGACGAGCTTGGAAAAATATCACGTGTTCGTCCAGAGCACGTCGTACAACAGAAAGCTCATCGGTGGAACGTTGTTCCTCTACGAAGTAGAAGACGTTTGACCCTGCGCGAAGCGTCGAGGGGAGCCCGCAAATTTTTGCGGGCTTTTTTATACGTGCATTACCTGATACGATTTTCAATCGGTAACTTTATAAACCACCCAGCAATAGAAGTCTCGTCTGCATTTGGTGAGTTATTTGTTTTCATATTTAACTCAAATACTTGTAATAAATACAAAACTTGGTCCGATAAAAGTTCTAAGATTGTTCGGTAAGTGGAGACGACGAAAACAAGGGTGTCATATTATGCGCGGTCTTTGTTTTCGTTTCGACTCCGAACGGAGCGAGTGAACGGTTTCACTCGCGTCAGGATGAGAGCGCCGGAGCAATTGTTCCTGTTGGAATAATCGTGAGGCAGTGCCCAGCCCGAGGAGCGCGACGGCGCACCGGGAGGCGAGGGAGAATCCTGCCGCCCGAGCAGAGTAAAGAAAGAGTCTTGATTCAGACTCTATTTTCGAAATGTATCGGGTGTGTTGCTTTTACTGGTTTACACTGGACAGGACCTATAAAGTATGCTATATTAGCCGATCAGCGATGTTTGATATTTAATAATGTAAACGGGAGGAAAATCAGATGGTAAGTGGTAGCTTGAAGATCTGGTACAGGGCGATAATTAAGCCTATCATTTCTATTTTTTTGGCTTGTATCGTACTTTTATTGACATTAGGATCCGGATCTTATCTCGTTGTCGAAATCGGAACCTATTTGACGGAAGGTCGAATTATTCTGATAAGTCAAATGGACGGCTTATCGGAACCTGAGATTCAAAGGGAATGGTGGATCTTAGTATGCTCGGCTATCTATTGGGTGGGTATCATTATAGCAGCCGTCTGCTATAGGGTGGAAAAAGAGCGTGAAAAGGATGGAGAAAAAGAGAAGGAACTATAATGAGCCCACCGGCAGAAAATCTGCTTCGGTGGGTTTTCTGTATGTAGGAAGAAATCGTAAGCGCGTTGAGATTGTCGAGCCGTTTAAATGTAAGTGTCGGATCAGAAAACGCCGTCTCCTACCCAAGTGTTCGAAAGCTGTCCCGCAACGCGAACCGATCAAAGCAAAGCTATCATTTTTGGAGGCTCTTGTTTTCGTTTCGACTCCGAACGGAGCGAGTGAACGGTTTCGCTTGCGTTACGATTCGAAAGACATACTTCGTTCAGTCGGTGTACCGGGCAGTTAATCGAGGTGAGAGGATGTCCGCACGGCGGCGCATCGAGAAAATGGGTATCCACCGATTTTATCGCACGTACTTTCATGGGTTGTGGTAACATTTATCCGGATGAGAAGAAATGGGGAAACCAGCATTCCTATGTGACCCGCCGTAGCGATTCGGAATCTCACCCTGTCAGTCTTATTGTCGCATGTGTCTGTTCGGTCATTACTCAAAATATTATTCTTACCATGAGGTACTATCGGAATTATCAGCTATACGCGAACAACCCCATATCCGGAGCCTACTTGAGATGGGCGTATCGGAAGGGGATCGAAGATCTCGCGACTATCGGCTTTAGGCCCGACTTTTCCAAAAAGAACTTCTCGTGTCTGCTCTGCGGAGACGGAAACGAACGAACCGCGGACGAGTTCATAAAATTCGTGACAAGCAGGAATCCCGACGCGATTATATGGATCATCGACATTGCCGAAGAACATCTCAAAGAGGTCGTGAAACTCGTGACGAAAAAATACAAGGACAGCGATATCCGCATAATAAGGACGAACGCCCTTGATTTGTTGGGTATCATTCCAAGGTCCAATATCGATTGGATCGAGACGGATGCATTTTTCGAGTTCTTCGACGAAGGCTCACTCGAAAAACTTTTGCAGGTTTGGTACGAGCTGTTGATGCCGGAAGGATTCATCACTACCCGCGACTATGAGAATGAGGGTACGGTGAGTGCGCTGGCGGTCTACTTCTTGAGAAAGATAGTTATGGAATGGTGGCTCGGGGTAAAAATATACCGGCATACACGAAACGATTTCGACACGGCATTTGAGTCGTCACGCTTACGGGTGGTCGAACGGACGACAGTCTTTCCTACGTATAAGCGATTTTCCTTTGTAAAGGACATTTGAGCGGAATCGGCTACCTATGATCGTTCCGTGATCGGCCTTGCGAACCCATCGGGAAATGGAACAGCTATCCCGTTATTATTCGCACGCTTTTTGCGATAGGGTTTTTCGGTTCCCGCGCACGGCAGTCCGTTCCTCGCGCGTCTCATGCGCAAGCGTCCGTTCAGCCGGCGGCTTTTGAGTCGTGGAATCATAATAGACGGGAGGAAAATATCCGTAATCGACTTCCGTCTCCGAGGTCAATATATATAAGGACGCAATAATCCTCGTTTTGTCACCGCTGAACAGAATTTCGAACTTATGATATTCTGAATCGGCGCAGTATCCTCAATTTTTCCAGATATGAAATTTCTATTATCCGTACATTATCTCTTTTGGCTGCTTATTTCCGCGCTCTTTTTCGCCGCCGGAGAATTCATGTCCAAGAAATTCGCCATACAACCGAAATTCATCTCCGTGATCTACATACTGATTCTGTATTCGGTGGGAGTGTTGGCATGGCTGCCGGCGATCCTTGCTAAAAACCAGCTTTCTATCGTAGGCGCGATTTGGTCGGTTCTCGGCTTGTTGGCGACGATCGTGATCGGGGTGGTTATTTTTCATGAAAAGCTGAATGCGATCGGAATCGTAGGAATCATCACCGCGTTAATCGCGATATTTCTTTTGTCTTTGGCTACTTTGGATTAGTGTCCGTAACGGTAGCTTCTATCGTTGTTACGATTATCGTCTATCCGTCGCATGGTCCCATCGCGAAACGCGATGAGAATGCCGGAACGATTGTTCCAACGGACAGATTGCTTTTGGTCGTTGCTACGGCCGTGAACGTTAGGAAGTACCGAAGGAGAAGAAAAACCTTCGGATCGGATGATGTAGGGCAGTGATCGGCGAAAGTGGATATTGACAGAATTGCGATTATGTACTAAGGTAACATTTTCGGTTGACAGGTATCGCATCTTAAAAAGAACGATTGAAAAGAGACGGAAGAACCGAAGTTATTTCAATGAATACATTTGAAAATATTGTCGTAAGAAGGCTTTTAACCGATCAACAACAAAGGAGGAATACGATGAAAGATGGAGTTGCCTTAATGATTTCCAGGGAGGGTGATAACCTGTTTATCGACGGGTTGCCTTTCAGTCATGGCACGAAACATATCGTTTCGGCATCCGGCAAGGATGATCTTGCCGTGGAAAACGGGAAAAGAGCCTATGTGAGTGTGGATCTGATGCAGTGTGGCTTCAAGGCCGAGATCCGTCGAAAGAGTGACGATGCGGTGCTTGCCCGCCTCGAGACAACGGACCGAAATGGAACGCTGCGATATGATCCATGGGATCACGTATCACCTATCGGCTGAAAGGTTCAGGCTGAAACATATGAAGCGGTGAGGCTGTTTGCCGACATCCGCTTTTTTTATATCTTCGGATGTGCGGATCGAATATCCCCGGTAGCAAATAGGACTTCAGGCGCCGCTTACCCGTTGCTGGATCAAGTTACAGTGAAGATCGCGTATTTCGATCTTCTGCCACGTGCGTTGAACGTATCAGGGACATCTGGTCGAAGCGAGCCCTTCATCGTTCTCAGGAATGCAATGAAATATCCGTTTCAACCTTTTCTTTTCGTATTCCGAACCAGGGACGAATAATTTAAAGAATAGTTGACATAACTAACCGATAGTGTTACTATATTACGTTGGTTGACCAACGCCTTAATAATAAGAAAAATCCTAAAAAAAGGAGCAAAACACATGGGCATTTTAGCTAGTTCTCAAACAAACGGTGCGCCGACCATGGCGCTTGATTTCGTAACTATCATGCGGGCATTGCTTGAGCTGGAGCGGGCATACCTCGGTCAGGGTCGTATCTGGCAGGCTAAGAATCAGCCACAAAAGCGACTGATCGCGTTGTACGCCTTGTTTCGTGATCAGCTCGAAGGACTTCACAGCCTGAAGGCGAAGGCCGCAACCGATGCCGACGTTCTCAACACTTTCCTTGCCGAGAACGGCTTCGGTCCGATGTTCGATGCGCTGAACGGCGGTATCGGCGTCGCATCGATTCTCGACATGCTGATCGAATGGGTCGAAACCGGAGAGAAGTGTGACATAGATTCGGCAGGTACGAAGTACCCCGGATTCGAGATCAAGAAGGATGCATTTGAAGCGTTCGAAGTTCCCGGTAATATCGCCCCGCTCCTTCGCCTGAAAACCAAGACCGGTGACTCTCTCTGGTTGCATATCCCGAACGCGGTTCCGGAAACGGCATTCGACATGGCCTGTTCGGTTTTCGACCTCATGCGGAACCGGAAATCCCTGGCCCACTCTTACACCTCGGTGAAAATTCCGATGGTGGATATGGATATAGAACCGGATCTTAGCTTTCTCATTGGCATGGGTACGGTTGATGAATCCGGTAATGAATGGTCCGTATCCGAGGCCATTCAGCGGTTCAAACTCCGCATGAACGACAAGGGTGCGCGGGCGAAGGTAGCTACCGGAATCGTGATGCGAGGGGTAAGCTTTACGCTCAAGAACGCCTATGTTGTCGATCGGCCCTTCCTTGTCTGGATGACGCAGGGTGAATCGACATTGCCGCTTGCGCCGACGATGGCCGGACGGGATTCCTGGAAGGCTACAAGCGGTTTCGAAGATATGTAATGAGGTAAATCGGCTGGTCGTTGACGGCAATCCGGATGGAAAGCAAACATGGGCCTGCAAAATCTTGCAGGTCCTTTTATTTACCCTAATAGAGTTTTGAGGCATCACGAAGGATTGACAAAAAAATAAAAATAAGTTATATTAATCAGTCGGAAAAAATTGATTTCAAACCTTAATAAATAGAAAAAGGAGACATAACGATGCAAGATACATCGTCTGAAAAGCCGGAAGGTCGCCGGGGTTTTATCAGTCTTTTGAAGGAGCTTGCCTCTCGCTATCCTCAGTTCTTGGAACAATTGAGAAACGGCGAGGATGTGTCCGTCGAAGTTGAAGATCGTGAGAAGATCGAGAGCCTGAAACGGATGAATCCGCAGTATGGGATCTGTCCGCCATCGGTGATGTATCACAATTCGCTTTATGACTTGCCGACACAGACCGTCGTGAATGTCGGCAGGATACCGGAAAATCCGGGCGGATTGGAGGAGTATATCGTGAAGGATAAGAAAATGGTACATCTGAAACAGCTCTTCACCGGTACGGACGAGATATTCATCGGCTTCGGTGTTCCGAACGTCTTTACCGTCATGTCCGGGAAGAACGGGTACGAGAAACTTGACGCCTTCATGTACTACCGGAAGAAGGCGCAGGTCGCGAAGGCGGACCAGGTGCAGTCGGGTATCTATATCCGCCTGCGGGATACGAGCCCGAAGATGCTGTCCGACCTGCGCGAATCCATGAAGAAGATCGTGGGGAAGCGGGGTATCAGCTGTGCCAAATCCAACGTCGATCTTCTGAACGGTGCGGGATTCACGTCCGGTGGGAAGAAGCTGGAAGAAATGTCGCCGTACTCGCTGTTTCGCAGGATTGTCGTTCAGGGATTGGAACATGAAGGGGAAAACGTTCGCTTCGATATCCTGAATACGACGTCGTACCCGCTTGAGCATCATTTCGACTCGGTCAATAGGAAAGTGCTCGCTAGTCCCGTCCGCGTGGTCGGGAAATCATGTGGCGGCGATGAAAAAGGGATGTCCGGACAGGATATCGCCAACGTGAAGAAAGTTCTCAAGGCCGAACCGAAGCCTCCCGCTCCCGCATTCGAGGAAGATCTGACGCATACGGCGATGTACCGGAGTTCGAGGCCGAGTACGTTCGGTGCCCTTGTCCGGAAATTGACCGGCGTGCAGCATATCCTGCATGAGATCGTTCCGGCAAGCGCCGATCTGCGGGTCGATGATTATCTGCCGAAGAATCTTCCGGACAAGTATCACCGGGAAGGAGAAAAAGTGAAGGGCGTCGCCAACCGGGCGAAGTCGGTCGCCTTCTCGAAGCCGATGGTAGGGTTTCTTCGGAATCATCTTGCCATGGAATTCGACAAGGAAGAGGAATTCACCGCCAAGCAGCTGCTCGACATGCTTCCTCTCGATGCCGACGGTAAGACGATGCTCAAACAGAATATCGTCATCTGTGGATCGAACAGCAAGCGAGGCAGCCGGGTCGTCATCACGCCGATACACGTCGGCAACGACCTCGCCGATTGGATCATGACGAAACATCTGATCCTTTCCGGCTATGAAAAGGAGGTGCGATTCGCCGGGGAAGGCTGGGGGGAACGGTGCGATGCCGGCGGTACCGTGAAGTTCAAGATCCACATCAACGGCGAATCCGGCAGTTACACGCCCGCGAACGAAGACGTGAAGCAGGCTGCCGCGTTCCTGCAGGCGCTTCTCGGAGACAAGGTGGAAGTGATCGCGCATTTCCGTCCATAGCGAAAAACGCGAGGCCCCTGAAACTATCAGGGGCCGTTTTTTATCCCACGCATATCGGCATCCGGAAACCGTCGTTTCCGTGTCTGTTCGGAATCGGGCTCCGATCGGTATACCCGGACGGTTTACAGTTTTTTGACCGCGTGTTATGTTCCCGGGTTGCGGATTACGCGACACGAAAATGTAGAATATGTTGCTGAATTTTTGACATATTCAAAATATTGACATTACACATATATTATGCTATTGTAATTGCAATAGTTCATGTATTGATCAATATTCGTTAAAAAAGGAGAACAAATGATGCGTCATCTGTTTATGAAAGGAACGGCGTTACTTATTGCCGTATTTCCGGTGTCGGGGATTCTCATGGTACTGCATGTGGACCGGTATTATTCCACAATCGTCACAATCGCGTTGGCCGTTATCGGCTTCGCGATGCAATTGTACGCGCTCTTTTCGGAAAAGAACTCGTTTGAGCGAGATATGCGGAGAAAACGCGAGGAGCAAGAGCGTACCATGGAAAAAGCGATGACCCTGCCTCCGGAACAGGCGATCGATATGCTGTTGAAAAAAATGTGAGCATCGATCGGACAAGCTCCGTCATACGTCGAAAAGGGGTTTTATGACCGATACGATCGCATGCGGAATTTCAAGGTTCCGTTGACGATCAATGTCGGAAAATGATACTTTTCCGATGCGTTTGAAAATTTTCATCTATTTTCCGATCTACTAACCAAACAAACGAGGAGGAACGCGTGAGTCTGCAATATACCGACGGGGAAGATTTGTCTGATGCCGGCAAGAAACGTCATGCGATGGTAGAAGACAGTATCGAAAGGTTGCGACATTTCGCATATCGCGCCAAGCACGTACGGGGACTGTCGAACGAACAGGCGGTCGTCGTGTGCATACAGGTCGACAGCCATTGGCGTCCGCTTGTCGATGCCCTGATGCCCGGTGAGGATTGGCAACGGTTCCGTGACATGGGCCAGGAGCCGATCGCGAGAGGCACCGCATTTTTCCCGATCTGCGAGGATATCGCGAAACTATTGCCCGATATCGCCGAGTCACTTCTGGAAAAACCTGAGGACGGGCGATACAAATGCATAGCGCTTGATGAGGGCGGTTGCACGGTGTATGAGATCGATCCGATCGAGCAGCAGGCCATTCAATCGTAAACGGTTGTCGTGACGGGCCACGAGATATAACGCAAGAGTCGTATGGCATGCCCTGCGACTCTTTTTTATTGAAAATCGATCATTTTTTCATGACTTTCCGTCATTTTTGCAGTGCGGCGAGAAGCGAATCGGAATAAGTGAGTAATTTTCCAGATTTTCAAACATGGGAGTATAATCTAATGAACATAGGAAGGGCGTCCGACCCGTATCAACGTCACGCTTCATCCGTTTCATACATCGTATGCAAAAAATAACCCCTTGTCTGTGGTTCAATGACAATGGCGAAGAGGCGATCCGCTTTTATACGTCCGTTTTCGGGAATTCGAGTATCGGTCTCTCTACAAGGTACGATGCGTCCAGCGCCAAGGTTTCCGGTCGTCCGGAGGGCAGTTTTCTTTCCGGAACGTTCCGTCTCGACGGACAGGAATTCATGGTGCTCAACGGTGGTCCCATGTTTCCGTTCACGGAAGCCATTTCGCTCGTCGTGAATTGTGCGGATCAGAAAGAAGTCGACTATTTTTGGGAAAAACTCTCCGAGGGGGGAACCGAGGTGCAGTGCGGATGGCTCAAGGATAAGTACGGGGTCTCGTGGCAGATCGTACCGACGATCCTCGACGAACTCTTGCGCGATCCGGACCCGATCAAAGCGTCTCGGGTCATGGAGGCCATGCTCAATATGATCAAGATCGATATCGCGGAATTGAAACGCGCCTACGAAGGGTAGAATGTTTTCCAGGGTTTCGGGCGTCCCATTTTTTTCGTCTCCGCGAGGATTTCGTATTCGAAATTCGTGGCGGTCCAGGGCATGAGTACTGGTCACCGTCGTTCGCGAACGACGTGACTGGATTGCCGCGGGCGGGTACGCCCTCGCAAAGACAGATAAATGTAGTATTGATATTGAAATTTGGAAATTTGTCCTTCTTTCAATCTTTCATCATATGAAACCGCGAGGCGTAAAAGAATATATCGTGTCCGTCCCCAAGGAAGCGCAGCCGAAGCTGCGAACGCTTCGGGACATCATCAAGAGCGTCGCGCCGGAGGCACAGGAGCGTATCAGCTATGGCATCCCGTACTACGGATACCATGGGCGATTGGCGTACTTCCGACTCTCGAAAAGCCATATCGGGCTGTATCTGGCGCCTTCCGTCATCGAACAACATCGGAAAGAGTTGGAAAGGTATGGGACAGCGAAGGCGACCATCCGATTTCCGCTTAACGAGGATCTTCCGATCGCGCTGATACGAAAGCTCGTCAAGGCCGGCATGCGCACGAACGATCATGTCGCCAAGAAGACGCTGAAGCGGCCCCGGCAGAAAATGCCCGTATTCGTCCGTGCGGAACTCGTCCGAAACAAGCTCGCGGATGCCTACGCGGCCCGCCCGCCCTATCAGCGAAACGACTATCTTTCCTGGATCAACCGCGCCAAGCGCGACGAAACGAAACAAAAGCGCCTCTCCCAGATGCTTTCCGAGCTCAAGCGCGGCGACCGGTATATGAACATGGTCTGGAAGGGGAAGTGAAATATTTCTAAAAAGCCGATTACCTCGGCTGCCGCTATGACAAAACTCAATGAATTTATCCTGAAGAACATCAAGATAATCGAGATGATCGGCGTCCTGATGCGGATTACCAGCTTCTCGATCGTCAGTTGGCTCGGACCGCAAAGCCCGTTCATGTTCGTCTGGATCTTCAATACGACCGATGCGATAATATTGTCCTGGTGTTCCGTATTGAAAAAGGACCATGCTTATTCGTTGCTGAATATTTTCTGGATCATGGTCGGATTGGTGGGAATACTGAGGGCAGGCGGCCTTTTGTAGCTCGCCTATATCTCCATGGACGGCGGGATCGATCACACGGGAAGAAATATCATGAATACGCCGGCGTATGAAGAAGAAATGGAACATAAATCCGCAGGGTCCGCTCTCCAGATTCGGCGACCTGCTCATGTTGCCGCTCATGTACCTCGTATCCGGTACGTTCCGCGAGTCGCCGCAGTGGACGCATCAGTGGAACAACGTGCATATCCTGCCGGAAGCGTTCCGGAATCTTGATCACGAAATGGCGGTGGAGACGGACCCGATACCGGACGCGTTGCCGGGACGGACGGGTGTCCGCTTCCATATACCGGTTTTCGGCGGTTGGCGGGACTACGTCGTACTCGCGCCGGAACGGGAAACACGGTGGCGCATCGGTTGGCAGACCGGTCCGGGCGGAGGAGCTTCGCAGATCCCGCTTTCGGGTCCGGTGAGAATGCTTCGCGGTCCCGGTCCGGCCACGTTTTTCGGAATAGACGCGAAGACCGGCGAGCAGATCACGATAAGGATCATCGGCAAGGGCCGTATCGGCGACGGAGGGGAATTCTCAAAGGTGAAATTGTTGTAACTCGGAGTCGACATCAATCCGATCGGTTCGTGTGTAAAAGAGCGTCTTATGACGCTCTTTTGGTACCGATATGGCTCATTTAGTCCTCCTTTTCGACATCCTCGGAGGGAGTATGATGATATGAACCATGGAAATGTACCTGACTCCCTTTTTCTGACACGGTGCGTTCAAATTCTGATATACTGTGTATATGAAATGGATAGGTATTACCGGCTCCTGGAGAGCGACCAATAAAGCCGTTGAATCCGATGTCCGGACTGCTGTCGGGGATATTATAGAGCGTGGTGATGGCATCGTAACCGGCGGTGCGCTGAATGTG
Organism: Candidatus Moraniibacteriota bacterium; assembly: GCA_013336285.1. Taxonomy (GTDB): domain Bacteria; phylum Patescibacteriota; class Minisyncoccia; order Moranbacterales; family UBA1568; genus JAAXTX01. The sequence goes on along the minus strand of JAAXTX010000007.1, from coordinate 21,830 downwards.
GACTATTTCGCCACCGACGAAGCGATGAAGCGTGATCCTTTAGGCACACATATCAAGGTTTGTCTGCCGGTTGCACTTGAACTCTATGCCGCGCATTATCGAAAGCGGGCAGACGAAGGGGTTATAACCCCTGAACAGGCCGAGACACTCATTGCCCAGCTGGAGAGGCTGAAGAGCGCAAACCCGGATTCGATCCTTGCGAATCCTAAGAATGACGTAGTGGATACGAGCACGTATTATGAGAGAAATACCCATGTTATGGAGCTTTCAGACGAACTACTCGCTTTTCAGGTGAACGAAAGCCAAGGTGTACAGGATACCGTAGATAAGGCTTTGAGTAAGGGAAAGCCGGTAAATATTCGAAAGTACACGATTTTCTAGGTTGTGCGTACTTTCGAATAGAATCAAATTCATCGATACTACTATGAACGTCGTCAAGACGAAAGAACTTCCGGAAATGGGTGTATCCCATAACCCGGACATTAAGAAAAAAGTATTCATCGGGAAAGGGGAGATTCCAAACCTGATGATGTTCGGGGAGGCCACATTCAAGCCCGGTCAGTCCGTCGATACGCATTCGCACGATACGATGTTCGAGGTATTTCATATCCAAACGGGAAAAGTGGTCTTTGCCGTGAACGACGAGCGGGTGGAAGTGAGCGCCGGGGATTGCATTACGATCGAGCCGGGCGAGAAACACCGTCAATCGAATGAATCCGATCAGGAAGTCACGTGGCTCTATTTCGGAATCGCGACCAAAGCGTGATCCGTGTCTGGAAAGTCGAGGGCGGGTACGAGATCTCTTCGCTGCTCTACCCCGGCAAGCACAGCTTCTATCCCGATTGAATCAAACGAAAAGCCAACCCAAAACCCGGCGATCCGCATGGACCCGGGTTTTTGATTGTTCAAAAAAAGGCTTCACAAAGCGATGCTTTCCGACATCTTCCGGAGGGAGTATGATGATATGAACTCAGGAAAGGGTTTGTTTTATCTTCTATCTTGCATCTATGTCACTCTATAAAGAAATCTTTCCACCAATTGAAAATCTTTTAGAGATGGAGCCCGAAGAGCTTGCGCCTTTTGTATTGAGGTATTTGAGTCAGGCTGGAAGTCAGGATCTCAATAAGCATAATTTCTCTCTGGGTACGTCATCAGACTTTAAGGAGTGGACTGGTCACGAGAATAAGGATAGCGTAAAGGAAAGCTTAGTGGTTGCATGGATGTGGTTAGAGAAGGAGCTATTTATTGCTCCAAAGCCAGGCCAAACCGATTGGTCATTTATTACTAATAGGGGAAAAAAGGTTCTGCTGGATCAAAACTTCGAAGCATACAAGAAAGGCCACCTCCTTCCTTCAGACGGACTCGACCCTGTTTTGGTAAAGAAAGTAAAGCCAGCATTTATTAGAGGAGACTATGATGAGGCAGTATTCGGAGCTTTTAAGGAAGTTGAAGTTCGAGTAAGGAAAAAAGCAAAACTTAGTAATACAGACTTTGGAGAGGCTCTTATGAAAAAAGCCTTCGGACCAACTAGCGGAGCTTTGGTTGATCAGAATGCTGATGAAGCCTCGGGAGAAAAAAATGCGAGAATGAACCTTTTTTGTGGCGCATATGGTACGTTTAGGAATCCGTCGGGTCATAGAAATGTGGATCTTATTGATCCATATGAGGTAGCGGATATAATCCATTTTGCAAACCAACTTCTTAGGATCGTTGATTCAATTAATTTGGATTAGAATAGGATTCAGTATAATTTTTTTCTGCAGATTTGAACGACCCATTTTAATATTTATAAAAGGGTATAGGCACGTATACCTTTTTTGTTTACTTTTCGACGGAGCCGGTGCTTACGTCGCTCTACCCCGGCAAACACAGCTTCTCTCCCGATTGAATCAACCAAAATCAACCAAAAACCCGGCCATCCACACGGACTCGGGTTTTTGATTGAGAAAAAGGCTTCACAAAGCGACCCTTGCGACATTTTCGAGAGTACGATGGTGTGGATTCGACATAGTTTGTAAATACTGTAAACAAGTAAAGAAACAAAGTTGACAGGTGTATTCAGTTTTGTTATGCTGAAAAAATAAGAAAAAAATCCTATGCATAAGAATCAGGAAAAACTACTCGAACTTGCCAAAAAACACGATCTTGGGAAAATGACTTATCGCGCCATTGGCGATCTGGTTGGCATCAAGAACGCTCAGACGGTGAAGCATCACCTTTCACAGCTTCAGAAGAAGGGGCATATTAGGTTGGACAAGGAGGGTGGTGTGGTTGAGCGGATTAAAGAGGGGGTATCTCGCATATCCGGATTGGTGTCTATTCCGGTCTATGGCGCCGCTGATTGCGGTGGAGCTACCAAATTGGCCGAGAATTATATCCAGAGCTACATCCGCGTTTCCAGTGCCATCATCCCGTATAAAAAGGGACTGTTCGCCGTGCAGGCGGACGGATTCTCGATGAATAAGGCGAAGATCGGAAAGGCTAAGAGAGGCATCGATCCGGGAGATTATGCGATAGTCGATTCTGACGTGAAAGCTCCCGAAGACGGTCAGTATGTGCTTTCCGTGATCGATGGCCTTGCGAACATCAAGAAGTTTTATCTCGACCAGGAGCATCAGCAGGTGATGCTCGTGTCCGAATCGACGAAAGACTATCCGCCGATCGTCATTGGCGAGAGCGAGATTGGTCAGTACGTCTTGAGCGGGAAAGTCGTGGAGGTTATTAAAAATATGAAAAATTAAGTTTATGCCAGAACAAGAAAGGTATCAAGAGGAAATTTCAGATATCCTCAATTCTGCCTATGAGAGGTATCAGGAAGAAACGAAAGTAGAGTCTGTCTCATCGATTCCAACAGTACTGGGTGATTTTTCACTAGAATCAAATAAATGGCTCCGGATAGATGACGTTACCTGCGTCTTCATTGATATGAAAAATTCTACTCAATTGAGCGCGCAGAAGCATGACAAATCAACAGCTGCCATTTATCAGTATTTTACGGATACCGCGGTTCGTATCCTTGATCATTTTGGAGCTACCTATATCGATGTTCGAGGCGACGGAGCTTTCGGGCTTTTCGATTCGAATCGACTTTATCATGCTTTGGCTGCAGCAGTTTCATTCAAGACTTTTTCAGCGAATGAAATTGGTAAACATATCCAAATCGAAGATGGGAAAATAACCTGTCATATCGGCATCGATAGGAAAACCGTTTTGGTAAAAAGGATTGGTTTAAGAAGGTCATCTGATGGTACGGACAAACAGAATGAGGTTTGGGCCGGAAAACCTGTTAATATGGCATCCAAGCTTGCTTCGAGGGGAGAGGAAAACGATTTACTTATTTCGGAGCGGGTATTTAATCTTTTTTCCGATGACGGTTCCGAATTGGTGCTTAAAAGTTGCGGATGTGGGAATAGCGGACAAAAAACCGATCTCTGGACCGAAGAAGATGTCAGTCAGGAACCGAAATTTGATTTTGACAAGCTGTATAAATTATCAAATAGCATCGGGTGGTGCGATACGCATGGCAAAGGATACTGTGAAGCCATTCTTGCTCTTGATGAAAATAGTTATGATTGAACGAAACTACGTAGAAAAAAATCTCGCAAGAGTCCATGAATGGATAAAAGCAGCTGACCAGAAAATCAGTATTTTTCTAGCATTTCAGGGTGTTCTGCTGACACTTCTTTTTCCGATGATTTTCAAATGGTTTTGGAAACATAGTTTTGATTTCACAAAATGGGAGATATCGCTTCTCATTACGGCGAGCATTCTTTTATTGCTTGGCGTCGGCAAATCCTTCTCCGCCATAATTCCACGTATAGTAAATCATTCCAAAATTAAATCGCTTACTTTTTTCGGGCATATAGCGGATAATTCATTGAGTAGTTATCGAAAAAAATTGAAAGATGCTACTGAGGAAGAGTTGCTAGATGATTTGATATCACAAACACATGCTTCTGCAGGGGTTGCACAGACCAAGCATGTGAAATTTAGAGATTCAATGATCACGTTCGTGACAGGGATATCAATCTTGATAGTCGTCTATGCTGAGTTCATAATCAGACGCATCGTATGTTAGGCAGAGATGACTTAGACAAACAGATAGACGTATTTTTTTCTGGGCAATATGAAATAAAAGACGGGCTTGTTGTTCCAGAAATAACGGATATACCCTTTGGAAAAGAGGGAAGAGAAATGGAGCTGGCGATGCTATTCATTGATATTCGGGAATCAACGAAAATAGTTGGTGGGTTCAGGCGTACAACAGCTGCTCGGATGTACAAATCGTTTCTTTGGGGAGTTTCAAAGATTGCCAGGGAAAATAGTGGAGAACTCAGAAGTTTCAATGGTGACGGCGTCCTTGTTGTGTTTAATGGTGACGGAAAAAGAACAAACGCTGTAAAAGCAGCGTTGCAAATGAAATGGTTTTGTCAGTATATTTTGAAACCAAAAATTGATGCATATTTTCAAAATAATAAACAGCTGGCGGACATGGATTTCAATTTCGGAATCGGGGTCGATGTGGGAAAGATCTTGATTGTAAGGGGCGGAATAAAGGGTGGAAATAATAATGATTTGGTCTGGGTTGGAAACGCAACCAATTACGCGGTCAAGCTGTCTTCGCTATCTGTGGACGGTTACCACGTGCACATTTCGAAGGATGTCTACGACAGGATAAACAAGATCAGTAAGTTGAACAATGATTTCACGGTGAATATGTGGGAAGAAAGAGTATGGACAGCAATGGATGGCGAGACTATATATAGGAGCAATTGGCACTGGAAAATCGATTGAGCCAGAAAAGGGGTCAGGTACGTTTTTTGTAAAACTAAGCTGATTCGTTCCTATTCTTAACCAATATAAAAGGGTATACGCACGTATACCCTTTTGGTTACTTGCCTGTGGAACCGGTGTTTGTGTTGCTCAGGGTGCTTACTTCGTCCCGATTTTCCAGAGAATGTCGAAATAGTTACGGAATCCGTTCGTGATCTGGACACCCTCTACTTCGATGATGCGTGGGACTTCGTCAAAAAGAGCGAGCGAGATGCGGTCCGGCCAAATCTGTATGGCAAATGGCTGTACGAAGGTTTCGGGTAAGAAGCGTGTTTCCACGTATCGACGTACCGTATAGGCAGGGTCGGTGTTTCGCTGCTGTTCATACATGAGTAGTAAGTGTTGGATTTTCTTGTCTTTTCGGAGATTTTCGTACCGTTCGAAGAAAGCCTTCTTTCTTGTGATACGGAGAAACGCTTCCCCTCCGGCACCGAGGATCGGGACGACGCTTTCTTGGGGAGCTTTTTTGATCATTTTGAGGAGAAAAGCGCGGAAGGCGTCCTCACCTTCATAAATCCGTATCTCGTTCCCTCGGGTCGTGGTACCGGCATGGGCGTAGAGGTCGGGAAGGAGTGTTTCGATGAGCTCCTGTCTGCGTACGTTCCGTTCAAGCAGGGTATCGGGATCGGCGGCACGGAAATGCCTTCTGCCGTTCTTTACGGTGACGGTAGCAAGTCCTTCGCGTTTCAGGTCTTCCAGGGCATTGTAGATGATCTGCTTGTGGAGGCCGAGACGACGTTCGAGCGGGCCGACAGTCGTATCGCCAAGAGCAAGGAGGGTAAGGTAGAGTTCTGCTTCCCGTTCCGTATATCCGAGCTCAATGAGCTTCTCTTTCATAAAAGTAGTCAAAAAATTGTGACTTTATAATATTCAGGGTATAACAAAGCCTCAATCCGGTCAAGAAATCGGCACAGGAAAGGGATTTTCTTTATTCCCGCTTCTGGTAATATCAGGAGTCGTACAACCATCATATCGGCTGGCGACAGGAAGAGAACTTTAAAAGCATAGAAACAATAGGAGAAAGCTTCCTGCTCAGGTGTGCATTTTTTGCGAAAAATACTATGGAGGAAAAACAAATGAACCTAAAAACAGAAAATCTCAGTCTCATGACGGACGAACAGGCATCATTCGTGCGGAGTCAGTGGGAGGCTCATCAGCATCCCGATACATCCGTCGACTTCGATATCAGCGGATTCGGAGACAGGATACTTCGTGAATTTCAGATTCAACGTGGGGTGTGGGATCCTTTTAAAGCATCCGGAGGGCGTCATGCGCGCTTCCTGGCAAACAACACCCGATTATTCTGGAATAAGAACGTATTGGAGATTGGCTCCGGTACCGGGCTCCTTGGAATTGTTATGGCGCTTTGTGGAGCGAAGCGAGTAATCATGTCGGATATCTCCGAGCGTGCCGTAAGGAATACAGAGGATAATGTAAACCGCTTCGTGGTCAATTCCATCTGTGATGTTCGAAAGAGCGACCTCTTCGAGCAAGTGCCGGAGACATTCGATATGATTCTCTGGAACATCCCGTTTTTTCCGGGACATCCGCCCGAAGGAGATACTATTTCGGCAAGTATGATCATGCCGCCGGTGCTCCTTCGGCGATTCTTAAGCGAATCACGCCATCATCTGAAGGAAGGTGGAGCGATAGTGGTGCCGTCGTATAGCTTCGGCGGCGAATCAATGGACCCGTTATCGGTGGGTACGTCTCTCGGATTCAAAGGGGAAAGGACCTGGATATATGAATCGAGACGAGGGATACAGCAAGGACAGCTGTATATCACCGAATTGCACGTCTGACGGCAACGAACCGAAGAGGCCTCCGATAATCCAGGAGGCCTCATTTAATAATAAATCCGTTCAAGATATTCATGGTACGTTTCCATATTTCACGAAAAAGGGGCTGAGAGTGCTACACTGGGATGATGAACGGAAAAACACTGACTATCGAGGATTTGGGATATGACTCCTTTTTCGAATCGAGCCGCGAGGAGCGCGGGTCGGAGGGTGTTCGCGTCGCGCGGGTGATCGCGCAGACGCGTGGCGGGTACAGGGTGAAGGATGTGGATGGGGAATATGTCGCGAAAGTGACGGGAAAGCGCATGCATTCGGCCTCCTCGCGCGAGGATTATCCCGCCGTGGGGGACTGGGTGGAACTCTCCGACGTGTCGGGAGGACAGGCGGTGATTCAGGATATTCTGCCACGGAGGACGGTTATCAAGAGAAAGTCCGTCGGCAAGGGAAACGGGTACGAGGGAAAGAGCGGGGTGCAGATCATCGCGACGAACGTGGATACGGCCTTCATCGTGGAGGCGGTGGACCGTGATTTCAATTTGAACCGGATAGAGCGCTATGCGGCCATCGCGCGCGACGGGGGCGTGCGGCCGGCCGTCATTCTCAACAAGATCGATCTGATTTCCCCGGAAGACCGTGATGTGAAGATCGCCGAGATTCGGGAACGGTTCGGGGAGATCGGCATCGTGACGACCAGTACCGTGAGCGGCGAAGGCGTGCAAACGCTCTTCGAGTCGCTCGAAGCGGGGAAAACCTTTTGTTTCCTGGGTTCATCGGGTGTTGGCAAGTCCTCGCTCATCAACATGCTTCTTGAATCGAACGGTATACGAACGGGCGAGAACGGAACGCGATCTGGACGGGGGAAGCATGTGACCACCTCACGCGAGATGTATTTCCTTTCGAATGGCGGAATCGTGATCGACAATCCCGGGGTCCGGGAGGTGGGGATGACGGATACGGAAACCGGGATCGAGGAAAGTTTCGACGAAATCGCTGCACTCGCTACGAAATGCCGGTTCGCCGACTGTATGCACGAACATGAGCCGGGTTGTGCGGTGCTCGCCGCGCTCGGATCGGGGGAAATCGATCGTGAGCGATATGATAACTATCTCAGGCTCCGGAAAGAGGCTGAGTTCTACGGCTCGTCCGCGGTGGAGCGTCGCGACAAGGATCGGAACTTCGGAAAATTCATGAAGATCGCCAAAAAGGACCTGAAGAAGTACAAAGGGCTGTGATGGTAACCCGGCAAGACGGTCCCGCCGCCGTTTCCATATTCAAGCGGTGCATATCTTGGTCGCTGCGAATACAATATCAGGTCAGGTACCTTTTGCTGCGGATCTCGTAAGATTCGTTTCTATTGTTAACCGATACAAAGTGTATACGAACGGATACTCTTTATGGTCACCTGCCGACCGAGCAGGTACTTTCGTCATTCATTGTGTTTACTTTCTATGAGTCAGGTTTTCGTTTTCGGCCGTTGATCGGGAGATGGATCATGGATTATGCTTCTTTTGAGCTAATCCAATCGTATGGACAAAATGTCCGGCAGGTGTTATAATCTCATTTCGTAGTTTTTTTACATAATCTAAAAAAAAGGAGGTATTCGTGAGGATATCCGTTTCGACTGAAAGGGATCGGCACAATGCGAATCTTATCGGTTTTCAATTGCTCAATCTTGCCGTGGTGGGGGTGGCATGGCTCGGTCTTTGGGTGGTGGAAGCCGTTTCGCCGGGATTCTTCAAGTACCCGTTTCTTTCGTGGGAGGTGAACTGGTCGACGATACAGGGGTTTTGGCCGTTGTTCGCGTATTGCCTGGCAATGTCGCTCGCTATCACGGCCATCAAGGATAAGGAAGAAGGGCGAAGCTCGCTCGTGTTGGCAGTGTCGACGAGTATTCTCGCGGGAATCTGGGAGGAACTGGGATTCCGATACGTGTTCATCTGCTACGCGATGATCTCGATAGTCGTGATGAACTTTCTCCTTTCGACGGTGCTTGGAACGGTCATCGGTCTGGGTCTGTGTGTCTTCGCGGTGCTGGCGTTCCTTGATAAGGGCGCGGGAAACAAGATTCTCGGTGCCGGCATGATCGTTTTGGGAGCAACGGCGCTGTATCTGACATGGAGCATCGGCGGGGACCCGTTGTTCTGGCTATACCGGAACGTCTTCATTCCCGTCATCGACTTCGTGACGTTCGGACAGTTCCACGGGATTTTCCACAACGGTTATCCCGAGCTGTTCCTGTTCGGTCTGGTGAGCGCGAATGCGAGATTCAGGGCGGGACATCAGTATCAGGGACCTATCGGATTGTTGAACTCCTGGATAACGGGTTATGTGTATATGTTCGCGATGCTTCATTACGGGCTCGCGACCGCGATCGCGATACACATCCTGTACGATCTTGAGATCGACGTGATCCGCTTCGTCTTTAAGAAGTGAGGAGATATCGGTTCGGTTTAATGATGCTGTCGACATGTTCGGCAGCGTCATTTTTTGTTTAATCGGTTCCGATGCCGAAAAATATCCAGGCACGCCTCCTATGGTAACGGCAGTTTGTCGTAGAGCTGGCGGAAGATGATTTTCTGGAAGGCGGCGAGGGACCTGTTCTCGATGATGATGACCCGTTCGGCGTCGAGGTCGATCAGCGAGACCCGGTCGCCGTACACGAGTTGGATGATATTCTGATCGAAGAGATTCGCCTTCGGGGGAACGTACTTTATGAACCGCTCCAGCCGCGGTTTTTTTCGTGTTCCGGATACCGGATTGCTGATGACCATGCGTTCGAGTCTCTTCCTGTCGCGCAGGATGCGATAGTCTTTCGAAAGGTATCGGTTCACCTTGTCCAGATCCCTTTCCGACGTGTATCGATAGAAGGTCTCGCCGCGTTTCGTATGTGAGATGACATCGTCGAATGCGGCGCGGATCCCGTCGAAGCCCTTGAGCAGGCGGATCGCTTTTTGTTCATAGAGATCGTCGGCGATGTTTTCCTTGGCCAGTTTCCTTGCGACCGTATCCGAGAGTTCGGAAAAAGTCGTGTTGATGACACCCGGGTCTGTCGGGTGATAGATTTTTCTGTTGCCAGTTTTCGTCACGTACACGAAGCGACGGTAGAGCAATGCGGAAAGGGCGCGATACACCGAGGGTCGATGAAGGCCGGTCGCGTCGCAGATGCGTGATGCGATCATCGGTCCGTTTTTACGGAGCGATTCGTAGATGTCATCGGCATGCTTGGGGAGTCCGAGCCGTCGGAAGATTTTTTTCGTGTCCATGATAAAAATGTACAATAAATGTTACACTTTGTCGACCGCCAATGCGTGTCTTCGGGGGATAGGATACGATCCGGGTGTCAGTCCTTTCAAAACCCGATTACAGGAGGTGACTCATGTCGAGCAATATCCGTCCCATCAGGCCCGCCGAGGCCGCCAAGAAAAGTATGATCGACTTTCCCGATGCCGTGTTCGAATCGTTCAACCATCTGATCAGTCTCCACTTCTATGGCAACTCTGCGACCGTCAAACAAGACGACGTCGTCAAACTGATGGTGGAGAAGGGGCTGAACAGGAATGATATTTTCGATAAGCACTGGTTGGACATCGAGGGTCAGTACGGCGCCGCAGGATGGAAGGTCGTATATGACAAGCCCGGATACAACGAGTCGGGCAGCGCGTATTTCGTGTTCACCAGAAAAAACCGGATCTGAAATGATCCCGGCCGCTTGTAAACCAGGCGGCTTTTTTTAAATCAAAACGACAGATATCGCCGCGGTCGGTCGCTAAAAGTTGACAGAAGGCTTGTCTCATGTTATACATTTTTGTCATATATGTGTCATTTAATAACTGCGTTACAGTATCCGTTACGACGGAAAAGGGGGGTGGATGGGAAAAATATCGGCGGCTTTGGGAAGACTGATGTCTTTCGGGAAGAAAGGGAACGACGAGCGGCTGCTTTGCGGATTCGATAGGTTGTCCGAGATGCAGATACGGTACGTCCTTGATGTCATCGATCAGGAAATACGGAAAAGCGGAAACTTCGGCCTGGTGCTTCGTTCCGAGGATGAGTACAGGGAGAAAGTCACCGTTCTCACGATTTTCGATCATTTCGGACAGTCTTTGAACGACAAGGGGGAAATCCTATCAGGCTCGGAATACGAGGCTGCCATGAGGGATGTTTCCGTCATGGCGTACGAAATTCTTAAAGATCAATTGGCGAGATATTTCGATGAGACTCCCGAGGGCGGGACAAGGAACCGATACGCCTGTCACGTGGAAAGTGTCATGTCCAGATTGTCGAGAGATTTTCTGGATAAACGGTGCGTTTCCTCCATGAAATAGTCCGATTCGGAAAGTGCGGAAGAAAAAGTGCGGAAGAATTTGTCAGAAGAACAGTCTCAGAAACAAAAAAGCGAAAGAATCATGAAAAAAGGATATTGTGACCTGACGGAAAAAAGCCCGGTATTGGAATGTGCCCTGAAACCAACGCCGTTGTACGAGGGGTACGGATATTTCAATTACGGAAAGTACGAACCTGATCGTGCCGCGCTCAGAATGGCCGGTCTGCTCGGCGTCGAAAAATTCCCGGAATGGAAGGGAGTCAGTCTCCGGAGGTTCTTTATCGGGGACGCCGTGGTCGCGAAAAAGGTTTATGCGACCTATCCCGCTATTCTCCCTGAAATGACGGAGGAACAGGAAGAAGGTCGTTTTTTCGAAAAGATTCCGAAGCCGGTCGAACACGATGTCGCGGACTGGCTCACGGGATTGAGTATTCTTCGCCGGTTAGGCGTCGTCGAGGTCGTGGAAAAGGAAGGCGAAAGCTATCTTCTACCCACGACGAGATTCGTTGCAGATCTCGAAAAAGGGATCGCATGGGTCGATGAAAGGGTAAAAGCAGGCGCCAAAGCCTGATCTGTTTCCGGTAAAACGTATGAAGGCCGGGTATCAATGGTACCCGGTTTTATTGTTGTTCCTAGTCGGTTACGACATCGTCGTTTGTGAAAATAAAAAAGCCCTGTCGCAAATCGGATGAACCGATCTGCGCAGGGCTTATTACGTTACCGAAAGGAATTATTCCTCGGCATTCTTTTTAATGGCCGGCGACGGCATGATTTTTCCCGCCGGAACCGTCTCCTCCTCTTCTGCCGGAGCCGGTTTCACTTCTTCGGTCGGCTCTTTCTCGGTCGGGACGAATGCCGGAAGCGCCAATTTTCCGGACTGAAACTGCTCGATAAGGGTCGCGAACAGTCCGTCGAGGGAACCGTTGTTTCCGTTCCCGCCGCCTACAAGCACCTTCGGCATGAACGGCTGCTTTCCGCCCGCGAGCGATGCGGCGATGTTGACAAACATCGTGCCCTGCTGACCAAGTGCCGAGACCTGGCTGGCATACGCCTTGGCATGTGCGAGACCGATGGACTCGACCTCGGCACCTTTGGCGGCACCGGTTTCGCGGATATAGGCCGCTTCACCTGCGGCTTCCTGTTTTCGAGCGTTCGCATTGTTCGTCTGGATCACGACGCCGACTTCGGAACTGGCGAGCTCGGCCTGCATATCGGCCTGACCCCTCGCCTTTTCCATGTCGATACGGGTGGTTTCCGCCGTCTGCTGCATCTTGTAGGTCGCGATTTCCTGATTCGCGATCTCGCGTTCCTTGAGCACGACGACCAGCTCTTCGGGGAATATCACGTCCTGGATGTATACGCCCTTCGTTTCAATTTCGTATTTTTCCAGCTGCTGCTTGATATGAGCCTCCGCTTCCAACTGAACCGCTTGGCGTTGTTCGATGAACTTGACCGCCTCCATGCTCTGAAGTTTGTCGCGGAAATGGTTGCCCACCGCCGCCTGCAAGACTTCGTTCACGAGATTTTGCATGGTGCCGACGGTCGAGATGACGCGCGGCGCCTTCGTGTCGGGCACGTGGATCTGTACCTGCAGGTCGATCCTGAAGATGAACCCTTCGCGGCTTTTCGCCTGGATCTGCGAGAGCTGACGGTCGAGATTATGCGCCTGAGAGACCGCCTCGGCCCAGTTCAGGGTCAGGATGGATGTCGGCACGATTTCCGCCTGGTAGATGCGCGGATTGACCGGATACTTGCCGGTACGAAGTGGCTCTCTCCAGATGCCGCGGTGTCCCGGTTTCACGAGCGAACCGAACTTGAATCCCTCGCCGGACGTGTCCTCGGTCGAGAGGCCGACATATCCCTTGATGACTGCCACCTCGCCCTGGCGTACGATGAGCATCGGAACCATTTCGACCCGTACCAGGAACGGATTCAGCGCGTAGGCGCCGTACAGCAGCGGATCGTGTTGAAGTCCGATCTTTCCCCCGTGCTCGAGAAATGCCTGATAGTCCTGGTAGTTGTTGTGAAGATCGTTCTTGTTTCCCAGGAGCACCTCAGCGACCTCGGCGTCTTTCATGTTTTTACCTTCCATCTCCTTGACGTCATCGAAATCGCCCAGTCGGCTCGCGATAAGTCCCGAAGGGAGCGGATCTCCTTCGTACGTGGTCACGATACCCACCATGTCCACGACGCCTTGACTTTCTTCCGTCGGTTTGGGCTGAATGCGCACGAGGTCAAGTTGCTTCGGTTCGAGTCCGAACGCGGAGCAAGAAATCGGGCCGTCCGCGTTATCACCCCTTTGCAATAATTCAGGTGAAATCAACTGGCCGTAAACCTTTCTTTTCGTTATCACGAGAAAAGCGACCGGGTGAATCGGAACGAGCGAACCGGGTGACAATACGGGACGTTGCACGCCCTTCTCGCCATCCTGTTCCAGGAACGACCTGACATTCGTGAACGAACCGAACTCCTTTTTGTACTTCGCCGATTTCGCGCCGATAGGCAAAGGTTTGCCGACCTGACTGATCACCAGACCGATCTCGCCGGCGGGAACCTGTGCCCATGGAAATTTCTTCACCGAATAGATGGGCCACAGGACGAACTTGAGTCCCGGCATCAACAGATCCGCCTGATAACCTGCTTCGCCGTTGAGGGCGATGGGGTTGTCTCCGGGCAGTTTCTTTCCTATCCGCTTCGTGACCAGTCCGACTTCCGTCGGCCCGATAACCTTGATCGAATTGGACAGGAAAAGAAGTGCTATGAGCACCACAATCAGACCGAGTGCGGTGGTAAGTAGCATTGGAAGCATTACTCTCTCCTTTTATGTATATTAACGAACATCCCGTCTTGCGACGACATTCCGGCACTATGTCAGAATGTTTCGATTTATAGGATACATTTCTGATTCTGTCAAGTAATTCGGTCAGCCTGACCGAATCCGTAGCCGGATTATGTAGTTGACATATCCTATATATGATGTTAAAAAACAGCACTGTCATTTAACAAGAAATCCGCCCGAGACCGATGCGGGTCCGGGATACGTGATCACAATTTTTGAAAACAAATCTGAAAAGGGGTACGACCATGAACGGAATCATCGATATGCACGCCCATGTGACGGCACGGCCGCTCGAGGGACTGCATGTATCGAGTGCGATGCCGGCCGTGCTCAGGGAGCGGGCTGAAGCGTCAGGGGTAACGCATGTGATAGCGCTCGCGACAAGTTTTCCGTACAAGCGCAGCGGTATGTCGGCGCGTTCCATACTGGAACTCACCGGAAGGGATCCGTTCTTTTCCGTATTCGGAACGGTGGACATGACGTTGTCGAAAACGGAATTGGAAAACGAGTTCGACGGACTCGAATCGTCGTTACGGGCAGGGGACATATCCGGAATCAAACTCTATCCCGGATATCAGGAGTTCTCACCTTCCGACCGGTCGGTGTATCCGTTATACGAGATCGCGAGGGCGCATGCGGCTCCCGTGATGATTCACGGAGGGGATCTCCAGCCGTGCTGCGGACGGACCGAGCATGACCGTCGCGAGGGATCATACCGGTGCGGATACGCGAAGTGCCCGTTGGAACGGGATGAGTTCCTGACCGCGCCGAAGCGGGTGCTTGCCGCCGCGCGCGCGTTTCCGGACGTGGTGTTCGTCATCGCACATCTCGGCAACCCGTTCTTCGATGAACTGCGGTCCGTCATGATGCGGTGCCGTAACGTTTATACGGATACGTCGGGACAGATCAGGACCGGTTGGCCCGAAGAGGACAATCCGCGCGTGAAGGAACGGGTAGTTGCCGAGATATCGGAGATGCTCCGTGTCCGAAACGGGATGGAACGGGTGTTGTTCGGGAGTGATTTTCCCGTCCAGTCGTACGCGGATTCGGTCGACTTCATCGACCGCCTCCCGATAACGTCCTCGGAAAAGGATATGATCCTGTTCCGGAATGCGCGGGCTATCCTGAACCTTTAGGAACAAAGAAATATTCGACCGCTGAACGATTTCAACGGACCGGAAAATCTTCAAAAACAAAACGCAAAGGAGAATGGTATGACAGGAATACGCGACGCTGTTCCACCGGTACGGCTCACGATGGGCCGTTATTGGTACGAGATCGACGAGCTCGAAAAAAACGGGACGCTTCCCGTCGAACTCGGAGTGATGTTGAAGGCTTTGATAACAACGTTCTTCGGAAGGGCTGTCACGCCGGAGGCGAAACCGCATCTTGTCGAGCTCGCGAAACGGTATCTGATCGGAGGCATCGAATTCACCGACCGGCATGCCTCGTACGACGTCGTCTGCTTCAAGCCGGAAGATACGGAGAAAGGACGCGCGTTCTTCTATTTCGCGCAAAGGCATCCTGGAGGCAGATTCCACTATCTGCCCGAATGAGGCATGAACGAACATGAAGGGCGAAGCCGATCATTCGTGATCGGCTTTTTTATATGCCACATGCCGCGGATGATCCGAAATCGGATCCGAGCGTGATACGGATGATGCGCTCTTGTGCGGACCATTGACGGATGGCGCAACGTGGAATATCATGACCGACCGTCCTTTAAACGAAATATACTGGCGATGTTCGGAGATATGGACGGTAGTGGCGACGCTCGATTGCAAAATAAACGATAAAACAGGAGGATACATGGACCGTGATTTGAAAAGAGTGGTCGGCGACGGAAAGAATTTCCTGGGAGGCGTGTGTGCCGGGGCCGCGTATTGCTTCGGCGTGCCGGCGTGGATACTGAGAGTAACACTCGTACTCGCTGTTTGTCTGTACGGCTTCGGAGTCATGCTCTATCTCGTGCTCTGGATGTTCATGCCGCAGTGGGAAACGGTCCCGGACGATTATGACGCGGTGACGCAGTCGCAGTGACGGGTAGTATCGAACAGTTATGCAGCCTGAACCAAGGCTGCTTTTTTTGAATGCCACGGATTCGATGGAGGCGTCATGTCATTGACGGATGGTACGGTATACGATAGTATCGCGTGTTGTTTTATAAACGCATAACGTAGAGGAGGTTTACATGTCACTAAGGATAACGGTGTCTCCGCTCGGCTGGGCGCGAAGAGCGGGGGAACTCCTGACGGCGCCCCTGGTCTATCTCGTATCCGGAACGTTCCGGGAATCGCCGCAGCGGACGAGAAGTTGGAACGTGAACAGGATCATCGGCAACGGGACTCTCGATCTCAGGCGGGATCTGATGATACGATCCGCCGCGAATCCGGATGCCCTGAAAGGCGATCATCCCATCCTTTCCCATATGCCAATTTTCGGCGGATGGCGCGACTATATCGTCATCGAACCGGTATCCGGAAGGGATTGGTACGTCGGATGGATCGTCGCCGGATCGAAAGCGGAACTCTCGCGGATACGGTTATCCGGTCCGATACGAGTGCTCGTCGGGCCATCGGTGACGTTTCATTTCGGTTTCGATGCCGAGACCGGGAAACAAGTACCGCTCAACAAAATCGGAAGCGGTCGCATCGGTGATCATGGGAAGTTTTCTACGATCGATCTGCTCTGAATTCAAGCCTACCGGCAGGAAACCTGCTTCGGTAGGTTTTCCTTTTACGCTTACACGTTTCATAGTTGACAGATGAAGTATCTTGTGATATAAACTCGTCATACAAACGTTGCTTACCAATCGGATATTAATTCCTGTTACGACAGGAAAAGGAGGATCATGAAAAAAATATTCGTGGCGCTGATGGAAAGGATCTTTCCGAAGCAAGAGGAATACGAGAAATTTCTTCCCGGATTCAACCGTCTGGCCGAAACGCAGATACGGTACGTCATAGACGTCATCAACGAGGAACTCGAAAAGAGCAGGGCATTCGGCTTGATCCTGACGCCCGAAGATGAGTATGAAGAGAAGAAGGTCATACTCGTGATCTTCGATCATTGGGGTCAGACGCTCAATAAGAGAGGGGAAACGTACTCGGCCTCCGAGTATGAAAAGGTCATGGGGGACCTTTCTTCGATGGCGCGGGAACTGCTCGAGAATCAAGTGAAACGACATTTCGACGAGACTCCCGACGGTGAGGTGAAAACCCGCTATAACTGTCATCTGGAGAGTGTGATGTCCAGACTCTCAAGAGACTTCATGGAGAAACGATGTATTTTCTACATGAACTATCCGTGATGAAATGCCTTTCTTCAAAAACATAACCCGCCTACGGATGTCCGTTCAGGTGGGTTTTCCTTGCGCACGTTCGCTGTGCCGGCGTTTCGGTATTGACGCGAGGATTCGTTTCGGGTACAATCGACGCACATATGACATATCCTCTTAGCTACAGCATTCTTCTGAGCCTCCTGATCCCCACCCATGGTGGAGGCTCTGCCTGTATCTAGAAATCGACGATCGTTCCGGATACACGAAGACCCTTCACTGAAACGTGAGGGGTCTTTGTTTTTTTTACAACGCAGTGCTTTCGATAACCCCGCACTTCCGTGCGGACAGACAAAAGGAGTGAATCATGAAAACAGGAATGCCTTTTCGACGCTATCGGCCCTTCGCGGCGGTTAATCTTCCGGATCGGACGTGGCCGGATCGCGTGGTGACGCATGCGCCGCGTTGGTGCAGTGTCGACCTGCGGGACGGGAACCAGGCGCTGGCAGAACCGATGGGTGCCGAGGAGAAACGGGCCATGTTCGATCTGCTGGTCAAAATCGGGTTCAAGGAAATCGAGGTCGGTTTCCCCGCGGCCTCGAAGATCGAGTTCGATTTCATCCGCTCGTTGATCGAGAATCGTGCCGTTCCCGACGATGTGACGATTCAGGTGCTGACGCAGGCCCGCGAGGACCTTATCAGAAAGACGTTCGACGCGGTCCGTGGCGCGAAGCGCGTCATCGTGCATCTGTACGTCTCGACCTCGAAGACGCAACGTGAAGTCGTGTTGCGCCGTGACCGTGATGGGATCGTGGATCTGGCGACCCGGTATGTGGGACTCGTCCGCGAGCTTGCCGAAGCGCAACCGGAAACGCAGTGGATACTCGAGTTTTGCCCGGAGAGTTTCACGCAGACCGAACCCGACTTCGCCGCCGATGCCTGTGAAGCGGCCATCAAGGCGTGGCGGGCCGGGGGTGTCCTTCGTCCGGTCATCGTCAATCTGCCGGCGACCGTGGAAGTCTGTACGCCGAACGCGTATGCCGACATGGTCGAGTGGATGATACGGAGGCTGTCCGTGACGGAGTCGGTCACCGTGAGCGTCCATCCGCACAATGATCGCGGGACCGGCATCGCCGCGGCGGAACAGGCGTGCCTCGCGGGAGCCCATCGGGTCGAGGGGACGCTTTTCGGAAACGGGGAGCGGACGGGGAACGTCGACCTCGTCACACTGGCGCTCAATCTCATGAGCCAGGGCGTGGATGCGGGTCTTGATTTTTCGGATCTTCCGGGGGTGGTACGCACGTATGAACGCTGCACGGGAATGGCAGTCCCTCGGAGGCAGCCGTATGCCGGCGAACTGGCATATACCGCGTTTTCCGGATCTCATCAGGATGCCATCGACAAGGGACTGAGGCATCAGGAGCACCGTACGGACGGCATATGGGATGTCCCATACCTGCCGATCGACCCGCGCGATATCGGGCGTGAGGTGCGGTTCGTTCGCATCAACAGTCAATCCGGGAAGGGAGGAATCGCGCATGTCCTGAGACGGGTACGGGATATCGAACCGCCCCGCGGACTCATCACGGATTTCAGCGCCGTGGTCCAGCGGTATTCGGAATCAGTCGGCAGGGAAGTGTCGGAAGACGAGGTCGGCGCACTCTTCGATCGAGAATATCTCGACCGGGTGTCGCCGGTCAGGCTTCTCACCTACCGGTCGCTTATTTCGGAAGACAATAAAATCCTGGTCATGAAAATCAAGGTCAAAGGAAAACGGGATATCGTCGTGGGATCCGGAAACGGCCCCATCGACGCCTTCATGCATGCGATCAACCGCGGCCGGAAGGAGGTCTTCGCTGTCGCTTCTTATGAGGAATGCTCGATGGGAACCGGATCCGACTCGAAAGCCGTCGCGTACGTAGCGGTCCAGGTGTCCGGACACGATCATGTCTGGGGTGTGGGCATCGATACGGACGCGACCTATGCCGCGTTTCTCGCGACCTTGTCCGCCGTGAACCGGCACCTGAAAAGGCGGTCGGATTGAAACGTTCCTCCGGGTCATCGGGCCCGGGGGAATTTTTATGGGGCGCGTATGGACACTGCCGCCAATAAATGCTACGTTTGCAGTCGATGATCGTTCTTCAACAACAGTCATATCGGTAACAATTCCAAAAAAAGGCGGTGTCTATGTCGAGAGATAATGATTTCGGAGAGGAATTTTCCGAAACGGCGGAGGAGTTGCGGGAATTCATGAAAGACGAAAGCTTCGTGCATTACGTGGGAATGATATCGCCGCCACGTCCCGGCGTACGGGAACTTCTCGAGTTCGTGGAGCATGAATACTACAAGCCGGATACGCGTCGAAACGATCTTTTCCTCATGAGGATTATCAGGTGGGAGGACATCGTATGGGCCCTCATCAGTATTCCTATCAAGGAACGGTCGTATGTCGAGAAAGCGGTACGAAGTTTCGGTCTCAGGATCGCCAACGGGGTTCCGACAATGCTCTCAGGCGGAAAGGCGGAACGATTTCCGTATGAAAACGAACGGACCTTTACGTTCGAGAACGTTTCCGGTCATCCCGTGTACAGGAACAACCCTCTCGAAGAGAAAAGGAATTGAAATTGAACGTGAAAGGCCTGCAAGCATCGCAGGCCTTTATTATTATCATACGGCCTCCGAGAATCATACGGCGGTTTTTCAAATTCCTTTTCGTGGCGATTCTTGACACGCTTTACGGAATATCGTATTTTTCGTCCTTGGTTCTCTAATAATCTATCAAAATAAAGGAGGGTACATGAAACAGCCGTTACGCTGGTTCATTGCGGTGTTATTGCTCGTGATTGCCGTGTTTTCGGCCATGTGGTGGGTGAATTCATCGCGCGTATCCCGGGAAGACCGAGTCGTTCGGACTCGGGGCTCCGCGAACGGTCTCAGTCTCGTTTCCTGGAATGCCTGCAATTTCGGCAAGTCGAAGAGCGCCGAGACGCTCGTATCGATGGCACGGATCCTGCGTGATGACGATATCGTGGCGCTCCAGGAAGTGAGTACCGGCGATGCCGGTGCCAAAGCCGTGGCCGCATTGTCCGACGAACTCAACCGTACCGGAGCGAAATGGGATTATATCGTGAGCGATCCGACGATCGGTCCGGGAACGGAACGGTTCGCGTTTTTGTTCAAGACGGGCAAGGTATGGATTAACCGACGCGATTGCAGGCTGGCGGTATCTTTACGGGACGTATTGGACCGTGAGCCGGCCATCATGACATTTCATGCCGGCGGCAAGACGTTCGACGTCGTCAGTTTCCATCTCTGTCCCGACGAGAGGAGGAAAGGGAAGGATCCGAGACGCGAAGTCGCCGCGATCGGAGAAAATCCGAAGGAACTGCTGGGCCGTCCGATGATCCTGGTCGGGGATTTCAATCTCGGCCATCGCGACCTGGACGGCGTGTTTGAACGGGTGCTCGGCGGAAGGCATGTGATCGAGGGCAAGACCTCGCTCAAGGCGAAATCCGGGAAGAGGGGAGAATACCTGAACAAGGAATTCGACAACGTGTATGTGAGAGGCATGTCGGTCGTATCGTCGTCGATCGACGATATCGTTCCGTCGGAAGGCGGACTGGAAAAAACACGCATGCTCAGCGATCACCTTCCGGTACGGGTAGTCTTCGTTCCTTGAAGCGCTTCCCGTGCCGATGAGGACATGTCGTTTACTCGGCAAACGCCTGAGGAGGTCATTCGAAAGGACGCGGATAATGAAAAAAAGGGAGGATGCATGCAAAATGACGGGAAAGGGCGATTTGCCGACGTGGCCAAAAATATGAACCCGGGCTCGTTGCTGAAAGGGAGGAATGTCGATCCGATCATCGAGGCGTATTTTCAGATCGGTCACCTGAAACAGCTGTATCGGCGAGGATGGCTGCGCAAGAACCGGGTTTCCGAAGCGCACTGCGAGAGCGTGGCCGATCACTGTTTCGGCATGATGATCCTGGCCATCCTGATCATCGACCGTTTCGGGATCGGACTCGATTTTTCGAAAGTCGCCAGGATGATCGTCCTGCATGAACTCGGCGAGGTGTATGGCGGGGATATCACGCCGGTCGACGGCATATCCGACGGAGAGAAATATCGCATCGAACGGGACTCCGTGAAGCGGATATTCGAAACGTATCCCGGCGGCGAGGTCTATGTCGATATGTGGGAGGAATACGACGCGAAAACGACCAAGGAAGCGAAGTTCGTCGCCCAGATCGACAAGCTGGAGATGGCCTTTCAGGCTTCCGTCTACCGGTTACAGCACGGTGCGGATCTCGATGCGTTCATGGAGAGCGCGCGCGACTCGATCCAAAGCGATGTATTGGTCTGTCTCTTCGAGGAAATACGAGGCATGATCTGATCGAGGTTTTGAAACGAAAGGGAATCAATGACTCCCTTTTTTATTTGTTCGTGACCATTTCCCCGTCTCATGACGGCAGTGTATCCGTCATTTTTTTTTCGACAGGGTCCAGAGTCCGTCAAAAAGCGCGGTCATGGTCTGTCGTATCTCGTCGGAATGGATAAGCACCGCGGACAGGGTGTTCAGGGACGATACGAAGGCGACCTTGTCGTCGAAGATGATGATGACCGACCGGAATTTCCCATTCATGACTTCCGGGAGATAGCGCGGATCGCGATCACGAAGCTCCTTGACCGTAAGCGCGCGGCGATCCGGCGTGAATTCCCAAAGCGACCGGGTCCGGGAGCAAAACGGCATCCGGA
>JAAXTX010000006.1 GCA_013336285.1 Candidatus Moraniibacteriota bacterium | reverse complement strand
GATCCTTGTCCGTTCCGATCTCGAGGAAGTGGATGTCGTATCGTTTCGCGATGTCAAGGCAGGTATCCTTGATGGTCTGGTCAACCAGTTCCGAAATCACGACGCGTCGGTATTTTATCGGACAGACGATGTGATAGACGAGACAACTGACATTATGACTTTTGTGGAGGTAGAGGCTCATGCCCGGATTGTATCATATTCCGCAGCAGAGCTGCGGGGTATTGACCCTAAGAGAGAATAAGGCTATTCCGAGCCCGCGAACGTTCCGGCGACATAGCCCGTAGTCCAACAAAGTTGAAGGCTATACCCGCCGGATGGCCGATGAATATCGAGAATGTCGCCCACGAGATACAGATTCGGATACATTCTTGACCTCATGTGCTTAAAATCGACTTCCTTGAGCGCGATTCCTCCGCTGGTCACGATTGACTGATCGGCGCCAAGAAGGCCCTCTACGGTCATCCTGAGAGCTTTCAGGGCGTGTACGAGAGCAATGCGTTCTTCTTTGGTGACGCTATGAACCGGTTTATCGGGTCCGATACCGGAAACTTTCAGAAGTACGGGAATGCAAAGCGGGGGAATAAGCCCGTCCAGGGCGTTCTTGATCTGCCTGTTCTTGTTCGCATCGAAATACGCTCGTACCCGTTCGTCGATTTCTCCGGCGTCGGCATGCGGGTACAGATCGATGACAAGCCCCACTTCACCGTCCTTCATAAACGTATCGATATCCCGGCTCATATTGAGCGTGAGGGGTCCACTCAGACCGAAGTGCGTAAAGAGAATCTTTCCGTCTCCATGCCGGACTTTTTTTCCATCCTGAACGATCGTCATTCGCACATCCGCGAAACTCGCACCTGAGAGCGAATGAACCCAACGCTCACGGATCCGAACGGGAACGAGAGCCGGACGCGGATCGATGACCGTGTGGCCGATGTCCCTCAGCCAGCGGAATCCGTCACCCGTGGACCCGGTCTCCGGATGCGACTTTCCTCCGGTCGCAAGCACGTACGCTCGGGCGCGTACGATATCCCCATTCCCAAGACGCACCCCCTTTATGGTATCGGCATCCGCATCGATGCCGACAACCTCCGTATCGGACAGCAGCTTCACGCCGCCGCGCAGCATGTACCGTTCAAGCGACCTGAGTACCGATTCGGCACGATCACTGGTCGGGAAAGCGCGATTTTCCGCTTCGATCTTTGTCGGAACACCGTGCGAAGCGAAGAAGTCCAGGGTGTCTTGGACTCCGAACGCGGCGAGCGGTGAATACAGAAATTTCGCGGCATCGGGAAACTTCGAGAGAAACAGGTTCCGATCGTACGTCGCGTTCGTCAGGTTGCATCTGCCGTTTCCGGTCAGTAGGAGTTTCCTGCCAAGCGTGTCGTTCTTTTCGAACAGTACGACGCTCGCGCCGCACTCGGCCGCGCGTCCTGCGGCCATCATGCCGGCCGGTCCTCCTCCGATTACGGCTACGTCGTATGAAATCATATTCGTGACGAAAGAATCAATACACGATAGTCCATTTATCGACGTAAGGCAATCTTTTCACCGATTTGCTTCCGCGATCGGATTCGCATACCATTAAGGCTGCCGTACCGAACCCGGTAATTTCGCCTTTTATCCCGGATGATCTCTCGTCTATGAAAAATCACGTTGAACATTGGTTCGCAGAACTGAAACGAGTATGGATCGATAAGGACATCGAGGGCGTGCGGGAATTGCTTTCAAACGATTTCGAATATTTCGAGAATCCGTTCGCGCCACCGCTGACTTCGTGGGAGACGGTACGGGAAGCATGGCAGGGGATACGGGATCAAAACATATCCAGGCTCGAGATCGTTTCTCTTCTCACGGAAGATAGCGGTGGAATGGCGATGTATGAACTGACATTCGAAGATGGAAACGGGATCGTTCACGATGTCCGCGGATCGTATTACGTCCGACTCGATTCCCTGGGAAAGGCGACGGGATTCAGGAGATGGAAAGTCGTGGCATGATATCATTCACCCGATAAAAACGTGATGGGCGATATCGAGACCTACGAAGAAAATGTGTTCGAGGAAGACGGGTTGGCCGGACGGCAATTTTCGGATTGCAGGTTCGTACGATGTTCGTTTCCCGATACGAAACTCCGGTTCACGGCTTTCAGTCGCTGCGATTTCATGATGTGCGATTTTTCGTCCGTTTCCTTCGAGGGGACGAATTTCACGGGATGCTCCTTTCCGGAAAGCAAGCTCTCCGACCTGAACCTGTACCAAGTGGCCTTCCGGGACTGCGACTTCTCCGGGGCCGTGATGCGGAACTGCGTCTTTCAGAAACTCCAAGCCGCAAGAAACCCGTCCCCGAAAAGATTCGACCTGAGTACGTGTACGTTTCGGGAAACGGATCTGACCGGAAGCGTATTCATGTCGTGCGACCTGACGGAAACGGATTTCAAACAGGCGACACTGGATCGGGTCGCGCTGAATAGATGCGTATTGAAAGGAACCGACTTCACCGGAGCATCACTCGCCGGCACGCAGTTCGCCGAATGCAGGATCGAGAAGGCGAAGCTCGATGTCGGAGGATTCATCGGTTTCGGCCAATCGAGCGGGTTCGAATTGTCAGACTGATCATCCGTAACCCGTCCGAACCGTATTTATGAACGACATACGTGAAACCATCGCGAAAATCATATGCGACATCGTTCCCGTCGATGAGATCGAACGGAATCACCGGAAGGATGCCCTGGAATGGATCGCGAGCGGTGCCGAGATATTCCGCGTCGCGAAACCGGACATCCCGCCGAAACATCTCATATCCTATTTCGCCGTGGTCGATGTGAAACGGAGTTCCCTGCTCCTCGTGGATCATATCAAGGCGGAACTCTGGCTACCGGCCGGAGGGCACGTGGAACCGGGTGAACATCCGGGAACGACCGTCGAACGCGAGTCGATGGAAGAGCTTGGCTTGGAATCGAACTTCATCTTCGACGTTCCCTGTCTAATCACGCAGATGACGACCGTCGGAAAAACCGCCGGACATACGGATGTGAGCCTGTGGTATGTCATCAAGGGAAACGCGAACGATCCCATCGAATATGAGAAGCGGGAATTCAACGGCGTCAGATGGTTTTCATTCGATGAAATCCTCGATTCGGATATCGCCCCGTTCGATCCGCACATGCACCGATTCGTATCGAAATTGAAAACACTGCTATGACCAAAAAGTTCATCTATCTGTTTCTCTTCGCAGGTTCGGCGGTCGGAGGCTATGTCCCGTCGCTGTGGGGTGAAAGCGTATTTTCCATGTCCTCCATATTTTGGAGCTGCATCGGGGGACTGTTCGGCATCTATGTCGGTTTCAAACTCGGTGAGCGATCCGGATAGTCCTGTATATGCGTGATCGCATGCGAATCGACCGAGAGTGTCTCGCGCCTGCGGTTCCCGCGTTTTACGGATTTCGGAATTTTCGATATTCCACGAAGAACTGATATAATCGGCACATGATTCCGGACGTAATAAACGAATACCAGCGCCTATGGAAAAAATGCAGCCGGACTTCCTTGGAAAAGGATACCCGTTGTTCGACTCCGCCGAAGAGGCCAGACTTGCCAGACTTGAACGCGCTCGCTTGGAACGCGAGGAAGAGGCCGCCGAGAAAGCGGAAATAGCCAAAGGAGACATGGCCCAAAGAAGCAAGAACCACGGAAAGGAAATCGTGGCGGAGGAAAAGAGACGGAAGGAGGAGGAGGAACTCCGTCGGAAGGAAGGACAGGAATACAACTGGCACTGAAATCGGTCCCGGTATCCACCGAACAGCCCTATCATGAATATGGGCTGTTTTTTTTCTTCCTCGGAACGATTTCCGATTGACACCACCCGGTCAAGCGAGTACTATGTCGCTTATCCCGTAAATATCGGGCTATTGCTCCTTCACAAACGCACGGAAACGACCGGCGCTCCCGACGCCTCACCGCCGGAGACTTCAGGAGCGCTGGCCGTATCTCCGATCAGCACAACGACAAACGAAGAGGGCATGCTACATGATATTCCGCAAACTATTTTCCAATTGGCCCTTCGACAACGACAATCGTTCGTTCTCCCTCAACGGACCCGACACGCATGAAGAACATCACGTCCTCATCCGCACATCGGACGGCGTATTGCCGATCGCTCACCCTCCAGGCTTCCATCTTATCGTTTCAAGATTCGCCCTTGATGATTCCACCGTCAGGGATCTGACCCCTGAGGAATGGTCGGTCGTCCTCGACGACAGCGCCACGAAAAAACATCGCCTGGAAGTCGATGCCTGTCTCTGTCTGCTGCGAATCGATGTTCCCGCACATATCCACTGGAATCCGTTTTCGAAGGTCATGGACGTACATCATGGGGCCGACGAGAACGTCTCGATCCAGTCCGATGAAAAATTCATACGGATAGGGGAGCCGAGAAGTCCGGTCGGGATTATTTTCCAGTTGAAAAAATATGGTGCCATATTCATCTATGAAACGGTATCGAATATGAACCACTGCATCACCTATGACGGGGAGTTCCTGTTTTTTTCCGGGGAAAAGGTCCGCATACTCGGTTGATTTCCCGATGAACCGTCCGTTACGCACTGTCCACGCCCGATGCCCTGGGTATGGACAGTTTTTTTTGCTCATATATACTTCATGTCGTGATGAATCAAAGCAATTTATGTCTCTCATGATCAGCGTCTCCGGCATCCGGGGCATCGTCGGGGAAGACCTTACGCCGAAAAATATCGTCGCATACGTCGAAGGCTTCGCCGCGTGGATCGGAAAGCGACACGCGGGGGAAGGGAAGCCGATTGTCATTCTCGGTCGGGACACGCGACCATCCGGCGACACGATCTCCTCTCTCGTCGCGCGCACGCTCGCGCTCTCCGGCATCGACGTTATCGATCTCGGTATCGCCACCACGCCGACCGTCGAGCTCGCCGTCACGGAACGATCCGCGGACGGAGGGATCATCGTCACCGCCTCGCACAATCCGATACAGTGGAACGCGCTCAAACTCCTGAACTCCCTCGGAGAATTCCTCGACCCGGACCAGCTCGCGGATTTTCTCTCCATCGTGAAATCCGAATCATACGAACCGGCAAAGTGGGACGGTATCGGCACCGTGACGGAAGATACGTCGGCCGACGAGATGCATATCGGTAAGATACTCGGTCTTCCCTTCGTCGACACCGACCAGGTGAGAAAGCAGGGTTTCCGCGTCCTTGTCGACGCCGTAGAAGGTGCCGGATCCGAAATCATTCCCGAACTCTGCACGCGATTGGGAGTGTCCCATATCGAGAAACTCGCCTGCGGAGGAAGCGGCATCTTTCCCCGTAATCCGGAACCGATCATCGACAATCTCGCGGAAACTGTCGCGAGAGTGAAGGAATCGGACTGCGATTTCGGTATCATCGTCGATCCGGATGTCGACCGACTCGCGCTCGTCCAGGAAGACGGCACTCTCTTCGGCGAGGAATATACGCTTGTCTCCTGTGCGGATTTCTACCTGCGGAAAAATCCCGGGACGGTCGTGAACAATCTCTCGAGCAGCCGAGCCCTCCGCGACATAGCCGGAAGATACGGACAGAAATGCGTAAGCGCCAGGGTAGGGGAGGCGAACGTAGTCGCGGTGATGAAAGAGGAACAGGCGACGATCGGCGGCGAGGGGAACGGCGGGATTATCCTGCCCGCGCTCCACTACGGTCGCGACGCGCTCGTGGGAGTCGCACTCTTCGTGCAGGCATTTTCCGATTGGCGGGAGGGGCGCGCGGAAGGAGAATCAAAAAGTCTGTCCGACTATCGAAAGACGCTGCCGATCTACGAAATGGCCAAAAAGAAACTCGAGATCTCGATACCGAAAGACAGACTTTCCGAACTGTTCGAAACGATCTCGGCAGCACATCCCGAAGCCTTGGCCGATACCCGCGACGGACTCAAGCTCGATTTTCCCGACTCGTGGGTCCATTTGCGTTCTTCGAATACCGAGCCGATCATCCGCATCTATACCGAAGCAAAGACCACCGAAGAAGCCGAATCGCTCGCCGAAGCGCTCATTAAGGAGATTTCAGCATTAGAAAATAGAAAATAACGGACCTTGCGAATCAAACCGCCGTCATGGCGGTTTGTTCTACGTATAGCACGCGATGGACATATATCACGGATTCACATATCGGATATGCCTTGCATCTAATCTGAACAAATGGTAGAAAGTATTCACGTTTTTGTGATTCTTTAGCAACCAGAGAACCGGGAGGTAACAAATGAAAGAAAAATACGAAGCCCTGAAAGAGGCGGCGATGCCGCTCATGAAAGTTGTACGGGAAATCTCCGTTGAATTCTGGCAGATCGCACGAGAAGCCGCTGTCGATGGGACGAAAGAATTTTTCGCGCCGCTGACCGGATATTGCAAACGCTGCGAGGATGAAAAGAAGCGACGTGACGACGTTCGCCTGACCAAAGGGGATTATCCCGATTGGTGAGAATCGTTTCCTATGAGGGATGCTTGACGCATCCCTCTATTTGTTTCGGAAGTTAATTCAAGCCGAAAACCATACGATCTGATGATTTTATGAAATGGCTTTTATAAAGCAAAAAAAGCGATTCATGGATGTTTTGATGCAGACACTTGACAGTGCTTGATAATTGTGCTACCATAGAGAACATCAAACACCTGTTCTTTCGTAGATTATCGCGATGCCCAATATTCGCACATTCGCCAACCTGCCATAACAAGGAGGATACTATGCTACGATGAAGCATCGTGCGCGTAAACATAACAGCGGCCCATATAAGAAGGATGCTCTTGCGACGCGCACCGCCGAGTATCCTTTTTCTTTTTTCCGATTATTTTCCGATTATTTTCCGATAATCAGAAAACAGGTTAACGGTCATCGCGAAGACCATCGCTCTCCGCTTGACACGGTCATCATCGGGTGATATCCTTCAAATAGAAGCGTGAAATCGTTCATTCTTCTACAAATAAGAAGGCCAACCGGCCGACCATATAACAACGGATCACTCAACGAGTGATCTTATTTTTTATGGAGACCACGTTTCGGGAGTCAATCCAAGCATTCTCGGAATCGGGAATTTGATCGGCGAAGATCTGACTCCGACACCTTGACAGTTATCCATATGAATGTTATGTTCACATCCCAATCATCAGTCAGGTTGCACAAGCCATACCGATATTCCGTTCAACGCCGCCGAATCGTCATACCGGTAACGGCAATATTCCAGATCATCGGCTCCTTTATCGAGATACTCAATTGATTTGGGAAGCTCGACCGAGGAAAAGAACCTTGATAATCCGACAACCAGATACCCCACGGAGGTGATATATGGGTAAAAGCAAATTGTTTTTGGTACCATCCAATGATCCGCGCAGTGCGGACGTGAAAAGTTGGTTTGCCGGCGACAGATTCCAGGTCGTAAATAAACCGAGTCAAGCCGATTTTCTCATCGTATCAAGCGGCGATGGAGGCATACTGGAAGCGGTACCGAAGTACTATATGCACGGGGTTCCTATCATCGGGATCAACCGCGGCACGCGGGGATTCCTGCTGAATCCCGTGGATGATGCGGAACAGTTCGAAAGACTGCTTGGGAAAAAACTCGACATCATCCCGATGCAGCTCCTGAGAGCGACATTCGTCACGAGGTCGGGTAAGGAACGCGAATTCCTGGTTTTCAACGACGCGTATGTCAAGGCCGAAAGCGGAAGCGTCGTAGAAGGCGTGATCCGAGGCGAAAAATATCCCGAAAAGATA
This sequence comes from Candidatus Moraniibacteriota bacterium, assembly GCA_013336285.1. Lineage (GTDB taxonomy): Bacteria > Patescibacteriota > Minisyncoccia > Moranbacterales > UBA1568 > JAAXTX01. Next base: position 35,131 of record JAAXTX010000006.1, on the reverse strand, counting down.
TTCCGCGGGGACGGCATCATCGTGGCGACAGCCCAAGGCTCAACAGCGTACAATCTGAGCGCCGGCGGATCGGTGCAACCGCTCGATTCCGATCATCTCTCTATCCGAACGATATGCGCATCCGCCGGAACACAACCGATCCGAAACGCGATCAATCCGCAAAGACTGCAGATCGATATCACGAAGGGAAAGGCTATCGGCCACGCCGATACGAAAAGAAAGAAGGTCATCGACGTGGTGCGGGTCGTCATCGAGCCGAGTCCCTTCCAGGTGCGGCTCGCATTCGACCCCGATATCGATTTCCAGGCGAAGAGATATCTCTGACAAGGAAAGGGAAGAGAAGAGAGGGGCGTCCGTGATTCACCGGGAAATCCCATAGGAGAATCAGCCGGCCCGTCTCGGCGTGAACGGGAAAGCCGCCATTCGCACCCATGCGAACGGCGGCATTTTTATTTCCGAGGACATCCGTTTATACGAGACCGAGATCCGAAAGGAATTCCTGAAGATCGTCGCCTTTGAACTGACGATGTTTCCCGGAAGGCAGATTGCCGAGAGGCACACGCATGATACGGATACGGCGGAGGGAGGTTACGGTACCACCGACCGCATCGAGCATACGGCGCACCTGATGTTTCCGACCTTCGGTGATGGTAAGCGAAATCATGTGCGATCCTCGGGACACGGCGACACATCGTTTCGTCGGACCGTCTTCGAGCATCGGTCCATCCGCAAGGCGGGCGAGCATGTCTGGCCGTACGTCCTCACGAACCGTGACCAGATATTCCTTTTCGTGCGCGAAACGCGGTGACAACAGTCGTTCGGTCACGCGTCCGTCATCCGTCAGAATCATCAGGCCTTCCGAAGATTTATCGAGACGACCTACCGGAAACACTCCCGGTATGCCGGCGACGTCGGCGATCGCTTTCTCTCCCGGGTTCTGGGGGGAATGTGTCACTATTCCTCGCGGCTTATTGTATGCGAAGTAGCGATATTTCCGCTCGGTATGATTCCGCACGATCACATCGTCGTTTTCATTCACGCGATCAGTCAGGACGGCAGTACGACCGTTTATGGTCACCTTACCGGCCGTGATGAGACTTTCCGCCCCACGACGTGTCGAGACACCTTTCAGGGCGAGATAGCGGTTTATACGGACGGGGTAGGGGATACTCTCTGATATTTGTGACATCGCCGTATCTTATTGATTCAGTCAATAAATGATGTCACGAAATAACAGTGTCGTCAAGTCCTTCGATTTCCTTGGATTTTTTTATGCTGAGCGTTACCGATTCCTTCTCGACCGTCTTAGCCTTCTCGACCCTGTCGCGATCGGAGGACGGGATGAGGGGGAGAATGCCGCGGAGCGCGATTCCGTCCACCTTTCGCACCGCATCCCATTTTCCCAAAGGCTCAAGTACCGAGCGAAGGGCGTCCTCGTCATACGAGTAGGTCTTTCGGAGCGATTTGCCTACGATATTCGATCCGCTGAAGACGCGTTCGACTTGTTTCTGTTCCATATAGCGGAGGAGGATCTCCTGGAGTTCCGCGATACGGCGACGATCGGATTTCGAGCGGTCACGGATTTCCGCCATCTCATCCGCCGCCTTGCCCGCATCATCGTCCTCTACCGTCATCTCCTCAAGGAACTTGTGCTTCCACAGGGGGCAGATCTTCTGGTATCCGCAATAGTCACAGAGTGCGGAAAGGACGGGCTCGAATTTCTCCGCCTCGATCTCCTTGATGACATCGAGGAACCGGCTGTCGAGGGCGTCGAGCTGTTCACGTGTCCGCGTGGAGGAAAGCTTCACCCCGTGACGGAGGAAATACAGACTCACCGTGATTCTTTCAAGATGTTCCGTTTCCTTGGGATATCTGTTCAGGAACGCCTTGAGATAGATCGACAACTGCAGGTCGTTGTCGATCTTGTCCTGCGAGGGCATTTTTTTTCCGGTCTTATAGTCGATGATCTCGTATCCGTCGGACGTCACGTCGATACGGTCGATGGTGCCGGCTATCACATGACGCCCGGTGACGTCGTCGCCGATCTCGATAGCGAAACGGCTCTCAAGATCAACGACCGTGAAGTCGTTCGGGTCGTTTTTTCGATAATATTCCTGAATGATCTTCACACCCTGGGAAAACGCGGCGCGATCTTCGCGTTCATCGGGATACAGCTCGCCGTTCCAATTCTGCGAAAACATGTTAAGAGCCTCGTCGAGCGTCGGCTGCGACGGCGCCGGCGCATGAATAAAACGCATGACAGAATGTATCAAGGTACCGAACACCTGCTCCTTGGACTTCGGCTCCTTGATCCTGTCGACATGTTGAAATCGGTACTTGAGCGGACAGGTCTTGTAAGACTCGATGCTTGAATAGGAAAGACGCATAACCGATGTTTCGATAAAAACATATACCGTCCCATTGTATCAGAAGTAAGGATTCCGAACCCGATATTGACTTAATTACGTTTATATGTTTTATTACTATCAACTCATTCACAACCTAACGACAGACCTTACGCCGATGGCAAAAATTATCTACCTGGTTCCGGTGAGAAAGACTCACGGGAAAGATGAGGCCCGTTTCGTGAATCGGGATCGCGATAATACCGTCTCGACCATTTACCGGTTCAAGCCCGATCAAGGACCGGCACTCATCTGCAACACGCTCTATGCCGGACAGTCGTATGACCTGGTACCGCCCATCACTATCTGCGGAAAAACCATGCACAGGGTGACTTGCGCCTACCGTATCCCGTGGCGTCCGGACGAGTACGTCGTAACGGGCATACCGGAACGGGAAACGACGCCGTTCCCATTCGTGATGAAGTACCTCCCGGAACAGAGCAGGTTCCTATCGCGGATCATCACGAAATGAAAACGGTAGCAGTTGGACTGATGTTCCACGGAGTCCGCAATCCAATACGATTGCGGACTTTTTATTGGAACGAAAGGGGACTTCTGCCAATGAGAAATTCGTAAACGAAAAAATGGATACATAGTGACAGGTGATATGCCGTAACGAATATGCGGATCCGTCTTGGGACCGTCATCGGACGGGGCATGGTGAAAGTCAGGATGAGACGCGTATTCAATACGGTCAAATATTTTATCCTTTTCTCGCAGGGCATTCATTACATTATACGTCGCATAATGTAACTTATGCGACATAATATGAAACGTATACACGAGCATAAAGAAACATATCCGATAAACGAACAGAGCGTCCCCTCGCGACAAAAAAATAAAATCCGGAACCGAGGTTCCGGACCGGATCGGTATACATCCATGTACCGCCCTACCCCTCCGTTTCGATGCTATAACTTTCCCTTATCATGTACGGAACAGAAAATGAGTATGAGTCATCCCGAGAGACGACTGTGTGTCTCACCGGTTCGCATATCGTTACTCCCCCGTTTTACGAAAAAATTATCCGGGGCAGTTTGCGGACATATGAATTTCAGAATCAGAACCAGCTCTTCGTCGGTGCTGACGGTTTCTGACCGGATGTGCCCGTCTTGCCATCGGTCGGAAGGGGTCTGAGTATCGACGGTTCGCTCTTAGTCGTCTTCTTTCCCTGAACGCCGTTCCCATTCACCCCGGCGGCGACAGGAAGGAACCGCGAGGCACCGGTAGTCTTCACATCCGGAACTATCACGTGCGGATCGTTCTTCATCGCCGGGCGATCTTCCTTGAACGTACTCGCGTTATAGAACGGACGCATCAGCTCCCGCTTCTTCCATGCCGGTATGTCATTCCTCTTGACGAGAGCGTCCGCGAGTTTCCGAGCTTCCATGCGATCGAATCCGCTGCCCTTATCCTTCACCATCTCGATGAGGATAGTCGGGATATCGTCGGCGGTTACGCCGTATCTCGAACCCTTGAGCTTATTCATCGCCTTCTTGAACGCCCTCTGTTCATCAGGAGTATCGACATATCGTCTGATGTCCTTATCCTTGTGCAGCAATTCGATGGACTTCTTCTTGATCGAAGTCGAGTATTTCATCGTCCTCCGATCCATTCCGGGCAACGTCGGGTCAAGATCGCGCCTGCTTGGAAGTATCTTATCCATATCGTTTGTTCGTCGTTGTTACGATACCGAACGAAAGATGAGTCGTCGGTATCGATCTTATCGAAGAAGGACTGATCAGAAGGGGATATAGTCCCAGACATTCTTGTCGCTTTTCGATTGAGGATTATCGGATTCCTCGGACTCTACTCCCCTTCCTGCTCCCGATTCCGAGTTAGCCTTCTTCTCCTCACCCTTGATCTCTTCCGGTTTCACTGGCTGCGTATAGACGAATTCCCTCTTTATGGAGTCATTCAAACCGGCCGGAAATACCTCCCGAAGAATCTTATCCGTTTCGGTCCTATTCAATCCGCTCCCTCCGTTCAGGTCACCGAGTGCCTGGAGAAGCCCCTTGGCGCGAAGTCCCTTCCCCTCTTCCGCATGCGTCCTTATGGCGTCGAAAACAATCTTTCGTCGCCCCGAAGACTTGCAGACATACGCAAGACTCGGTGACTTCTCCAATAGTTCTTCCATCGCCTTGCTTTTCAGATAGTTTCCGTTATCCGAGCCACGGAAATTTTCCCATCCGACGATCTTATCCTTTTCGTTGAAGTATGCCATACGCCTCATTACTTATGAGAACCAAAACCGCCAATTAATCAGGGAAGGTAATTCCCCGGAGAAACCGTCGCGCCGACCGGAATATCCTTGAGACTGGAGACTACGGCGGAGGGGACGACCTCGAATGTCTTCGTTGAAAAGACCGAGAAGTGAAGATGCGGTCCCGTGGAATTGCCGGTATTCCCGGACTTCGCAACAACGTCCCCTTTCTTCACTTTTGACCCGCGCGACGCTTTCACCGACGTCAGGTGACCGTACATCGTAAGAAGTCCGTTCCCATGATCGATCGCCATCCATCTGCCATACGCGTATCGGCCGTTGTTTCCGGTAGCTACAACCTTACCGTCCGCGGCCGCGAGCACGTCCGAGCCTGATGACGTGCCAAAATCGTATCCGTTATGAAAGCCGTTCTTATATATGCCGGACTTTCTCGCGAATGACGTTTTGCCATATCCCTGTGTCACGACATGGCTCTTCAACGGGAACCCGAGCAGTCCCGCCTTAGCGGAAGGCAGGTCCTTCATATTGAGCTCACCGACCATACCGGCCTCCAGGTTCTGGATCTCATCCTCGATCTGCTGACGCTGCTCCTCGAGCGTATCGACGAGTGTCGCATATTTCTTCTGGTCGGCCTGCGTTTTCGCGAGCAGGTTCGCCTTACTGTCCTTTGTGCTGTCAAGATAATCGCTGCGTTGCCCGAGTTGCTCCCTGAGCGTATCCGCCTCGATCTTCTTCTCATCCAACACGGCCTTTTCCTGACTTATGCCGACCATGAGCGTGCGGATCCGATCTCCGGTCTCCACCATCCAGTCCTGTTGTTTGAAAAACAGGTTCAGATCTTCTGATGAGCCGGACAGGAATATCTCGCCGTCGGTCATCGAACGTCTTCCCTCATACTCGCGGATAAGGTTCGTAAGTGCCACCTTTTGCTTGGAAATGATCGTTTCCTTCTCGGTAACCTTTGTGGAAACATCCGCGAGTTCCGCCTGATTTTTCTCGATTTCCAACTCAAGCTTTGACGCTTGCGCTTCCAGTGAGTCGATCTGATTCGTCAGGTTGATTCCCTGCGTTTTCTTTATATCGATGATACTCTGGTATGCCTTTATCTTGTCGTTGATTTCCTTCAACTTATCGGACAAACTCGACACGCTGGCTGCACTCACCCGAAACGACAAAAAAACACCTAGGGCAATCATCGCTGCCATCGGAACAAAGAAAACGGCGAATTTTCGCTTTCTGATATCCATCACCACATATTATAGCATGAAATGAACGTTGATCTTCATACGTTTCAAGCGCGCCCCCTACCGGTTGGTTTAAATCGTCGGTAGCCGAAGCTCGTGTTTCCGCATGGTTGATAGATCGATCGTCAATTCATGAAATCCCGATCGTGCCGAGCACGGGCCCGCCATGCCATATAGTTCGTGTACAGGAACAGGAATGTGACGACTGCGAAAAGGGAAATTTTCCTGTCTGATCCCGTGATGACCGATCCGACATAAGTATCCGTGGCCACGAAGGCGACGAGCGGAAAAATCACGTCGCTTACCCTGTTTCTGAAATCCTCGGCGATATTCAAGTTTTTCCATTCGAACAGCTCCCATAAGACGGCAAGCGCGACCGTAAAAAAGAATGCGGTGCGGGACGGAATAAAAAACACCGCGGCGGCGAGCGCGGTTACAGCGCCGAACAGGAAATGCGGGATCGACCAATAATCGATCGTCTTATCAAAATACCGCGACAGATATTTCTTGACACGTTTCATGCCGGATTCAAAATGTACGGATCGATCGGACATAGTTGCGGATGAAATGAAATCACGGACAAGGGCAGGAACCTAAGCGGCTTACGAGATGCACTGACGTCCCGCCTTCCGCCGATGGGAAATTTCGAATCAGCCACTGCCACGATAACCGTGAGAAATCCCCTTTCGGCATTATTATCGGTTTCTTTCCGTTCGATACGCATTACTTATCCTATCAGAAAGCAGGAGGAATGGAAAAATGACCACTGCCGACCATATACGCCCCACACGGGACGGCTGTATCGCGAAACGGAAAATCCATTCCAATCCCATGGCACGCATCCATCGCGGTGCCCGCGACCGTTTCCCGGTCACGAAGTCGAACGCTCCCCCGACGCCCACAGCGAGTCGGACGGAGCCAGGATCACGACGGAGCGATTCGAGAAAATACTCCTGTTCGGGCGCACCGAAATTACAGAGAACGACCATGGCATCTCGAATACCGGATGGAACCTGCTTCGAATCGGAATCCATATCCTCCCCGTTCAGACGAAGATCGGGATACTCCATAAGAAGCGCCTTGCGGACATCCTCATATATGGACAGTCCGTCCTTTTTCGTCGCGACATACACGTCGATGCCCTCACGTTCCGCCTTCGAAAGTATGAATTTCATGAGATCCGCTCCCGGATACCGCGAGAGTCCGCAGCCGAAAAGAAGCCCGGCAAGCACGACCCCCGATCCGTCCGCGACACGGACATCCGCAGCCCGAAGCACGTCCCCGAACGCGGCATCACGATGCGCGAGAACCAGAAATTCAGGATTGATCGTCGTGATCCGTCCGAATCTATCTCCGGAAATATACGTCCCGATCACCTTTTCCAATTCCTCCTGAGAACGGCCATCGAAGGCGACACCGAGCACGGAACATCCGTTCTTCGTTTCCATAGTGCTGTCCATGTCATAAGTATCATTCCCCAAGCGGGAACTCCTCCATCGGCAGATACTCCCGTTGCGCTCCCGACCCGACGGACTCGAACAACGTCACGGAAGATACCGGTTCCAAAATGGAAAATGGTTTCACAAGGGATGCTTTCCTCTCCGGCGCGACCGATGCGAACAGATTTCGCTTGAGCCTTGCGAGCGTGACATGCGGCCGAAATCGAAGGTTCCCGGAGAGTTTGTCGGCGAATTCTTCCTCGAACGCGTTTCGAAGCAGCAAAAGTCCCTCGTTCTCGTCCCCGGAAAGCCATATCATCTTCGGACGTTCGGCATCCGGCGCGAAAACGGTCTCTCGGAACATGAGCTCGAACGGCTCGATTTCGGCACAGATCTCACGTGCCACATCGGATATGTCGGGAATGACTTCGTCCACGACGAATCCCAAAAAGAACACCGTCACGTGGAGATGATCCGCCCGGGTGACGAACAAAGGCAGGCTTTCCCACTGCTGTGTCTCCTTCGCGATGCGGGCCCTGGTCTGTTCAGACAACGGTATGCCGAAAAACAGTCTTCGTTCATTCATAGTTGGTGATACGGTTCTATGTAGGAAAGGGTAGCAGGATGAAGGGAGGGAATGCAAACGACGCCCATTAATGACACACTGACTTCCCGCGGAGGAATTTGCGGGAAGTGATCAATGTCAGTATGCCGTCGAAAAAAAGGAAATAGGCGGCATACGAATAATCATGAAAATCCGACTTATCCGCCATCAGAAAGGACAAGAGACTGGCCATGGCAAACAGGAGCCAGAACGGGAAGTTTTCCGATTTCGGATCTTTCCACGCGGTCGTGAACGCAGGTGCCGCACCGATAAGGTGTGCTATCAGGCCGATGAGTACGTTCAGCAAGGGCAAATCCGCAACCAGCCAAACGACGAGACTCAGCACGAGAATACCCGTACTTATCTTTTCAAGTGATCCGAATTCTCGATTCGAATATTTCAGTGCGCCGATGAACATCGCGATCGATCCGCATAGCTGTATTCCAGCCAAGGCTAGAATACCGATACTTGTATGCATCGCGAGGACACCGACAAAGCTATTCAACGAGATGAGCGCCCAGAGAGTCCTGGAATAGATGCTCGGCCTGTAATCACCCCGAAAAACCGATCTTATGCCGATCGCATAGGAAGCACTGGCGAGCAGGACAATGAGAGAGGTAATCACGTATCGAAGCATCATATATATTCCTCCAGGATAGGCGGCATGATATCCGGATGATATCAGGAACGGAGAACGGCGAAAAGAGCAGGTGTCCATTTCTCTCCGGCAGATGAAAACCCCCGCCATAATAAGCGGGGGCAAAAGCGGACCTCATGGGAGAAGCCGGGAAATGTACCGATACTCGGCCTCAAGATCGTCGGAACCGGCACACGCGCTCTCCACGATGACCGGGATATCGGTCGGGATCAGTCTGAGCGGGTCAAGGATGATATCCTGCCCCGTCTTGAACAGCGGGACATGGGAACCTTCACTTTCCCCTACTCCGCTCAGATGAACCTCGACGATACGATCACCGAGCCGGTCGATGAAATCATACGCCGAGCGCATGGTCGGATCGATCATGAAACAATGCGCCAGATCGAGCACCAGACCGCAGCGGAGCCGATCGATCAGTTCGGCCATATCGTCAACCGACCGTCCGAACGGTTTCCGGCTGTCGGAGTTTTCCAGGGCAAGACCGGGAAAGCGCCCATAACGAAACAACTCCCATCCGTCATGATCTATGACATCCGGATGGAATACCACGCGATCGATTCTCACCACCTGCATCATTTTCCATACGGCATCCAGCACCGCCTCTGATATTTCATTGTCCCCATACCGTACACCGTTCGCCGGCGCATGAATGGATAAGGCGACCGATGAGGAAAGCATTTTCAGTGCCGCCTCGTTTTGAGCCAGATCGATGGCAAGATTTCGAAATGCGGGCAGATCATTCGTGTTGTTGAAACAGATCTCCACCGGATTCGGCGGCTGTCCGCCCATCGGCATGTCCTGAATCCCCGTTATCGAAAGCGGGTCCCGAAAGCCGAACGTCGCTCCCGTACTGAATCCGATTCTATGTGTCATTCGTCACTTCTCCCGTTTATGATTATTAAGATATCTGATTCCGATAGCACACGGAATGTAGGATTCTACGCGAATCCGAACCCGGTGTCAATGATCGAATTACCGGACGTAGACGGCCGTACTCCCGTCGACTTTGAGGACAATCGGGATATCTCGGAATGAAAAACCTCTCGTGACGGGATCGATCGTCATGGAGATCAGCAGGCCCTTGCGGGTATCCTCTCGGAAATACTGGTCGAATATGAAGTTACCGAGGGAATAATATATCGTCCCGCCCCGATAGGATTCCTTCTCCTGGACGATGTGCGGATGGGAACCGATGACGGCGTCGCATCCTGCGTCGATGAACCGATAAGCAAGCGACCGGACGTCGTCACGGACCGGAAGGTACTCCGATCCCCAGTGCGCGTAGAGTATCACGAAGTCCGCGGATGCTCTCGCCTGCCTTATGTCAGTCATGGCCTTTTCCTCCCCTCCCGGAACGAACTCGTCATAGTTCACGAATGAGATTCTCGTTCCGCGAATTTCCAAAATTGAAATCCGATTATCGCTCGTGGGATCGCCGAAATACGATACACCCGCCGTATCAAGGTATTTCCTTGTCTGAGAGATGCCGTCATCCTCCTGATTGAGAATGTGGTTGTTCCCCAGGTTCACCGGACCGATCCCCTCCTCGGCAAGAGTCTTGGCCCAACCCGGGTCGAACGTGAAAAGATAATTGTCACGCGAGCCGATTTCCGATCCGATACTTTTCGAACCCATATCGGTGATCGGGCCTTCGAGATTCGCGATAGTCGCATCGTGCCCGCGGATCTCGTCGCGGACCCCGTCGAAAACAAAGGCATTCCCCTTCTTCATCGCCTTCTCGCGGATCCAGCGGTCGAACATCATATCCCCGCCGAACAGTAACCGGATTTCCCCCGTATCGGCGACAATCCCGGCGGACGGTTCCGCCGACGCCGGTATGTCGGTACCGTGAACATTTTTGGAAAGATTGACTCTGCAGGACAGCGAAAAAAATATAATGACTGCCGCGACGGCCGCGATCGTTATCGCCACCGTTGCCATCCACATGCGTTTCCGTCCACGAAAGCCCATACTATTTTCCGGAAAGGAATATGCTCATGAGGAATACGAACGCGAGATTCTGGAGCATGAGGAGAGGCATCCCGACCAAGAAGTACCATTTCTGCGTCTTGTGTCGGAATGCGAACATCCCCGCATATACTCCGAAACTTCCGAATGCCGCCGCGAGAAAAAACAGCATGCCTTCTGAAATCCGTTCCGCTCCGTCATTTCGGGACCGGTTCTTGTCGACAAGCATCGTCAAAAAGGCACCGAGATTTAAGAGGAGAAGGAAAGCTATAAGGATATTTGTATGATCAATCACAAAATTTACGAAAATAAAACGGGGGTGTCCAGAAACGGCCACACTTCGTATCTCTATGGTAGCACTCCATACGGGCCCGTCCAACACCAGGAACGTGCCTCGCTCTAAACCGACATAATCGAAAAAAGCCATTCATCATGAATGACTTTTCGAGGAAGTGCGGTTATCGCAATTCATCCTCTATAATCGAAAATTGGATCTGCGACCAATTGCCTTGAGCTTTTTCGTACGCCGTCACACTGATCTCCTTGAACCGGACTGGCATGCCGAATTCCTCATCATCGAGATCTAAGGAGCGCACTCCGACAAGGTCACGGCAAACGGAATATGCGATTGTCTGATCCGGCGAAACCCTCACGAAATAACGGTATAGGCTGGTTTCGTAAGAAGCGCCGTAGTTGATGGCCTGGATAAGTTCAGGACCGACGAATATGCAGTCGTCACCTCCGATATTACGGTCCGTTTTCGGCGTGACCTGAATTAGCTTCAACCGATTTCCATGAGCATCGCAGACCGTTTGGGCATAACATCATTCGGCCATCGACTCACTTAGCTCGACGAAAAGCTCTCCGTCGCGAAGTTCTTCCGGGATAGGGTACTCCGGACTCGAGCCAAGCGTACGTTTCAACCGTACCCTGAAACCGGACCCGGGAATCCACGACACTTCGTAACCGCGTTGCAAGAGTCTTGCAGCGACCAGTTCCTCCTGAACCACGAGCATTGCTACGATGCCTTCCTTTTGACCTCCCGTTTATCCTGTTCTGAAAAATTCATCAAAATACGCAGAAATTCCGCATATATTGATTTGATAAATTAAGTGATTATTATATATCGAATATGATATTGTGTCAATATTCTGGCGGGGTTCGCGCTGCTATAATGGCCTTATGAAAGGCGAAACGATATATTTCTGCGACGTGGTGCCGGTCGTGCCGATTCCCCTGCGGAATCGGCAGGTATTTTCGTACTTTTCGGAGGAACCCATCCCACACGGATCGCTCATCTGGATCCCGTTCGGACCGCGGACAGTGCGAGGGGTCGTCCTGTCTTGCAATATCGTCGCAGAAAACACCTTGCCAAGCGGCCGCTTCAAGAAAATCCGTTCTGTCATTCGCGAATCCTTTCTCACGGGTGAACAGCTAGCTCTCGTGGAATCGGTGTCCAAGGAATGTCTCACTTCGACAGGAAAAACAGTCCGACATTTCCTTCCACCGATCGTAAAGGAACGCACCAATAAAGGAAAATTGGAGGTGGCGGATATACAAACCATCCAACTCGCGAAAGTCGAGAAATCATCCGTAAAAGAAATAGACACGCTCAACATCGGCACGTCCGGATTCCTGCGTGCAGATCTTTCTTCCGTACTTCGCATCATCGCGGGGACGAAAAACGCAATCGGAAAAAGGAAACAGCTGCTCGTGTTGGTTCCGGAGATCGTCTCGCTTCCTTTCGCGGAACAATTTCTAACGTCGGCATTCGGGAAGGAACGACTTGCCGTCATCGGAAGCAGGCTTTCCTCCGGAGCATACTTCACCGCCTGGGAGAGGATCCGGTCCGGGGATGCCGACATAGTACTCGGTACCCGCCAATCGCTGTTTGCGCCGTTCAAGTCGCTCTCGCTCATAGTCGTCATAGAGGAAGCCGAGGTACTCGGATATAAACAATGGGATATGAGCCCCAGATACGACGCGCGACGCGTCAGTGAAACGCTTGCGTCTTTGCATGGCGCACGGCTTTTATTCACCGGTCCTATTCCGAGCCTGGATGTCTCGGCACGTATCGATAAGGGAACCATGGTCGAGATTCCGGCAAACGCACGGACCGGGGACCCCGATATCACGATAGTCAACATGCGTGAGGAACGGTGGAAAAAGAATTATTCGATAATTTCGGAAACCCTGAGAACAGCCCTGTCGGGCGCGAGATCACTCAACGGAAAATCGGTCATCATAACGAGTCGGGGCGGACTCGACTCGTTTTCCGTCTGTGAGACCTGTAAAAAAGTTCCACGTTGCCCTTCGTGTGACCGTTCCTTGCGCTCGACGCGTGATGGACATCTCCGTTGTCCGTCATGCTCATACCGGACCGAGAGCTTTCCGAGATGCGAATCGTGCGGATCACTTTCGTTCAGAACGGTAGGCACGGGTACGGAAAAAGTGGAACGTGAAATCAGACGTGCCTTCCCGGGTGCGCGTGTCGTCCGCCTGGATGAGGAATCGCAACGGAGCGATAAGGTTCTCCGGTCGGATGGCCTTGTCCGCTCCCTAAAACGTGCCGATATCATCGTCGGAACCCCCGCGGTACTAAATGTCGGCAATTTGCCCGATACCGTCCTGGTTGCTATCATGGATACGGATAATTTCCTTTCTCTGCCAGATTTCCGAGGCGATGAGCGATTCCTTCATATCGTCGCGAAAGCGCGAAATCTTTCCTCGGGAGGAACGACGAAGGGACTCCTTATCCTTCAGACTTTTCATCCTGAACGTGATTATTTCAGGTTGGTCACCGAAAACTCGATTTCCGAGCTTCTCGGCAAGACCGCTGCCGACCGAAAAGTGCTCCGGTACCCGCCATTCTCGGCGCTGTTTAAGATCGGGATCCGTGACAAGGACGAGTCCGCGGCCGAGAAATCGGCAGATGATGTACGTAAACGCTTGTCCGAAGCTGCAGCCGGGTTAAAGAACATAATCGTCTCTATGCCGATACGGCCACTTATTCCGAAGATTCGTGGAATGCATACCCGGATAATTCTTGTCACCGTGACCCCTTACGATGTCTTTCCGGAATCGCTTGAAACCATACTTGCCTCCCTTTCCGGAAACTGGTTTTTTGAACCCGATCCACTTACGATTCTTTGATCGCTGCTGACCACACGCGTATGATGAAGATACTGACCGGCGAAAAAGATCCCATCCTTCATAGGAAAGCCGAGAAGATTAAGGATCCTTCCGCTGCAGAACTCCGGAAACTGATTTCCGAAATGATCGAGACCATGCACGCCGCGGAAGGAGTCGGCCTTGCCGCTCCGCAGATAGGCCGCTCCATCAGACTGTTCGTAATCGAGGTTGGTGGCAAAGTATCCGTATTCCTCAACCCGATAATCGTCGAGATGTCCGATGAGACGATTCTTTATGAAGAGGGTTGTCTGAGTCTGCCCGGTGAATTTTTCCACATACAGAGATCCGAACGCATCACGCTCGACTTCCAGGATTTGCACGGGGATAAAAAGACCGTCACCGCAGAGGGTTTTCTCGCGATAGTCCTTCAGCATGAGATGGATCATCTTGAGGGAACCCTCATTATCGACCGCTTTCGAAACCAATCAGTCAAAAAAGCCTATGCGCTCTGACACCATACCTCGGAAATCAAAAAAGTCAGCCCCTCACAAATCCGCCGCACCCGCTTCGGTTCCGAAAGTCAGAGTCGTCTTCATGGGAACGCCGGATTTTTCAGGTAAGATATTTTCTTCGCTTCTCGATGCCGGCTATCATATCGTCGCCGCCTATACGAAGCCAGACAGGGAGTCCGGTCGGGACAGGAAGATCGTCCCTTCACCAGTGAAGCAGATCGCCCTGACGCGCGGTATTCCCGTGGAACAGCCGTCTCGGTTCGATACCGATGTGATTGCGACACTCCGCGGATACAAGCCGGATCTCATAATCGTCGCGGCGTATGGGAAAATCCTTCCGAAGGCCGTGCTCGACCTGCCTGGTTTCGGTTGCGTCAACGTACATGCTTCTCTCCTCCCGCGTTGGCGCGGCGCTTCCCCGATACAGAATGCCCTGCTCGCAGGCGATACCGAAACCGGGGTCACGATCATGCTGATGGATGAAGGGATCGATACCGGTGACATCCTGTCCGCAAAAAAAACGGCGATATCCTTCGATGACACCAATAGAACGCTTCTCGAGAAACTCGCAGGAGTCGGTACCGAGATACTCTCGGAAACACTTCCAGGGTGGGTTGAACGGTACATCGAACCGAAGGCTCAGGACGGTTCGCAGGCTACGGTATGTCAGCTTATCGAACGTGAGGATGGACGTATCTTCTGGAATTCCACGGCTCTGGAAATCTGGAACCGTTATCGAGGCCTTACTCCTTGGCCAGGAATATTCTCATTCTGGAAACAAAAGGATGAGGGCTTCATCCGACTCAAATTAACCCGCATTTCGATACAGAGGACAGATCCTGCCGTGAGGCGTGAATTCGGCGAAGTATTCGAATCCGGGGAAAAGATCGCGATACAAACGGGCGAAGGACTCATCTTCGTGGAAGAGATTCAAGCGGAAGGAAAAAGCCCGATGCCTATCAGGGACTTCCTTAACGGTCGCCCGGACCTTATCGGCAGCGTACTCGGTTAACGAATCAGAATTCGCCGAAATATGGTGTATAATGAGAGCGTGAATATAAAAACGAAATAATATGGAAAAGCAGTCCATAAAAAAGCAGGATTTGCTGACAATGTTAGTCGGCTTCGGCCTCGTGATAGCAGTTATCGCGTTCTTCGTAGTGAAGGGCATGTTCTTCAAGGACAAATCCGACGATCGGACGGCCGTATCCGTATCACAGGAACAGACGGGGACGTTTCCCGTTCTCGACGCGAAAGAAATCCTGAGAAAGGTATTCACATCGAATCCGCCGCGGATATTCGATTTTCGAAGTATCGATTCGTATCAGGCCATTCATATTCCCGGATCGACTCGCATGGACGCCGACGGAGTGTCCAAACTCGATCTGTTGGAAGGTGACGAGATATTCATCATAGCCCCGGATACGGACGAAAATCTTCAGAAGATACGGGAAGCGCTTGATTCGACAAAAACACGATACGCCTCGATCAAGGACGGCATCGTCGGATGGCAGTCAGCGGGAGGAACCGTCATAACCTATGGAGATCCGTCTTCATCCGCGGATCAGTCAAAGGTTACCCTCGTCACCCCTGACGAATTCACCGTATTGCTTAAGGGCACCGAGATACGATATCGGCTTCTCGATGTCCGATCCGGCGGGACGCCTGTGGAAGGAGCCCTTCGAATCCCCCTCAACGATATCGAATCACGCCGCGATGAGATCCCTCCGGCAACCAATATCGCCCTGTGCGGCGAGAACGGCCTTGAAGCGTTTTTGGCTGCCGTCCGCCTTTTCGACCTAGGTTTCTACACCGTAAAGACACTTGATGGCGGATGCGCCGGGGTCACCGGAAATTGATACGTTTCTTCCTAACAGCTTACAAACAACCCCGCTAAGCGGGGTTGTTTTTTTGCGTTCCATTCTTCCTACCTTTCCACGACGGCGAGCAAATCCTTTACGGTGACGATGAGGTAGTCTTCCCCGTCAATCTTAACCTCCGTCCCACCGTATCGGGTATAGATAACGGTCTGCCCTTTTTTCACCTTGATCTTTTCGCTGTCGCCGATCCCGATAACCTTGCCCTGCTGCGGGCGTTCTTCCGAGGCGTTATCCGGAAGATATATGCCGGCGGTCGTTTTCTTCTCCGGTTTCTCAGGTGCGATCAGTACATTCTCACCAAGCGGCCTAACATTCGTTGTCGACATAGCTGTCATTTACTGATTATCACATATAGCATTCTAAGAAAATTAGCACTCCCAGTCAAGGGGTGCTAATCAGGGTAGCAACCGGGCACGGACGACCGCTATCGCGTAAGCAGAAGTCGTTTCATCTTTTCAAGAGCCTTTTTGCGATATGAAATAATTTCCTGTTCTTCGATGGATAATTCGGCATACGTCCGATCCATGCTTTCTCCGATAAAGATCGGGGCCCACCCGAAGCTGTTTTCGCCCCTTGGCATGTCGGCGACGATGCCTCTCATCTCACCTTCCGCGAACAGGACGCGTTTCCCATCGCAATATCCGTAAAGAATGGAAGCCGTGCACGAACGATCTTTCCCGTCCGCCATTCTGCAAAGTCCCTCTAATCCGATCGCCTTCTCGAACCATTTAATAAGCGGTCCCGGAAGCCCTCCGAGCGAATGAACGACGAAAGAAACGTCCTCGACAAGGACGGGCCGTCCGATTTCACGGTATGCGCGCCACGCCTTGTCTTCGACGATATCACGTGAAGAGAGTGATTGTATCTCGGGAAGATCAAGAGGAATATGGTCGATATCATAATCCAGATACCGTCGGACTTCGTTGACCTTTCCGGGATTCCCGGTAATAAATGTGATCGAATCCATACGGACATGTATCATCATCGAACATCTTGGTGATTGTGGCTATCTATTAAGATATCAAGTGCCCTGATATATTCCAGTCTTACCGCTTCCGGCGGTGTCTGTTCCTTATCCGAGTAGACTATCTTGATTTCGTGTAGCCTATCTTTCTGTGCGATCAACTCGCTTTCATTTGTTCTAGCTTTTCAGTACCCGATTCCTTCTCCATGACAGATCCGGATGCTGTCGTTTTATCGAAAAAGGACTTGAATCGAAACATTCCGGCCACGTATTCGAGGTTCTCTCAAACTCCGCGTCGATCCTTTTTTCTGACTGCGATATCAGATCCCTCAGTATCTGAGTACGGGTCTGCTCGTGTTCCTGAAATGATTCCGTCGGTACATATGCGCCCAATGGAATATGGTGGGGACGGATCCTATGTCCTTCCGTTTAGTTTTTCGGCCGCCTTGTCCAATTGGGGATCCCGTCCGGCCTTGATATCGTCAAGGGTGATATTCACGACATCGTCCGGTGTTATTCCCTTCTCGTTGATCTGGTTTCCGTTCGGGGTAAGCCATCGCGCGATCGTAACCTTAACGGACACATCCTTACCGACAGGAATCAGTTCCTGGACGGAGCCCTTGCCATAAGACTTCTTGCCAACCAGGACGACATCCTCGCGGTTCTCCCGAAGAGCGCCGGCAAGTATCTCCGACGCGCTCGCGCTCCCTTCATCAATCAGGACGACCGTCGGAATTCCCGACAATTTGTCGCCACCGAGAGTCTGCTCGGTTTTTCGTTCGCCTTTCCCGTTTTCCTCGATTACGACCGTCTTGTCGGCAGGAAGCATGAGACTCGCGATCGATACCGCGGTATTAAGCAAACCACCCGGGTTGCTCCGTAGATCAAGTATTATTCCTTTCGGATTTTTTGTTACCACATCGGTTACTACGGCATAGTATTCGCCGTCAGTTTCATCTCCGAACCGACTCACTCTAAGCACGGCGATGCCATCGTCGCGCATGGTAAACTTCACGCTCTTGACGTTAATTACGTCGCGGGTCACCGAAACATCACGCGATTCCTCCTCTCCTTCCCGGAATATGGTCAGTGTGACATTTGTTCCTTTCTGACCACGAATTTTCGCGACTGCTTCTTCGAGACTCAGATTCGTCGTCTTCTCCCCGTCTATCTTCAGTATCTTGTCATTCGGACGAAGACCTGCCAATTCCGCAGGCGCACCATCAAGCGGCGCGATGATCGTCAATACCTCATCACGGATACCCATCTCCGCCCCGATACCCTCAAATTTTCCGGACATATCCTCGTTGAAGGATTTTTGTTCCTCGGGATCGAAAAAAGTCGTATATGAATCACCCGTAGCCGCGAGCATTCCCTTTATCGCCCCATAGAAAAGCTTTTGGGCATCGAGATGGGCCCGATCAACGTATTTCTCCTTAAGGATGTCCCATACCTTCCAAAAAAGCGCGAAGTCGATATTCCTTCCATTCGGATCCGTATTCGAAAAAACAGCACTGTCCAATGGGATGCCAGCTTCCGTTGTTGCCGTAACACTTCCGCCATGCCCCTGATAGAATCCGTATCGATATGAGACGAACAAAGCGGCGCCCAGAAAAAAAATCCGGAGTATTTTCCCGACCATCCGCCTGTTCTTCCGCTCTAGCATTTCGGGTTGCGACGTCTCTGGCGGTTTTGCCTCCTCTCCGGGGGAAAGTCGTTCATCCGTATCCATAATGATGTTCATTCTTCGTGTTTCGGCAACGGTTTACCGAGATATTTCAGGAAATACTTCGCCGCGCTCGTTATATGGTACCATGTCAGACGATTCAGGAGAAGCGAACCGACGAACCCGCCACGGGCACTTCCTTTCCCGTGATAATGAAATACTGAAACCGAAGGAACATAGATGACTTTCAGACCAAGATCCCAAAAACGTCGACACCAGTCCACGTCCTCCATATACATAAAGAAACGCGTATCCATCGGGCCGACCGACAAGGCGGCGGAATGACGGACGAACAGAGCCGACCCCATGATCCAATCGACCTGCCGAGGCTCTTTCCGATCATAATCGCGCATCAGGAACCAATCGAGATGTCTGCGTCCGAAAGGAAATTTGCCGAGGAATGTCCTCCGGAAGACTATTGTCCATGGACGATAGAATCTGAAACACGACACCTGATCGCTTCCATTGAAATTTATCTGTCTTGGAGCGAGAATGCCGATATCCGGATCTGATTCCATGCGACGAAGAAGCGCCGGGACGATGCCTTCTGTCAGGATGATGTCATGATTTATCAGAAACATGTATTCTCCTCTCGACTCTTTCAAAGATCGGTTGAGCAGCACTACGAAACCGACATTTCGATCGTTGGGAAAGAAACGTACCTGAGGGAAATCCGCCATGACCAGCCTGGTATCTTCTTCCGTCGCGCTGTCGACGACAAGCACTTCGAAGTCGATATCGTTCACGAACCGGAAAACCGACTCGAGACAGAGTCGGAGCAGTTCCGGATTCTTATAGCTGTTGATCGCTATGGAGAGCTTCGGTGACGCCATGGGACGACCGGATATCGGACTTAGGGCAGACTCTTGAACAACTCGCGGATTCGGTCGTATGAATCCCCGATCGGCAGGATAATCGAACCGGCTCCGGGATACAGATCCTGACTTGGGAAGTACAACAGTCCTTCTTCGGACGTATCGAGCACCTTTTGCTGCAACGGGGCATCGCCGAGTTTCTGATAGATGTCGAATAGACGCTTCAACTCCCAACCTTCCATATCGGTGCGGACATTTTCACCGAGACTCGACATCATCCCGTCGACCTTGGAGAAATCGGTCAGAAGACCGGCTGAAAGCGCCTTTGCCTTAATAAGTTTGATGACTTCCTGCTGACGTTTCGCGCGTTCGAAATCGTTTGAGGTCTTTCTGGCCCGTGCATAGCAGAGCGCCTGTTCCCCGTTCAGCTGATTGTCTCCGGCCGGGAGCGAGAACACACCACCGCACTCCTCGTCCTTGTTGTAACAAAGGGCATACTGTGCCGTGACATATTTCGTTCCGTCTTTGCGAACATAGTACTTAAACTGGTACTGTGCCGGCTTAGTCGGAACAGTATATATATACGGATCGCAAACCTGCGGCTCATGGAATTGAAGCCCCTCGGCGAATGCCTGATCGAGATGCACCGTTACGCCGCCTACGGCATCCACGAGATCCTCGAATCCTTTGAAGTTGATTACCATCGCATACTGGATCGACTGACCGGTGACATCCGAGATGATCTGTTTCATGTATTCCATCCCCTGACCCTTACCCTTCTGTTCGCCATAGTAATGAACGGCGTTGATCTTCTGTTTGTCCGATGTTCCCGGCACGGTCACATAGAGATCGCGCGGAATCGATACGAGCGATGCTTTCGGCATATCCCCCTCACCCGAGGAAGGATGAATGGAAAGCACCATGATCGTGTCCGTCAGCAGACCTCCGCCATCGACGTGTTCACCACGCTCCCCGAGCAGCAGTATATTGATCCGACCATCCGCTTCACCTTTTAGCTTTGACTCAGTTCCTGGAAGTGATTTGATCACGTTCGAAAAGATATTACCTTTTCCGCCGGAAATCTTCTGCATGATCGAACCTGCCCGCCACAGAAAAAAACCGCCGACTACCGCTATGGTCGCGACGACCGCGACGACCGCAATCAGGATTTTGTGGTGTTTTTTCATCCCGGTAACCCCCGGGAGGCCGGTTTTCTTCTTGAAAGGATTATTCATATTTTATACCAGAAATTCACGATTTAAGACTCGTTATCGATTCATAGCACGAAATCAATGCCCGGGCGCTCTCGGCCCAGGAGTACCGAACGAGCCGTTCCTTTCCGGACCGTCCGCACCGTTCCCGCGTATTTGCATCGGTGAGGAGAGTATACAATGATTCAACACAACTGGCAACGTTCGTCGGGTCGAAATAGAGCACCGCCTCACCACCGACTTCTCGGAACGGAGGGATGTCCGAAGCGGCTACCGGCGCTCCGGCGGCGAATCCCTCAAGCAGCGGGATGCCGAATCCTTCGTAAAGCGATGGAAATACGAGCATCTTGGAAAGACCGTACACGGCCGGCATATCTTCCTGAGGGACATACCCGGGGAATACGACCGCATCGACGATTCCCGTCTCCCGGATCATCTCGTCAATCCCGGTATCATAATGCCGCCCGCCCTTGCTGCCGATAAGGACGAGTGACAGATCCGGAAAATCCTTCCGAATCTCCGCGAATGCTTTCACGAGAAGCGGTATGTTCTTTCGCGGCTGCATCGTTCCGACTGACAGCACAAACGATTCAGGCAGACCGTTTCGCAAGGCGGCACGTTCCATATCGACAATGGTCGGATCAGTGAGAAACGACGGGTCCACGGCGTTCGGAACCACGGCGATCTGTTCCGCGGATTTCCCATATCGCCGTACGATCTCCGCCTTGGTAAAATCAGACGGCGCGATAATTAGGTCCGACTTGCGCATTGTCCGAGGAATGAAGGTCGAAAGGAAGATACGGTCCGACTTTCCGATGAAATCGGGAAAGGCGCAGAACGAGACATCATGGATATGAGTCACGACTTTCGTCCGGCGCGGAATGAATGCCGGCAGAATGTATTGAGTATGAAAGATATCAACCTTTCTACGCAGGAAGAATATCGGTAGGTAAACGAAATTCCATGTATATCGGCTCCCTGAGTGAAGCGTGACGACTTCCGCATTGTCCGGAAGCCTTCCATTCATGCCAAGCGCTTCAATTATCACATGAAACGTTTTCTCATCGTCGCGGTCCGTCAACAGGAGATAACGGTTATCTCGATCGATAGCCAGGACTTCCCGGAAGAGGTTGCGAAAAACCGATTCGTCCCCCGTACGGTTCTGCCCGATGAGTCGGATGTCGATAGCGATGGTTCTCATAGCGTTTCGGAAAAATCCGCCTCATGGAATATATACGAACCGGAAATACCAAGCAATGCCCAAAAAAATCCGAGTAAGATGCCGGAATTAAAGAGATTAAAGACAGTCAACCCGGCGAATGTGGCGATGAGGAACAACGGAAACACTCCACACGAAAAGAAGAAGTCCCTTACCGCTCGAATCGCGAGAAGAATAAGAAAACTTATAAATCCGAAAATACCGACGAGACCGCTCCCAAGCCAGATTTCAAGAAATACATCACTTGCGTTCAGGCCTGCTCCGCGTTCATCGGCTCCAAGAACGCCGGATACGGTCCCCCACCCGACCCCGAGAACCGGGTGTTCCGATCCGAGCGAGATCGACTGTTCGTATATTTTCTTTCGAATTGAAACATTTGGATCATCCCGCTTTATCGTAGTCACGAACCGATCCGCCGAACGTTCGAAGTCTATTTCGTCGAGATTGATATGCCTGCAGCCTCGCGATGCGAGTTCGTCGACGGAACGTATCCGATCCGGAAGGACCGTTTCGGATCCGCAGGAAACCGTAATGGTCTGAAGACCCGACCCGACGCTGCCGGCCCGACCAAAAAGATCGAAATCAGTAAGAGGAACGGCGAATACGAGTATCGAAGAAAGGATCGCCGAAACACCGAAAAAGAGAATCAATACCGTTGCGGTCTGTCGGCGACCCGCTATGAACGATGCACCGATGACGACGACCGACGCGATAACAGCCCCAAGCCACGCGCTTCGGCTGACCGCAATGATAAGCGCCGCGATCACCGCCGTACTTGCGACGAAGAGGAGAATCGAGCGTTTCATCCGGAGGAACCCGAACATTGATTCGGTGCGCGCGGCGATCATATACCCGACCGAGAGAAGCGTCGTCAGTGAAAGAACGAGAAACATGCCGAGCCAATCAGGCTCGGCGAAAGATGCGTTCGGTCTTCCCGGCATAACTTCGTACGTTCCGTTCCCGCCGAGAAACAATATGTTCTGCACAATGGCGAAAAAAACGGTCGCGATCGCCGAAACGATCACGAACGGCAATATTCTGCCGATATCCTCGGAAGTGCGCACGAAAATCCTGAACAGGAAATACAGACCGTAGAATGAAAACAGGATGACGGAAAAACGGAGAGCGGTAAGTGGCTCCGAAGCGTTTATTACGGCAACCAGGGATCCGATCGGTACGAGCGACAACAAGAAATCACCCGCACCGAAACGCGGGAGTTCCGGCAACGGTCGACGAGTGAGAAACCGTACGATCAGTCCGATGACGATCGCAAGTGTCAGGAACTGATACGGACGGATACCGGAACCGATCGAAGACGGCGCCAGATCGACCGTCTCCAGCGGCAATACCGAAACGAGCAGGAGAAAAATCCATCCCGGCCGATACGTGGCCGCAAGAACCGTAAGAAAGAAAAGGAAGACGAGGTCGGTAGAACCGAGTGGCAGATAACCTCGGTACGAAAACACCGGCAGTATGAACGTGAGCGCGGCTCCCGCGAAGAGCAGCGTCATCGCGATCGGAGACATCGCTATCACTGGAAACCATTTTTGAAAATTCATAGGGTTTCGGTGTTCCGCTCCGGATCGAACTGAGCAGTCTGGAACACGACTTCTGACAGGAGCGCCCCGGAAAACGTCTCCCAAGAGAAGTCTTTCACGCGTTCTTTCCCCCGTTCGATAAGTGTTTCACGAAATGACGCATCATCCATGATTTTTTCGAGTCCGACCATAATTTCCGAAACGTCCTGTGTATCGACAAGCATCGCGGCGGTTCCCGCCACTTCCGGCACGGCACCCGCGGTGCGCCCGGCAAGAACCGGGGTTCCGATGGCAAATGCCTCGACCAGCGGCAGTCCGAATCCCTCATAGAGTGACGGGAACGCGAACAAAAGCGCCTCCCGATACAGGGCCGGCACGTCCTCATCGGATACGAAGCCGAGCAGTTTCACATGACCGCTTATGCCGAGTCTTCCGATTATACCTTTCACGTCGGTGGCAAGACGGTTCCGCTTCCCGTGTATCGTTCCGGAAATCACAAGGGGGGGGGCATTGTCACGCTTCTTGCGCAGTTCGGCGTACGCCTCCAACAGTCGTCCGGTATTCTTACGGATCTCGAGACCGCCCCCGTGATAGATATATCCGGGAACAAGCCCGTAACGCTCCATGACCCGGCCAGTTTTGACCTCTTCCACGGGCAATCTGAAACGCGGCGCGCAGTCCGGATACGCTACCGCGATCTTATCCTCCGGAATACCGAGGTTGAGTATGAGATCACGCTTGGTAATCTTCGAAACGGCAAGTATCCGATCGGCAGCACCGATCGCGCCCATGATCGCACGGGAATGGACCCGGTTCGTCAATTTTCCGCGATACGCCGGGAAGAGGATCGGCACGATATCGTGTACGACCATGATATGTCGTATTTTTGATTTTTTCTGAAAAACGGTCGCCGACTGCGAAAGGCTGATGAACGCATCGCACCCGTCTTCCATCGCTTTCAATGCGACCTTTCGCTCCCATAAAACGCGGCGAGGGACATCGTCGCGAGTCCATTTCGGAAGAAAGACATGCTTTTCGAAATTACCAGGGAGCACAAAGGGCGGATCGATGTATTCCTCGAGATAGAGGATGAAACGATGGTGAGCGGCTTCCGGCAGACGCGACAAAAACCGGAGTGCCTGCTCCGTCACGACCCCGATTCCGGTACCGGGTTTCCGCAGAAATGAGGCGTCTATGCCTATGATCATGCCCTCAGTATACCTGAATCGTCAAAAAAATGAAGTCTTGTACCGATATCGAGACCTCTCTCGAACTGCGGCTTTCAATCCCTCCGCGACCGAGGTCGGATTATAGGCGCTCGTCATCAAATCCATCCGATTTATGACTGCTGTCTGACATCGGACGGATCATAACATCATTCTTCATATATACGGTCATCATTTTCATAAAAAACGGCCCGATATTTTCATATCTGGCCGTTCATACATCTGGTATGTCGCGATCGCGATTCACCCCGAGCAATTCGTTCAGTACTATCCAATTCAGGACCAGTGACTGAATCTGATTCTGTGCCTTTTCCAGGCTTCTCCCGAGAGGCGTCTCACCGGGAACTTCGAAACAAGGAAGATAGAATACCGTCATCCTCCGGCGCTCCTCCGGCACCGATCTCCATGGTTCCAGGTTACGGATAACCCAATTCATGAGTTCCTGAAAAAGGGTCGGTGTTCCCCATGTCGGGACTGACAGATTCGGGTGTACCCTGTGAAACAGCTCCAGATACATCGGGAACAGTTTTTCGACAACCGTTCGGACGACGCTTACGCGATTGATCCAGTACCCCGAAGCATAGATGTACAGCGTACCGTTCAGACCGAGTACCTGCGATTCGATACCTCCTACGGCCGGCATGGCATGTCGATCGATGGAATTGAGATAATCCGGCGGATACACGATAGTCCCGATCGAACCGAGATATCCCTGGTCAAGAATGGCGCTTACGAGATCGAGCGACGACGAGAACCGATGCTCATTATCATCCAGACAACCGATCAGATCGTTCGGACCGGCATTTGCCATGAGCCGTTTCAGTCCGTCGACGACCGTCACGGTTTTCCCCAAACGTTCTTCGTTTAAGGAAAACGAAAATTCCACACCTTCCGGTACCAATCGTTCCCGCATCCATTCGAGCGTGTTCGGCGTATTGAATTCCGGCCCGCTTCCATCACACGTGACATGTATCGAAAGACGCATGTCGCGTTCGTCTCGAAGACAACGATGCAACCTGATGATATCTTCCGTCTTTCCACGAAGATTTTCCTCGGTTTGATTCAAAGACGGCATGAAGAGAAAAAGGCGCTTCGGTAATTCGAAGTTCATTATTATATTCCCCTCTTATCGTTTAATATTGTTAATGATAGCTTCCCGACGCTATACAGATAGCATGAAACGGCGGTGCTGTCAATCATAACGACAATCGATCCCTACGGTAACGACCGATATAAAACGACAGGCTTCGCACCTTATGGTTACGATCTGTCTCGCCGCAGAGCCATAAAAAGGTTACATGCATTCGAAGTGCCGCTATAGAGCCGTCACAAGCACTGCACCGGCAACCATAAGCAACGTTCCGATCATTTTTTTTCGAATTTCGGTACGCTCCTTGAAATAGTACATTCCGATAAGAAAGGAAAAAAGCGGGGCTGTTCGCTTCATGGCCATAACCGTCGAAACCGATGCCATGGTCATGGCCGTGCTGATGCTGCCGTTCTCGAGAAATGTCAGCAGTCCCATGACCACGATCGCGAGCAGGAACTTACGTTTCGCGGAATCCGTAAATACCGAAATCAGCTTATCCGTCCTGCGAACGACGAACGTCATGACGAGAAAACCGACGCCGATGAGGGTATGGACAAGAAACGAGGCGAACATCGGTGAACTTTCCTGAACGGTCACCTTGGTCGCGGTCGGCGTAAACGTAAAGCATGCCGCAGTGATCAGAAAAAAAAGAAGTCCCTTCCGGTTGTTCCGATGGCGTTCCAACTCGCTTTCGCTCATGTCTTCCTTACTTTTCCGTTGATAGGTCATGACTACCGATCCGATGGCGATGAACGCGATGCCGATAAGTGACGCGGGACTGGGGACCTCACCAAGGACGAATATCGGCGGAATGACCATGGTCAGACTGGTGAGTGCTATGAACGGTGCGAGAAACGCGAACTCGGCAATATCCAGCGCCTTATATCCGTACCAGGAAGCGACGATATTGAGGCCGGCATACCAGAACATCCCCTCCCAAAAACGGACCGAAAGATCCGGATACCACGGTTTACCCGTCTGCGCGAGCATGATGATAAAAAACGCGAATCCCGCCACCATAAAAGAGACGGCACCGATAACCGTATTCATCCCCGAAACCTGGAGGGATTTTTTCTTTATGGCCGACTCGAAAGACTGCGAAAAGGCGGCAAGTAATGCGAGCGGTATCCACATATCAGGTCGGCTTATTTCGAGATGACATCCATATACCGTTTCGCGATACCGTCCCAAGCGAAGTGTTCGACGGTATAGGCACGCGCATTTTCACCGAATGTAACGCGGTCGAAACCGTCAGCAAAAACCGATCGCAGCTTATCCGCCCATGCCTGTTCGTCACCTTGCGGAACCATGAAGCCGTTCTCACCGTCGTGGATGGCATCCTTGAGTCCTTGAAAGTCCGAACAAACGACGACCCGCTCGCAGGCGGCGGCTTCGATCGCGTTTATTCCGAAGCCTTCCATCGAACCGGCGATGTCGATATTAGGTGATACGTAGGCATCCGCGGCATTGAAGAGAATCTTCATATCGCTCCAGGGACGATTTGTCAGAAGCCGGACGCGATCGACCAGACCGTTCCGATTTATCGCATCTTCGGCATCCGTGTACGCGTCGCGATCCCCTACGGTCGTACGGTTTCGTCCGCCCGCAGCGACCAGGACATATTCCTGCGACAGAAGCGGCATAACCTTGTCGATGAACCATGCCGTCCCTTTGTGAGGCACGAAACGGCCTACTCGCAGTATGACTTTCTTACCGCCGAGATCCATGTCGATCAGTTCAGCGAGTTCCTTTCGGGTGTGCGGCTCACGGATCTCGTCAGGATAAAGGCCATTCGGGATGAACGTGCACCGTTCACGATCCACGCCGACTTTGACCGCCTCGTCGATCGTATGGCGACCAACCATGATAAGTCGATCCAGTCGACGGAGCGACGGGATATTGACCGCGCGATATACGCGTCCCATGAGCGATTTCTTCTGACAAAACGTGACATCGAGTCCGTGGATGACCGCGAAGACACGCTTCTTCGGCATGATGATGCGTGCGACGGCGCCAAGCGGCGCCAATACGCCATCACCAAGTAGCACTACGTCGTGCCGCGACAAATCCCAAATGATACGGAACATCGCATACGGCAGGAACAACGGAAGAAACTTCTTGCCTTTCGTGTTCGCCACTATCGTGACGTCCGCGACTCGTCCCAAGGATTGCGCCAGTTCGAAGTTCTGCCGTTCAATACCGCCCATAATCGGCGGGTATGCACGTGATACGAAGAGGATCTTCATAGGGTGATCTTATCGAACCGGTCCCGGTATGCCGTGACGGACACCCGATGGGCGTCCGTCCGGGTCCAGATACCGCGATCGTTATACCGTTCAACGTTCGATATCCTGTTTGCGAAGGCGGTACAGGATTTCCTCGTTCAAGGCACGGCTGGATTTGATCATATCGGCGATGAGACCGAAAACCAGGAACTGGATGCCGACCAGGAAAAATCCGAGTGTGGTCAACGGGTATCGTCCGCTCAGAATCACGACCCAGACCACTGCCGCCGTCATGAAGACGAGACCCGGAACGGAAAAGAACTTCATCGGCTGGATATCACGGAACGCGCGGACCATGATCCGGGCGCTGGAAGCCACGTAGGTCCAGATCGTCTTGACCACTCGGGACTTACGTCCCTCATGATATGTGACAACGACCGGAATCCATGTGAGTTTGAGATTCTTACCGATAGCATCGATAATGGTCTCTTGGGTATAGGTGAATCCGGTCGGATCAGACAGGCGCAGGATGGCTTCACGATTATGCGCACGGAATCCGCAAGTGAGATCCACTACCGGCTTGCCCGTCGCCCGGGCCACGAGCCACGCCCCGAGACGATTGAGCTTGTCTTTGAGAAACGGTATGTTCTTAGCCGTGGAACGGGAGAAGCGATCAGCGATGACGATGTCCGCCTTATGTTCCAGGATAGGACGGATGATCTGCCTGATATCCTCCGGGTCAAACTGACCGTCGGCGTCTATGTTTACAAGGATATCGGCCTTATTGTCGATCGCGCTCTGACGCATGGTACGGAACATGACCCCGAGACCGCGGTTTCCGTCATGGGAAATGATGATATCCGCTCCGCCTTTCTTCGCTTCTTCGACGGTCCGGTCCTTCGATCCATCATCGACGACCTGAACCAGGACTTCGTCGATACCCTCGATCTTTCGGGGGACACGACGGATGGTCTCGGCGATCTTCTCTTCTTCGTTGTACCCCGGCATGTTCACGATCAGTTTCATAGTCTGCCGCTTAGTGGTTACCGTTTTCATCCCCTTCAGGATATACCCGAATCCCCGCTTTGTACAGGAAAACCCCGGCGAATGCCGAGGTTTTCCGAAGTCGGGATAACGGACGTTAGCGGCGTCCGATGCCGCGGTAGACGATCCCTTGTTTCTTGATAGCCTCCTTGTCGAGACAGTTCTTTCCGTCGATGATGACCTTAATGCCGTACTTTTTGAACGTCGCCGGATCAATCTCAAGGAACGCGTCATGATTCACGGTGAGCAAGATATGGTCGACCTTCTTGAGAAACGCCTCGAGCGTCTTCACGTCGCTCTTCGCCGGGATATGGGGATCGAAGGTGATGACATCAGCTTCATGATGTTTCAGATGCTTGATGATCTTCTTCGACGGCGATTCACGGAGGTCGTCGACATTCGCCTTGTATGCGAGTCCCATGACGCCGATCTTCTCGCCCTTCATCGGACGCTTGATCGAGTTGAGCGCGTCTTGCATCCGCTCGACCGTATATTCGGGCATGAAGTTGTTCACCTCGCGGGCGCGGCGCATGAACTTATGATCGAATCCGGCCTTCTGCGCCTGTTCAATCAGATAATACGGATCTACCGGGATACAGTGGCCACCAACCCCGCAGGACGGATAGTGCGCCATGAACGAGTACGGCTTGGTTTTCGCACCCTCGATGACGTCGAGCACGTCGA
Organism: Candidatus Moraniibacteriota bacterium; assembly: GCA_013336285.1. Taxonomy (GTDB): domain Bacteria; phylum Patescibacteriota; class Minisyncoccia; order Moranbacterales; family UBA1568; genus JAAXTX01. The sequence goes on along the minus strand of JAAXTX010000006.1, from coordinate 5,323 downwards.
TATCGAGGAGATCGAAACATTGGGCAATCTCATTGATGAAAGCGATATTGATATCGCGGAACGTATTCTCGAGAATCTTGACTGCTTCCGCCTCACGGATGGATTTCATCGGCCGCACTTCAGCGTCGATGATGGAACGGTAGAAACCGAGTGCCTGTTTCGTTCCCTGTTTCGTGAACGACCCGACGACGCGTGGCGTATTACCGATATGCCATCCCGCGCTGAAGACGGACTTTCCGGGATCGATACGTTCCGGTGAGTGCGCGATCTCGACATCACGGCCGACCTTTATGCCGCGTCCTTCGAAAATCGGCAAAACCACTTCCTCGCAGGCACCCGGATTCACCGTCGACTCAAGAACGACCAGTGCTCCTTTCTTAAGATTCTCCGCCGCAAACGTCGCGGCCCCGACAACATAGTCATAGACCGGATTCTGCATCTCGTCTACCGGCGTCGGCACCGCTATCAGGATGATGTCAGCTCTCCTGAGTTCTTTCGGATCGGTAGTCGCTACGAACCGATTTTCCTTGAATTTACTCACGACTTTCTCATCATCCGGAATCGGGCAGATGCCGCGATTTATCTTGTCGACAAGCTTCTCATTGACATCGAATCCTATGACCTCGTAACCGCTCTCCCGCGACAGGAGCGCAAGCGGCAGTCCGACATATCCGAGACCCATCACCGCTACCGTTTCCTTCTTTGCGGTCTTATCACTCTTGGATTCAGTTTTTCCTTCGGTTTTCATACAGCATTGAAAAAAATTACCAATACGGCCGTTAATGCCGTTCTCTGTCATGATACGACTCCAGTCCGAAAAAGCAAGGAGTCTGACGCGTGAACCGTGCCTCACCCGGGCTTGTGTGCTATTATTGAGGAAGGAAAATACCCTTATGTTTCATGTTATCCGACTTGCCATCTGGATCGCCGGGATTCTGACATTGACCGTCTTCGGGCTCCGATATTTCGGGTATGAGCCGAATTGGGCATATTTTTCCCAACAAAAAGCCCAATGTGACAGAATGCTGTCCGACTGCCGTAGGACCGTAATTCTCAAAGGGGTCCAGGGCGTCGAGAAAGACTGCAAGTGGAACTGTATCGATCCGGGGATACTCATTCGGAAACAGGCGAAAAAATGATTGCGCTATGCCTTTTTTGCTCTTTCTTCTCGTCACGCTCCTCATACCCCTTTCCGGACATTTCCTCCTCCTGGGACTGTTCGGAAAAAACTTCCGACTCTCCACTCTCGAGAGATTCGTTTTTTCGTTCATGATAGGAGTCGGTTCACTCGATTTCTCGATGATCTTTCTTGGCGAATCCGGGGTTGTCCTTTCGGCACCCATCGTATTTTCCTCCTTCATCGCGATACCACTCGCGGCATGTATCCTTCGTCTCGGATTTGAACGTTTCGCTTCCGGAAAAACGGTCAGCAAATCGGTGACGCGGGAAGACATGCCCCATGATCCGGTCCGATTCTCCCCGATCGAGCGCAAACTTTTCGTCCTCCTCATAGGACTCACGATTTTCCTAAAAACGATATTCCTCGCGGATGCCGGTCTCCCGACCGGAACAGACCTCGGCCACCATTCATACTGGGCCAAGATCATTGTCGATACCGGACGTCTTCCCGATTATTCCAAGCGGGAAATCGTCGAGACAGAAGACGGACATTCCACGCTCTCCTCCCCCGAACCCATTTCGGATTTCATCATCGGGGAACATCTCCCGTTCGCTGCCGTTGCCAAACTCTCAGGAGCCTCTTTCATCTCTGCCTTTCCCGTGTCTTTCCTCCTTCTCATCGACATTCTTTCGATCATCTCACTATTCACACTCGCAATCCGACTGGCTACGCGCTTTTTTCCGCATCAGTCGATTTCGCCTGTCTCCGTCGGCTTAGCCGTCCTTCTGTTTGCAGGACCATTATTCGCTTTCTCTTCACCGGAAGCGAAGTTCGTATCCGGAGGAGTGGTCGGAAATCTTATCGGCGATCTAGCGATACCGCTCGTCATACTTGCCTTTTTTCGAGCCTTCACGGAAGAGGACTCCCGATTCCTCGGTCTCGGGATATTGCTTTCGTTCATACTCGCATATACTCACCATCTCTCGACTTTCATTCTTGTCTTCATCCTGGCCGGCATCATTCTCACCCTTATCGCCGTCTCATTCAGGGACCTTCCCGGCCTGGGCAAACGGATAGGAAAGCTGTTTCTCTCGCCATACCCGATTCTCATGCTTGCTTTCACGGCTACGTTCATGACGTTCGTCTCATTACCAACCTACATCGCCACGAATGCCGTCACAACCGCGGTCGGTACACCTTCAAAAGCGACCCGAACCGGCCTTTCTTTCTTTCAGGTATCAGATTCGGCCGGCAGTGCGCGTATGTCCATCGGCATCGCCGCGCTTCTACTCATCGCCGCCATCCGTCCGATACGACGCTCACAGGCATTCCCTTTCCTGTTCGGATGGGGTTTCACGCTCCTGCTCATCACGCTTCATCCGAATTGGGTATTTCTCGATATTCCTTCCAACAGGATCGGAAACTACGTCTCGTTCCCGTTCTCCGTCCTTGCGGGATTGTTCCTTGCAGCCTTTCCCGCCCTTTTCAGAAAATCCGACGTAAAGAACGACGGCGTGCTGCTCCCCGGCGGAACGTTCCTGTTCGCCGCACTCGTTCTGTTCGCTTTCTCTACCTGGAACGGTTCACATGACAACCAATCGTCGCTGTCATCCGCGGGTAAGGCGCAGGAAACGGTTGAGGTTTTCCATGCATCGCGATATCTAGCGGACCGGTCCCTCCCGGACGACCTTTTTCTGAAAGACCACAACTACCTCGCCGCCGACGCCTGGATGAAACTCTTCTTTATGCGCGACTACGCATACCCGCTTTCCCGAGGTTATTTCAAACGATACACGGATGAGGCTAATCCCCGTGAACAGTGCACGCTCCGCATGATTTCCGTCCCGAATCTTCCGGAAGGACGCAAATGCTATGAAGACCTGAACGTAAACCTGCTCGGGATCAATCCCGCGTTCGATGCCACGCAGTTCGAAAAATCCCATGACTTCTCGAGAATATATGCCGGATCGACCATACAACTCTATGAGCGCGACAAATAAACGCGAGGACGATTCATTTACGCGACTCGTGCGATACGTGGCCGGCGAACGATATCCGGTCTTTGTCATCCTTTTATTTTTCGCCATTGCTTCCGGCGTCCTCTTTTTCCGAATCGATCGCGGACTCGATCCGAACTACGGGAAAAACTGGTGGGTCCTTTCTTTCGAGACACGCGATCCGGACTCGTCCCGTTTCACCGTGGAAAACCACTCTTCCGCTACGCGTTTCACGTATACCTTCACGCATGACAAGGATATTCTAGACACCGGCGATCTGACGATCCCGAAAGGTAGGCACAAGACAGTCACTCCGACCGTCCCGTCGCTTCCAGGTCGTACCGTCATCACCGTCACAGCCGACGACGGCACCAAAAAGGAAATTTACCGGGAACGATAATTTCCGATTCAACAGCTGCTACCCACGGCCATGCCTCATCATGGTTTGTGTTTTTGTTACGATTACTTGACTTAATTTAATATTTCAAGTGTATTGTATACGAATCGAATCCTTAACAATCATTTGCGGAGGGTATACATGGCCAGAAAGATACTTGCCATCGTTAAACCGAACGGCGCCAGCGTCGGTCTCATATTGCGGGAACTAGTCAGAAGAGCTGTTGTCATAGCCAGAAGAAGAATGACGACCTTCGACGTAACAAAAAAGGTAGGCTACGGGGGTAGGAAAGACGACGTGCTGACCAATGCGGACACCGAAGCTCAGAAATCCTATGTAAAGTCCCTGCGGGAATGCTTTCCGAAATTCAGCCTCGTCGGTGAGGAGGATGCGTTACAGTTCCTCGGAAAATATGGGGTACGCGCCTACTTCACTATCGATCCAATTGACGGCACGAGGGCGTATATCCGTCGCCAATCGCATGGGGTCGGTTCGATGATCGCACTGGTAATAGACGGCGTCATCGAATCCGCATACATCGGCGACGTGAATACGCAGGAACTTTTCGGTTACCGACCGGGCTCTTCGAGAGTCTGGAGAATCACCGACCTGGAGATAAGCGAGCGACTCAGGAAGCCTCGGGGAAAGAATATAGGAAACATGTATATCCAACTTCGCGTCCGGGAGCATGAATACAGCGACATCGCCCGAAAAACGATCGACCGATTCAAGTCGGTTTCGATAGACGGTGGAAGCATCGGCACGTGGGCGGCAAGACTCTGGAAACAGGAAGTGGGAGCGCTACTCATCCCTCCTTCCGCTGAAACGCCATGGGATTCGACTCCCGTGATCGGCATTTCGAAAAAACTCGGCTATGTCTTTCTGAGACCTCTCGCTGACGGCTGGATTGAATACGAGCCCGTTCTCTCTCACGAGAAATACTACAGGGAACACGAGACGCTCATCATTCACAGGAACCATATCAGGTCACTGGAAAAACATATGAGCGTCCAGATTTCAGGATAGGGAAACGAAATTTTGACATCGGCTGACGACAAAACCGTCAGCCGTTTTTTATTGACCGAAGCACAAATAATACGTATTTCGATTACGCCGCCGTTTTCCGCCCGTATGACACCGCATCCTTTGCTTGACGAAAGCTCGTATTGGCCGTACAAAAGGCAGGCTGAACGCAAGTAGAATCTAACCAAAATAATACCGGAGTATTCATGAAAAGATCTTTCACCTCCCTGGCCGTCGGTTTCATCTGCCTTCTGGGATTATCGGCATGTGATGAGCTGATCGTCGTACCGGATCATCCGTACCGGCATCCCGGAATGCATGACGGTTACCGCGACGGCGACCGGTACCTGCAATATCGGGATCGACCGCCGACTCGGCACAATGAACGTGGAAACGACCGACGGGAACGGATAAACACGCCTCCCGAAAGACCGAACCGCGCGAACTTCTAGTCAAACAATGAAAAACCCGCAGCGAACACGGCGAATCCGCGAAAACAGAATCCGCCGCAACCGAACTCGGCCACGCGAACTCAATAATCGGACGAACCGGAGAACGACCGACAACGGACCGGAAGAAATCATTAGCGTTAACTCATCGAATCAACGGATGACGTCTTACAGTGGTCTGCAAGACGATTTATTTATCCCGGAATGCTTCAATCAACTACCCCGCAGCAGAGCTGACGGGGTATCGTGCCGCAGCTATTGCATGTAGTCGAACAACGTCAGTGCGTCCTGGTGGAGTTGTACGTATTCCTTTTCAGTCCCCTGATTTTTTACGTAG
>JAAXTX010000061.1 GCA_013336285.1 Candidatus Moraniibacteriota bacterium | reverse complement strand
GCGCGACCATACTCTTATACTTCGGCAGTTCCCGTTCCAGAATGACTATCGCTTCCGTAACATTCTTTACGAACGGGAAAATGCCCAGGCTTTGCGAGCCTTGGGCATCCTTGAGAATGATGGGATATCGAAGCGCTCCAAGTCGCGTTTCAGCCTCGTCACGCTCATAGCTTTTCCGGTAAAAACTCTCCGTTTCAGGGGTCGGTAACCCGTTCTCTTGCAGCAGTTTGTGCGTGATATCCTTGCACCGCGTCAAATGACTGCTGACAAACGATTGGCGCGTTATAGCCATCTTCCTATCGATAAGAAGCCGTTTTCCCAGAACGTCAGCATAAAAACACCCACGTTCAGGAACCAGCTCCACGATGGACCCACCCATGCCAAGAACGGCGGACTTGATTACTCGGAGATTCTTTATCATAAACCTGTTCGTTCAGGCGGTACCAGCCACAGTCGGACAGCAACCGCGATCGGGTTAGCTGATTTTGAACGACCTAAGAAGATCGCGAGAAACAAGGCAGACTTCTCATCAGTCGTTAAGAATACAACGAATCGTATAAAAAGTCAATATTCAAAGAAAATACCGTTGAGGAAACGACGTAATCCCTCCCGCAACACGGTGCGCCCATCGGATATATGGCACCGTTTCGGACGGCACCTTATCCGATCTTTTCCAAAATGACCGCATATCCGTCAACGGTTTCCAGCCTTCGGATCCCGTCGACATGCACTTTCTCGACACTAAAACGTTCCTTGGCCAGCCCCTTGGCATCCTTTTCGCTCGAAGCCACCACGAACTCCAGCCGATGTGCTTCCATCAGGTCATCACCCTCCGATATTCCGCCCAATAAGACCGCATATAGATGATTTCCGGAGTCCATATGTTTATTCGTGCGCGGATAGAAGTACCGAAAGCAATTCGCTATGAACTGACCCGTTCGTCGCGACGATCGTATCGGATTTCGGCGAAATATCGGCGCCGTTCATGTCCGTTATGGCGCCACCGGCCTCGCGCAAGATAAGTATCCCCGCCGCATTGTCCCAATAGTTGCAGTCAATCTTGTAATACGCGTCCAATTCGCCTCCGGCTATCCTTACAAGATGCAGGGCGGAGCTGCCGAATATCCGTACATGCCTCACATTGGCGCAGATCTTCCCCAAGACCCGGAAGTTTCTGATCCGATTCGGGATGTCGGACGTATTATCGGTGGCAAGCAACGTATTCACGAGATTCCGTTCATCGGAAACCCGAATGATTGCTCCGTTTGCCGTCGCTCCTTTACCTTTTTCCGCGATGAAAAGTCTGTCGGAAACCGGCACATACACGAGCCCGAACACAAGCTCGTCGTTTCGTGAGACGGCGATGGAAATGCAGAACTCCCTTATTCCGCGCGAAAAATTGATCGTTCCGTCCAAGGGATCGACAATCCACTTGTATTCGGATTCCTTCCCGTTTGCCCCCGATTCCTCGGACAGGATCGCGTGGTCGGGAAACGCTTCCTTAATTCGTCCCAAAATGATCGTTTCCGACTTCAGGTCGGCTTCCGCGACGATATCATGTGCGTTCTTCATCGCATACCGCTTCGTCCGATCCGAGAACAGCTCCCTCAAGACCGCTCCCGCCTCCTTCGCGGCATCCGTCGCGACCGAAATGATCTGTTCCATAGGCGTGTATCGATAGTATTTTGAAACGATGTCGTGCCACTGCAAACTCCATCACTTAAGCAAGGACCAGAGCAGATCGAACTTCAGCCGCTCGCTTTCCGCAATGTCCGCACTTTCGATGACGACGGTGACGAGCTCCCTTTTCGTACTCGTAATTACGACCTTGTTCCCATATATAAGCATCCCCGTCTTCATCGGATATCCTTCGGGGAAATACCGTATTTCCCGCTGCTCGGCAGAATGGTCGCGATTACGTACTTCCTTGCTTGTATCGCTCGTATATAGACAGCGGATCGCGATATTTTTTCTCAATCGTTCGGGTACATAATGATTCACGTCATAGTCCGCATAGACCTTATGCGCTTCCATAATCGATCCGACGTGACGTAAAACGGCGTTTCGCTCCTGCAACGATGCCTCAAGGGCAGTCATATATCCCTCTACCCCGTGATAATACGTCACTTTCGGATCCTCTCCGTTCTTCTTGGAAAGGGCCGCGAGCTCCGGCAGGATCGCCTGCAGGTCCTCCAACTGTTTCTTCGTTTTGGAAACCAGTATTTCCGGTCGCGTCGCCACGAACCGAAGGCCGGTCTTCATTTTAAAGCTCCCCATGAGACCCTTCTGCTCAAGCGACTGAAATATCAGATAGGCCGTGCTTCGCTTCAGTCCGGCCTCTTTCGCGAGTTCGGACATCCCGGAATCACCGAGATTCAGTGACGAAAGATAGAGGGAGGCCTCCTTCTCGTCCAGTCCGTATCCTTCCAATATGTTCCTGATTTCCCGAATATTCATGCTCAACAATTGTATTGTCAGTATTTCTGACGTCAATATATCACAGGGATAGATCTCTGTAAATACCCGTATATTGGCAGTATATTAACTATCATTAGGATGGCGACAAGACATACGATGGCATGATTATGGACACTATTACTGGTTCAGGGTATACTTTCCCGTTCCTTAACATCCCATAACCCTTCCATAACCCTACAAGGAGATATCATGAACGATCTAAAAAACAAACGGGTTCTCGTCATCGGCGTCGGCATCAAACCGGTACAACACGTCTTCCGAGATATCAGGACTGGAAAACCGACACATTCACCCATCTTCGATGGTGATACGGAATATAAGGCAAACATCGGTGCGGCAATCGCACTCGAGTGCGCCAAGGCTGGTGCCGTCGTCCACATGGTCTCCCATTCGGAAGATAAGCTTCAGATCGTACAGAGATGGATTCGGCGTGGGATACCCGGATCGGTGATTGAGTATTCGGTCGTCGATCTCGGCGGCCAGTCGGACCTCGAACATCTTGCGAAAGAACTTCCGAATGATCTGCCTCTCTATTGGGTCCAGTCACTCGGACTCGGCGCGGGAACAGTCGAGATCAAGGACGACAATCCGTATATCCCGATAGAAGAAATCCCGACGGAGTTCATCGACGCCGAGTTCTCCGTTACGAAAAGCACCATCCAGTTGTTACAGGCGCTCCTTCCACGTTTCAGGAAGCAGGAAGAGACAAGAATCTGTATTATCTCGTCCATGTCCGCTATACGTTCCGTCGTTCCGGCGAGCATTCATCATGCTGGTAAAGGCGCCTTGGACCGATTTGCAAACGCCGCGATGCTCGAACTGGAGCCCGAGGAAATCTATGTCACGACTATCCGACCCGGAGCCATCGATACCGGCCTCTACGACTCACAGCCCGTGCAGGAATCGATTCATAAGATATGTCGAGGGTATGGACGATCGAATACAGGATACGCCCCACCATCGTCAGTCGCGGAAGCGGTCGTGCTTGCGCTTACCAGCGAGGCGCACATCACATCGCTCAATCTCGTCGCGCGCGGCCAGTTCCCACATGAGGGATCGTAACGGCAGAACGTAAAAAGTGATAAGCCGGCAGCATCTTCGCTTCCGGCTTTTTCATACCCGATATTTCGAATCGCGACGACCGGAAATATCCTAACTCCCGCTCTTCGTATTCGGGTCTTCCGGATAGGACTCCCAGCGCGCTATCATCGGATCGGACAGGTCGGGCGGCGTATCGCCGAGTGGATCATCCTTATTCACGTAGTACAAGATGCAGTGTTCCGGATCCTTGAAGGACGTACGCACGCTTGAAGCGGATTTCTTCAAAGCTTTCTTCTCCGAGAGCTTCTTACCGCTATGGATATCGAAATACTCGACGGCACCATCGGTCCGTATTCCGGTAAGGAGCGGCTTCTGCGATTCCACCTTCGTATACGGCGTGAAGGTCTCGACCGGCGTCCCTTCCGTAACTGCGACCATGAATTCGTGCCACAATGGGGCGGCAGCATAGATGCCATCCGAACCGGCCTTCATCGGCGCATTGTCGTTATTTCCGACCCAGACACCGACGGCGATCGAAGGCGTATAGCCGACCGTCCACGCATCGTGAAAATCCTGTGTCGTCCCGGTCTTCGCCGCGACCGGACGATCCTTGAGTGTCAGCGGCCCACGCGAACCAAACACGGGCGCGCGGGCCGAATCGTCGGACATGATGGAAGCGATCTTCCGGGCGACTTCGGGGTCGAGAACGGATGTCGGGCGAGGCACGTCCGCATCGATCCGATTTCCTGCCCCATCGACGATACGCACGATACCGTGCGTCTGTGCGCGAACACCTTCTTGCGAGAACACTCCGAATGCCGAAA
>JAAXTX010000060.1 GCA_013336285.1 Candidatus Moraniibacteriota bacterium | reverse complement strand
GGTCGGTTCCAAAACTGAGGAAAGCCATTTCGGAGTATCTCCCGTATTACAACGGCGAACGGATCCATATGGGAATCGGGTACCAGACACCGGAGGAAGTGATGCAAAGGTATTGACTAGGGAACGGAATACTATGTACGGTTCGCTCTTCATGAGACTCCCTACAACCCAGAAAAAACGACCCTCGCGGGTCGTTTCGTGCTTCCTATGCTATCTCGATGAACTGCGCCTTCGGGACATGGCAGATCGGACAGGTGTCCGGCGCCACGCCTACTTCGGTATGCCCGCAGACCGGACAGACATAGATCTTCAGATCCTCGATATCATGCCCCGCCTTGATCGCTTCGAGTGCCTGCTCGTAGAGCGCATAGTGTTCCTTCTCGACCGCGTTGGCGTTGGAAAACGACTTGAGCGCCGCCGCGTTCCCCTCGGCCTCGGCCGTGGCGATGAACCCGGGATACATGTCGGTGAACTCGTAGTGCTCGCCGGAGATGGCCGCCTCCAGGTTCGCCACGGTGTCCTTGATGCCTTCGGCGGCTCGCAGATGCGCATGCGCGTGGACCGTCTCGGCCTCGGCCGTCGCCCGGAACAGTTTCGCGACCGCGGGATATCCCTCCTGCTCGGCCTTCTTCGCGAACGCCAAATATTTTCTGTTCGCCTGACTTTCGCCCGCGAACGCCGCCATCAGATCTTCTCGTGATGCCATAGATCTTTTTCCTCAATGATTATACGCCTTCCCATTCTCCCCCATCGGAAGCCCGATGTAAACCCGTCCTTTCACGACATTGCAAAACCGTATCGGCCCCTTCGCTCGTTGACATGAGAAAATCATGCGGGTACACCCTTTCGGGAAAGCGCCTCCCGGTATGCTGACAGATAGCCTTCGGCCATTTTTTCCGCCGAGAAGTTTCGTTCCACGTGTCGCCGACAAGCAAGACGATCGATCTTTCCGATGTCGGCGATTCTCGCCACCGCCTCGCCGACATTCTCGACTATATAGCCGGTCACCCCGTCGACTATCACTTCCGGAACCGAACCCCGACGATTCGCGATGACCGGCGTCCCGCACGCCATCGCCTCGATGAAATAGAGTCCGAACGGTTCGTCCCACTGAATGGGGGCGATCATTGCCTTCGCATGTCTGAGCAGCATCACCTTGTCCTCGTGCCCGATCTCGCCGATGAAACGTATCCGGTCGCCGTCGATATGCGGTTGGATATGCTTTTCGAAATACGATACGTCCGTCGGGTCGATTTTCCCCGCCATGACGAGTTTCTCACCGGACGCCTTGGCGATCTGTATCGCCTGAAGCGCTCCCTTCTCATGGGATATCCTCGCGAGGAATGCGAGATAGTGACCAGGTTTCGGATTGAATTCGAACTTCGGAATCTCTATGCCGTTATAGACATTGCGGAGGAAATTCATTCCGACAGGGCCGGACTCCCGCTGATTCCGACTGATACTGACATAGTGCGCATCCGAAAACAATCTGTAGATCTCCGACTCGTCCGGATTGCTGAGCGAGCCGTGCAATGTCGTCACGACGGGCGCCTTCAACGTTCCGACGAACGGCAGAAACAGCCATCCGATATGATTATGTATCAGATCGAACTCGTGCGTGGCAAGATATTCGAGCATGCGCCCAATGCCGGTAATGGTAAGCGCCTGCCGCACCTTGGAATTCTTGCATGCCGGGAGTGTCCGAATGGCTTTCGGAAATATCGGAACAAGTTTGGCATCCGAAACCGAATCCCCCGAAGCAAGCAACGTGACCTCGTGACCCATCCCGACCAGATGCTGCGCGAGATTGTATACGACAAGCTCCGTGCCGCCATATTTCAACGGAGGTACCTGTTCCTCGACCGGCGCCAAAAGAGCGATCCGTAGCTTCCGCATAGTATGGTGATCAAGAGAGTTAAGAGCTCGTCACAATCTCCCCGGAAGACCATGATCCGACATGAAAAAGCCATGTCCCTCGGTCATTTTGTAAAAATGGCGGAAAGTTTGACGCGATGGACCGAACCCGACGATCGGTTCCGATCCCGCGATGGGCATATATCACAGTACCACGGATAAAAGAAATTCGCAAGTATACTAAGGGATCGACGCGATACGAAAACGGCCCGAAGAAATGTTCGGCGTCGTTTCGGTTGTTCGCAAGTCGCGAAATCACTCCGTTCGGGCGGGCGATTCCCACGATTCCAATTTTTCCCGGACAAGTTCCGCGTACTCTTCTATCGGGATCGCGGTACCCCCGTGCCGTTTCGTATTGCCCGCGTTCCACCGCCCGCCGAAATCCGGCAGATCGAGCGTGTTGAGCATGAATCCTTCCGGGGCCTTCATCCCGAGTCGTATCTTGATGACCGATTTTCCGGAATCGTGTTTCATCGGGCTCCCGACGATGACGACCGCCGCGTCCGGCAGGAGTGCCGGAAACAGCGCCGCGTCCGGCCGGCTCTTCGTCCACACGTAGTAGACGTTCCCCGTTTTACGCAACGCCTCCGACGCCACGAGCTTCGCGGCTTCTTCGCGCTCGCTTTTCCGCTGTTCGAGAGCTTTTAACGCATCCGAATCCAACGGAGCTCCATGAAGCAGCGCTTCCAGGTTTCGCATGGAAAATTCGAGGTCTCGTCTTTGCATGAGCGATCCCAGAAGATCCGAGATATCGTTCTCTTCACCGGTATGATCCGCGGCTATCGCCGCGTCGTTGAACCGGTCCTCCGGCGGGAGAAATCCTCGGGCGATCAGACTCGAAAGGATACTGTCACAGTCAGTGTGATGAATGACGACATTCGAATCCTCGGGAAATCCCTCGTCCGAGCGTGCCTGTTCGATGGCGAGCGTCGTGCTCGATATCCGACGGGCCATGCGCTCGTTCGGTACATGGTGGTCGATGGACAGGATACGGCCGTGCCGATACCCTCCGGGAATCTCCTCGCCCGCTTCTATTCCGGTCACTCCGAAATCGCAGACGACTATCGGCCTGCCGTCCGGGAACCGCGCCTCAAGATCCTCCGCGGTGATGTCGGAAAATTCTTCGAGCAGCGTTATCGGTCGCTCGCGCAGTCTCTCGATCATGCTTTCCTTGTCACTTCTTTCCGAATCAGGCCGTGGAAACGATTCCCCGAAAGTCATATGGTTTCGATTAACTGTTTTACCTCTACGATAAATCTCGCGTATCGGACGGATGAACGAAACCATCATATCATGTCATATCCGTACGCGGACGGTCCGACTACCCATCCCGTTTCCCGTATACGTACATCGTAAGGTGAAAACCATAAAAAAACACCCGCCGTTCATTGTGAACGGACGGGTATCGAGACACTTACGGGAACATCTCGTTAAGCAGATTTCGGAGAGCGTACGATGCCTTCAGGCTCAGGGCGACCTGTGTTACGCATGCGCCGTCCTCGATATAGGCCGAGGCCCGGGGAAGAACGGTCTTGCCATCCTCACCGAGATCCGCTTCCTTTTCGGGACTGAGAAAATGGAGATATACGGTATCGTCTTCCTCCCCGTCTCTCTGACCGACTCGGACTGCGTGCCGATCCCCGAGCGTCACTTCTTTTCCTATCAAACTCCGTTCCGCCATATGTTCCCTTTTTTTCTTTGTTTATTTCAAGATTCTTTATTTTTTCCGGCTTCAAGTCCGGACCAGTCACGACGATCATGTCATACGACCCTGACTCCATGACAGTAAAGATTCGCGATGCAGAGCATATTCCACGTAAAGTGGCTTATGCTTGTAACGGCGATTGCCTTCATGCCATTTCCGGTCAAACCCCCGCACTTCAGGTACATGATGCAGTAGAAAAACCCGGCGACACCCTGATAGGGAATATTTGCCGGACTCCCATGCAACAAGCCGAATACGACGGATAGTACGAGGGAGGCTACCATCATGCCTCGTACCGACCACCCCAAATCCTCCGCGATCGAAAGAGGGGCTCGGAAGATAACCTCTTCCATCAATGCGTAAAACAGGAAGAGGAACGGTGTCGAAAAAGCAAGAATCGTCATTCCCAACTTTGGCGCATTATCCACCGCATCTTTCAACTGTGGAAATGCGATTCCCAGAACATAACTGTACCCGATTTTTACGACTATCATCGCAACAGCTAGGACGAACGCTTCACGGATCGTCGCCTCCTTTCTAAGCCATCTTTCCAAGATCGCCTCCTTTTTATTGTGTGAATGTTATAAAACAACAGATTAACGCACTATTATAGTACTTTTTTATGATAATGTCAATAATTCGTAATGTTTCAATACCTTTGCATCACCTGCTAGACTGACCTGTTTAATGCAAAGATATGGCATACACCTCGAATCCGAATATCCCGAAGGTGCGCTGGAAAGCCGTGAAGATGCTCAGATCAGG
>JAAXTX010000059.1 GCA_013336285.1 Candidatus Moraniibacteriota bacterium | reverse complement strand
GGAAGAAATACTTTCGGCATATCGTGAAAAACAAAAACAGCGCCGAAATGGCGTCGTCAGGAGGAGTCTTTCAAAAAAGTGAGTGTTCGGATTGAGCCCTTGAGGTACCAAACCACGAATCGATATATTTTAGCAGAAAACTACGTTTATGTCAATGTATAGATTACGCTCTGAAATACCTATTCGGTAGAGCCCGCATTCCTCGTCACGATCTTTTGGCTCCCGAATAAGACCGTTCTCGAATCCGGGAAAAAGACGCGGGATAGGGAATATTTCCCTCGATACACGGAATATAAAAGGACCCCTTGCTTCGCAAGGAGTCCGTGGAGCCCGTCATTCAATAGTTTTCGAATCTGACCAACCCGGAGCAAGCCTCGATCCGACCGATTTCCCGCTTCAGCACTTCGCAAATGGCCGCTTTCTCGGCTTCATACCGGCCGAAGCATATCAGTGAGAACGTTCCCGTGCCGTCCATACCGGCAGCCAGTACAACAGAAACCCGTGTATCCTTTTTCAGACTTATCCAGTGGAAATTGAAGAGATCAAACGTTTTTTCGACTCGTTCGATATTCAACCGGTACGTCCAAGAGCGGCTGCCATCCGACTCGCGATATTCACTCGACACGATACCGCCAAGCGACCGCGTCTCATTGAAATCCAGAAGGACATCTTCGATGATCGGTGCGATCATCTGAGCGTGAGCTGCCTGTTTTTCGGCATTTTTCGCATCTTCCTCGATTGTTGAAAAACCGTACTTTGATGTCACGTCATTCTCCTTTTCATGTTTTGTTTGGTTCTGACTCTTTTGATCCGCCGCGACTTCCAGCGGAAACGATCATTTCGCCAAGGAAAGGGACTGCAGTTTTCTCAACAGTCTCCTCTCGTACAACAGAACCTCGATATAGAATTTTTCCGGGAGTGTCGTATTCGGATTCTCGGGACCGACATCGTGATAGATGAAGTCACCTTCCGTTTCAAGTAACGCCTCCTGCACCTCACGGTTTTGCCGTATCTTCTCACGGATGAACATGGCTATCAGCAACCGATGTTCCGTGGAATGATAAGGTATCCGTTCATCATGCCAATAGACGAAAGGCGGGCCATCGACCCCGTAAGTTCGGACTACTTCCCGTCCTTTTCTCATCGCCTGGAATCCGTCCATTGCGAATATTTCCTTACGCACCTCCGGGTCTTCGGACTTGATTCCCTGGAGCGGAGCCTCCACGCATCGGAAGCAGATGTCCCCTATCCGAAACGGCGTCAATGTCAGATTCGACAGGATCTTCGCCCGCCAGTCCGTCGCGTCGGATCGGATATTCAATCTCGCCTTCACCATGGGTTTTTTCCTCCGTTCAATAATTTGAGCCCCAGAAAAAGAATCGCCGCAAGTACCAATATCGGTACGACAACGCGCAGTACCGTACTCAGGATCTCGAATACGAATCCTAACAGTATGAATGCGACACAGACGATCAGCATGTAACCGATCGCTTTACCTATTCCCATTTCACCCTCCGCTTTGAATGTTGTTGAGACATGATTGTCACCGGTATCAATATCAGGGAAGAGGCGTGCATTCGCTTCGCGCGCCTCTTACCGTTCTTTTCATTCGATACCCAGCCTGGCTTCGAAAGAATTTTCACGACACCAGCGTTCGGCGAATTCCCACAGATGGGTCCAGTGCGGAAGCGTCGAAGCGAAAGCGGGGGCACACAAGGTCAACAGTTCGAATCCTCTCTGATACCGCGCGAAGATCTCATCGTAATGCATGCGTATCAGAAAGGCGTCCCGCTTTTCCCGTTCAAGGCTCAGACGTTTCAATTCCTTCGCGAGAAATGCCAATTTGATGAGAGCCTCCTTCTGAAACCGCTTTTCGGAAATGAACTTCGGATCGAAACCGAAACAGTTCTTGAAACGAAAGACCAGCATATCCGCCTTGAGTTGCTCCTTCGAGACGGCCATATCCTGCCTTCTTTTTTCCCTGGCTATCGCCGCTTCTCTTTTCGCTTTCGAATATTCCTGTCCAAGGAAAGTGAATACCCCGATTCCGTAGAGAACTATGACCACAGGAATGTTACCGTCCTGTCCGTGCCGTGACATGGACAACGTGACCAGTCCGATCACCGGAACGGAAACGAAAAACAATAAGAATCGCATGAAACACCTCCTTATGGCATGCCTTTCGGCGTGATGATTGATTATTTACCTGTTTTTAAAAGATCGGTCAGACGCTTTATTCTATCCGAAAACGTCGTTTTGTCAACCTCCGATACGATTCCGGTATCAATATCGCGTAAGTGAAATATCATATACCGAAACGCAAGCCGATCAGCAGACTGCGCGCACGGCGCATTACGTTTCTTGACTTCTACGTTATTTCATTTTTCTTTGCGTTGATACCGTTTTTCCCCTTCGATTCGCGAGTCATCATGTGTCTTTTTTTATGTATCTTTCATCTGTCAGCAGATTTGGTCGTACAGGGACGAGGATCGAGATCGGACGGAGAGTCACCGCCTTACTCGTTTTCCCAAGAAGCGCGGACGGCTTCCCATTTCTCGATAAAACTTTTTGGTACCGTATACCGTGAACCTACCTTGAAGTTCTTCGTTTACTTATTGAGCCGATTCAGCCGGTCAGACAAGGTTTTTTTGTACTATGACGTTTTTGATGTTTGTGTTACAATGCTATCGGCAAAATTAATGCATGCTGATTATGTACAACGAAGGAAACGAGCTACCCCCTCATACCGAAGAGGTTATTGATTTGCAAGGAATTGAAAATGCCGAAGACTTTTTTGCCAAATACGGAGAAAAGGTCAGGGAACGAATTTCGAGATTAAACACGAACGAGTTATTAAACCTCCTGGTACATGTCGGACATTACGGCTTCAATGAGACAGACGAACTTTTCAATGCTACTTCCGAGGAGGTCGACTTTACGCGACACCTGACTGGGGATTTGAATTTTGTTAAGGACATCTGTTCGGAATTAAATATGAAGACCGACGAATGATAGCCTGACATCTTTGTTTTCAATAAAACCACCCGGATAAACCCGGGTGGTTTTAGATATTGAAAGGGCCGCGGGAATCTTCCTCCCGCATCCGGAAACTCATTCGTTCTGGTTACGATCGTTCACTATGAACCCATAAGAACCGCCCCAATCAATCCGAGACCTATACCGAGCATCTGCATGATCGACAGGTTCTCCCTGAAGAAATAAACGCCGAAGACCACGCTGAATATCCCATAAAACACGATGAACAGGTTCGCATATATCGCGAGTTCCCCTTCATGAAGAAAGATCGGGACCGCAAGAAAGATCTGCAACAGATACAGGACATAGACCGGTATCATCCGCGGATCCTTCAGGACATCGGAAAACGTCTGTCCCATGCTTATTTTTTTTATCATCGAGTCGGCGATGATGATCGTCAGGGCGGAAAGGCATATGAGGGCGATTCTTATGATACTTGTCATAGTCGGATATCAATACACGAAACGGAATCGCTTTTCGGTTCGGGCCTGAACGAACGGTCATACGATCCCAGCAGCCGCGAAAAGAGACTTTTCTTCGAACATTCCAAAAATCACGATATCACACAATATTATCGAAAGAAACGCCCGTACCATACGGAATTGCTATACCGCCGACGATTCGCCCTTTCGGCGACAATCCCGTCATGAAGGCGTTTGTAAAATAAAAAAAAGGGATCGTCCATTGACAATCCCCTCCGAGCGACGGATCATCCGCCGGTCGCCTCCTTGTAATCCCTCGGTACCTCATCCCATTTTGGAATGAATATCCAGAGAAGAACATAAAGAACGAGTCCTGTTCCATACATGAGAACGGCGACCGCCCAGAGAAACCGCACAAGCCATGCAGGAACTCCGAGCCAGTATGCCAGACCGCCGCACACCCCGCCGATCCACTCTTCTCCTCCGACTACCCTTTTCCACGTTCTCGATCCTTCCATCACGAACCTCCTGTTTCGTTTACTGTATTTTTGAGACACCCCTAAAAGATGCCTTGCCCTGTTTACATTCTCCATTCTCAAAACGACACGCAATCTATCATGGATAATACGTGTTGTCAATGCATTCGACAAGAATTTCAACCCCGGTCATGCGGCTCTTTTGAACCGCTTCATCCTTAAGTATGGGTGATAATATTTTCGTACTCAGCACATGAGGGCATCTTCTTACTCGGAGCATACCGAATATGTCCTCACTCCTTTGGCCGCGTTCATCGACGTTCCCCTGCACCGCCTTTCTACTGAAAGGCAGTTTGTTTCGCTTTCACCGGCTCGATTCCCGTACTACCCTAGAAATCAAAAAGATCACCATCTGGTGACCTTTTTGATTTCTTGAGCGGGTAACGGGAATCGAACCCGTGTCCCTAGCTTGGGAAGCTAGTGTACTACCATTGTACT
>JAAXTX010000081.1 GCA_013336285.1 Candidatus Moraniibacteriota bacterium | reverse complement strand
CTGCTCTCCTTGGGGAGGGGAGCTGTCGAGTCTTCGAGACTGAGGGGTGTTCAGGAAAATATGAAACGTATTTTCAACTCCAAATCCAAGGAAGTATCGAGAAAGGTCTTACGGAAAAAAGCGACGTCGCAGGAAGTCATCCTCTGGTCCCGCTTGAGAAGGAACGCGTTGGAGTTCAAGTTCCGACGTCAGCATTCGATTGGTCCGTATATTGTCGATTTCTATTGTCCTGAAAAGAAGTTGGTAATCGAATTGGACGGATGGCAGCACGGTAAAAAATGCGAATATGATGCGGAACGGACAGTCTATCTTGAATCCCTGGGTCTTTCGGTGTTACGCTTCTGGAATGATGAGGTAAATGGGAATCTGGATGACGTTGTTTTGAATATATCGGAACACTTGAAATAATCGACGTACTCCCACCCCTCAGTCATGAATACATGACAGCTCCCCTCTGGCAGGGGAGCGGGAAGATCTTATTGATACTGATTGAACACACCGTTATGGGAACCCTGTATCTCGTCGCGACGCCTATCGGCAATATGGAAGATATCACGCTTCGGGCGCTTCGTGTGCTCAAAGAGTGTGATGCGGTGCTCGCCGAGGATACGCGTGTGACGCGTCGGTTACTTGATCGGCACGAAATCGATAAGCCGGCACTGTCGTGCCACGAACATACCGACGAGGCGAAGCTGGATTCACTCGTCGCCCGTATGAAGGCCGGCGAGTCGTTCGCGTACGTGACGGATGCCGGTACCCCCGGACTTTCCGACCCAGGAAACCGACTCGTCTCGTTCGCGCTCGAAGCCGGCGTGTCGGTTGTTCCGGTACCGGGGCCGTCGGCCCTGGGTGCCATCGTATCGGTCGCCGGTATCGATATGCGCGAATTTATTTTCAAGGGATTTCCGCCACACAAGAAGGGACGCGAGACCTTTTTTCGGTTTGTTGCAGGGTCAGATTTGCCCGTGGTCTACTATGAGTCGCCACATCGTGTGCTTAAGAACCTTGCTTTGCTTGCCTCATTTGCGCCGGAGAAACGGATCATCCTCGGTCGGGAACTGACGAAGATGTTCGAGGAGACCGTTCGCGGAACGGTGGGCGAGGTACTCGCACGGTTTGAGTCCGAACCGACCAAGGTCAAGGGCGAATTCGTCATCGTGGCGTATAATGGAGAGGACAAGGATTGATACTATCCCGTACCATCGTATGGACTTCGAAACTCAAACCACTGCAACAATCGAAAAACCGGAAGTGTCGGGAATTCCGAAGGAAATCCTGGATATGTATGTCGTTCCCGGATATGAGGAAGAATATACGGAACACTCGTTGCAGCGGTATCGAAGGGAGAGTGAGAAATTAGAACGGGATATGGCTGAGGCGAACCATATTCTTCAATCCAGTGATTTTTCGAATGTCAAAGCGGAGATAATCCCGATGTTGTTGACAATGGCTACACAGGAACAGATGCAGGAGCTTATGAATCGTGGATTTGAAACGAACGACCCCGCCGTCATGCTTGCCGCCGCCGAGGCTATCGGGTACGCCGAGAAATCGGAGCGCTCCATCCTCATTAAAACCGCCTTCGAAACGAACGACCCCGCCGTCATGCTTGCCGCCGCCGAGGCTATCGGGTACGCCGAGAAATCAGAACAGTCTGATCTTCGAGTAAAACTTGCCTCTGTTATCCGCTCCGCCTTCGAAACGAACGACCCCGCCGTCATGCTTGCCGC
>JAAXTX010000080.1 GCA_013336285.1 Candidatus Moraniibacteriota bacterium | reverse complement strand
CTTGCGGTATGAATACCGCTTCTCGAGGAGGATGTTGATTTCGAAGCGCTCTGCCCGAGTCAATTTTCCTTTCTTTTTCATACGGACATTCTAGACCAGAGTGTCCTAATTCAGAACGGAATGAATGTTGAACAACTGCACAAATAGAAGGAGCACGCCAATGAAAATTAAGGAAAAACATCGCGGGAAAAAAGGCTTGGCAATTATCATGGCCCTTTTTCTCGCGGTTCCGGGCAAGGTTGTTGCCGCAGAAGTGCGCGCGACCGCGACTGTGAACGTATCCGTCTACGTTTCACAATCATTCATCGACTACCTCAACATACGTCGATCGGCGGCAGTGAACGGTCCTTCGAAAGGTCTTCCGGTATTGACCGTGCCTGCGGATTCGATCAGGCAGGCGGTTCGGATCTGATGAGGAAAAAAACGAAAACGGACGGAAAACGGGGCATATTTCTGGAGTCGGATGTATTTATCACAACTTGATAAGGAGGAGGCAGTGGCGGAAGAAACTTCGAGAGAACTCTTGGAACGGCAATCGGCCCACCTGATGAGTTATATACGGTGTGATGCCATGCGACAGGAGCGATTCTATAAGAGCACGGGAATCGTGTTCCTGGTCGCCTCGTTGCTGTGTTTGCCGGCATACCGTCTGTTTACCGGCGGGTGGACAATGGAATTTGAGATATTGTTGCCGGTCGGAGTCCTTTTTTCGTATTGGCCGTCAGCGCTGGCGTGACATTTCTGTTCAGCTCGAACTGGCGGAAGTATCTTCGTGAGCATTACGCCATGTCGAAATGAAAAAAGCTTTAGGTACAGGAATGTCTTATATCGGACGGGGAGTGTGAAACGCTTCCCGTCCATTTTTATACTCGAAAACGTTTCGTCACGCGTGCTATACTGAAAACGTAAACATTTTCAATAACCGATATGACTCTCACCATAGACGGGTTTATCGAGGAATTGAATCACGATCTCGCATACGAGTTCGGTGCCGCGGTACAGTATGTCCAACATGCCGCGACCATCACGGGTCCGGAGTACGACGCGATATCAAAGGAACTTATTATCCACTCGAATGAGGAAATGCTGCACGCGGTTTCCCTGTCGAACATTATCTGTGACCTCGGCGGAGTGCCGACCGCGGATGTCGCGGAACGTCAGACCTCGCTTGATTCGAAGGAAATGCTGGAGCATGATCTTGACGGAGAAGAACTCGCAGTCACCCGGTACAAGGAGCGTATCGCGCAGGCGGAGACACTGGGTGAGTACGGGGTGCGCCGACTACTTGAGGACATCCTCATGATGGAGGAGGAGCATCGTCGCGACATCCTGTCATCTCTCGGTCGATGAGATCTTCCTCATTTATGGAAATTTTTTCTGCCGATTACTGTTTTCAGGAATCGGCTTTTTACTTTGAACCGTAGCAGGTGTTCGAGGTCCGGATCGTTGAGATAGTTAGCATGAATATGTATTCGGAATCTATATAAAGAAGGTCGTGGAGTTGTTGCGGCCGGAGGACCCCTTCCTTCCTCATGCGGTCGGAGGTTATATCTCCGAAATCCGGATAAGCCGGACGCTTTGAGTTCCGGGTGTCATTTTTATTGTCATATTCGTTGATTCGGTCGACAGGGCTCCCTTTCTTGCCTACAAAGAATCCGCAACGGCTCGAAGGGGGCGTGGAGGAAAACGAACGGATTTTTGATTCATACCTTGCTCATAATCGAATCAGTGATTGACAAGCGACCGATTTCCGAGCAGATTGGTATCAAAAGTCCATTACCAATCAACATAAGCAAAGGAG
>JAAXTX010000034.1 GCA_013336285.1 Candidatus Moraniibacteriota bacterium | reverse complement strand
ACCTCGTAATCGTAAGAAAGTTCCTTAAAAACTTCCCGAATCTCGGCAAAAATAAGCGGGATATTCTTTTCCTCGTTGTGAACGGGAAGGACGATTGAAATGAGTTTGTTCATACGTTTTCGGTTTTCGGTCTCAGAAAGAACACCAAAATACCGCTGAGTAAAGCGAGTGACTGAATCGCGATCACTGCGGCGATTATAGCATAGATATCCTTTCCGAACAGGAAAAGTGTCAGGGCTTCCAATCCGGCCAATGCGAGGAAAACATAGGCGATAGTCGACTTGTGCAGGGAAAGAAAATACTGGAGAAACAGGTTTCCCAGGGAATACAACCCCGCCGAAAGAGCGAACCACGGAAGGAGCCGGCTTGCGTCGGCGTATTTCGACCCGAACATGACGGAAATGACGAACTGCGGAAATATGGCGAAAAAGGCGATCGATCCGACCACCGCCAGAAGGGTCAGGAAAAAGGCGTGCAGGAACACCTTTCGTGATTCTTTCTCACTCTCACCGCTCTTCTCGGCCGCCATGGCGAACATGACCGTCGAGAAAACCCCGGTCAGGAAGAATATCATCTTCGACGCTACCGAAAGTGCGCCGTATTCCCCGGACGCCCCGTCGAGCAGGCTGTGCTTGGCGAAGACCATGTCGACATTCCCGAGTATGGTGATCGCCGCCGTACCGACAAGTGCCGGAAGCACGAAGCTGTTCAGAGCAGAACGGTCGAACGTCATACCGCGCTCGGATTTCTTTTTGAAATGGGACTTGAGGTGCAGGAGCGCGACGAAGTACCCCACGATAGCCGACACCACGAGACTTCCCATCACGCCGTTCGTCCGATAGCCGAGCCAGATGGAAAGAATGCCGACGGAGAATTTCACGATGCCCCCGGAAATGCCGACGGCGTTCGCCGCTCCGAACATCTGCAGGCCGTTCAAGAGACCGATGACGAGCGCGGACAGGAATGAGAGGAACAGGGCTCCCCACAGGAAATAGATAGGAGCGTTGTTCTCGATATGAAGATAGGCCTTCACGATCGGCGTCCCGAAGATCAGGAGCAGGAGAAGTACCGGGATGCCGATATATAGTATCTTATTCTGCAGATAGAGAAATACCGACCTGGTATGATCGCCATCATCTGTCCCTTTCGCCATCGCACCGTACTTCGTGGCGATAAGCGTGAGCGCTGCCGAAGGAACCGAGACGATGGTGAAAAGAGATATGAGCGATTCGATTTCTCCGTATACCTGAGGCGTAACCAGCCGTCCGATCACGAGATGGAAGAGATAGTTGAGCGCACCGACGATAATCGTCCCGGAAAAGAGAACGACGCTGTTTCTCACGAAGACATTGTCCTGAAAGAGGATGAGGATTCGTTTCATAGGATGAGAGAACCGATCGAGTCTATCAAGTCCATAAAGTCTGTAAAGTCGAAAGTCGAGAAGAGAGTAACTACCAAGGTATGAGGTATGAGCGGGGAACAATTTTTTCAGCAAGAGGCCGATCACCCTTTGGGTGGAATTTCGAAGCGACGACAGGCTGCAAAAATATCGGATACTCTTTCAAAACCCGTTACCCTAGTGTCTTCGACATGGCGATCCAGTCTCTGTCTGTCTCCACGAGAGAGTTTTCGATCTGCCTGCCCCGCGCATGCCGGGGTGGCGGTCGAGTCCCGGTCGATCTTCGTTCCCTCCCCGTTCCCGACTTTATGGACCTTATTGACTTTCGACTTTCAGACTAATGCTCTGGATTGCCGCACCTCGCGGACTCGTCTCGCAAAGACCGATAAGGCTGACTCCCTGTCCCCCTCTGTCTCCGCGAGGAGTCTTCGATCAGCCTGCCCCGCGCATGCCGGGGTGGCGGTCCAGCTTTCTTTCTCCCCGCCTCGCCACGCTGAAGCTTCAGCGAAGGCGGGTTCCCGACTTTATAGACTTTCGACTTTATGGACCTTATGAACTTTATAGACTATTCTTCTTGACTTTCGATACGACCGACTTCTGTCCCATTTTACACCATTTCCGCGAAAAAATCCCGCTTTCACTTCCATACCCACACCATGGAACGGAAGTCTTCTTTTCCCCTTCGGAAAGCCAATATCGAAGTATTGACTTTCTCTCAGTTATGCTGTATAATATACAGTTATTTAAGTACTCAATAGTCGAAAAAACCTCAATCCAGGAGACTCACCATGGGAAACGCCACAAAAGCGCCTGTAACGGCAATCGTCAAGAATCTCGGCGACACAAACCTCGAGACGGGCGAGATCGTCAGCCTCCTGGTCATCAGGAAGCGGGCCAAGAAGGGACAGGAGTCCGGTGAACTGGCTTTCCGATTCGGTCTCGTGGATACGGACCGGCGCGGAAATCCTATGCCGGCCTTCCGATTCGTGAACGCGCCGAAAAATCTCGTGCTCAAGGAGGGCGACGAGTACCACGCCAAGATCGTGGGAGTGAAGCGCTCCGGGCAGAAACACAACATCCGGGGCACCGAGCGCGAAGCGATCCGCGTGTTCGCGACGGACTTCGTCCGCCACGAGCGCTACTCCGAAATCCGGGAGGTCGGCAACTCTCTGATACGAGTGGTGTACTGCGGTGACAACATCGTCCGGCGCGAGATAATCCCGGCCAGGATCGTTCCGCAGCGTTATCGCCTCGGAGCAAAGATCGTCAACACGGTCGAGGTCCTGGTCGGCAACCAGGTCGTACTGCGCCGGCTTAATCACAAGCAGGTACCCCAGGGACTGATCCTGGAAAAGTTCTTCAACCTGCTGCCTGAATTAAGTGAGGGACAGTACAAGACCCTCGGCCGTTACTACGGGACGTTCGAGAACATGAAAGTTCTCTATGCGAACTCCCTGACAAAGGGACGTACGGTCGTGACCGAAAGAAAACAGCCGCACGCCGAAGCGACAGCCTGATCCGCAACTTCTCCGCCGACAACGCATTGATCCGCAGTGAACCATACTGCGGATCGTTTTTTATTCAAATCCATTCGTCAGTCCGCCTATACCTTGCGTTTCGAATCCCAAAGAAGTTTACCGAGGCTGACTGGGATGAAGAGCACGCTCATTCCGAGGGAAACAGTCTCTTTCGTCGGATTCATCATTCCGTATATTCCTTCTGCATACTCTGGAGCGAGCACTATCAGGAAAATAGTGATTCCAAACCAGATCAAAGCAAGCCAAAGCCACTTTCGAAATACCTCATCCCGAACGAAAAAGAGAAATGTGGATACAACGAAAGAAGAAATAGAAAATAGCACTACTGGATAAATAATCGACAGCCTAAACTGATCCAATACACATTCGCCGCTTCCATTTGGAAAACAAATATAACTATCATATAACCAACCAACCAATATCGTAATCCCACCCAGAAAGCTAGATAAGATTCTCCACCAATATGTTTTCTTCATATTTATGATGTACTGGTCTGTGCTAAAGGTTAGACACAAACCATCCCCATAGCCCCATTCCATTAACCTGAATGCCCGTCAGTCCCCATAGAGAGAATACCATATTCAGGGGAAGAAACGGACCAGTGAGCATAACACGCAAACCGAACGCGATAACCGACGTAATGATGGACCATGTTGAGGACCGGGAGACAACGACAGGACTTTCATCCTCCGTTGCTTCTCCGCGGACAGCAGAGGAATCACCTTCTCCCGGCTGGGGAGATGCATTCGGTCCGACCAGTTGCCCCCAGGCATCGTGCAGAACGCCGGATATGCCTGATTTCGTTTTCTTGTGCGATGAGGAATCTTCACTCGATCCGGTCGCACCGGAGTCCGTACCCGTAAGATCGTGGTCGGTATTATCCTGCGCCATCGCCAAAGTCGCGATACCATTCATGACCGGAGCGACTTCGTATTCCCCTCCGGGCGCATCGCCATTCACATCCGCCCGAAGAGTGGAAAGATGTTCCAAGCCTTCCTTGGGAACGGTGAGTTCGACGGTCGTACCGTCGGTCACCGGCAGATCCTCGAACGTCGTATGGCTTACGGTCTCCTCGCCGGTTTTCGTCACGGCAACTTCTTCAAACTTCAGCGTATAGGAACCATTGTCGTACCCGTTGAGACGGATATCGATCGACTCCCCCTCGGGGAAAGAGACGTACTTCCGATCACCGAACTGATAGTACGTGCTGCCAGGGATACCCTCCTCGACGGTCGCATACGTCTGCCCGTTTTCTTCGACATCTTTCGGGCCGGTATGATTGCCGTCCGCATCAGTCACTGAGACCATTAACGGGGAATAGAGTGCCATGCGGATACGGGGCTTCGCCTTCGCATAATCTGATGGACGGGAAGTGTAAATATAGCTCGGTAATGCTGAATTATTTTCCTTCCGTGAAATTAATTGTGAGACAAAATCGCGAAGGGAATCAAACTCAAACAAAGTACCATGGTTTTCACCACCATTAAAGATTCTTCTACTTCTATATAGATCCACCCAATACTTTTTCACATTCGGTGATTCGGGCTGCATCAAAGCACTCGGCGCAGTTACGACCGCGTCCCCGTCCACGGTGAATTTCGGTTCGTATATCGGTTCGAATTCGCCCGTTTTCACACATGCCCCCATGAATGCCGACCCATATCCGTAACATTTAGTGGCGGCTTTTTCCGTAAAATCGACTCCTCGTACCGTATCCAAACCCCACCCGGCTATCTGAATCGCTTCCACGCCTGCGGGCGGCGTCCAGTGATCCAGTTCATTCTGCGTATCTTCCGCCCGACTCAGCAAATTCCTACGAAGGATATTCTCGGATGCGGTATCGTCTTTCTCTGGTTTGTCGCGGTTGTCTTTTTCTGCAGTGAGGAAGTCCGTGAGTTCGCCCCAATCATCGATTTTCGATCCGTATGCGTCCAGGAACGATTTGTAGCGGGTCCGCTCAGATGAGAATGTGACAAGAGGATCTTCCGATCGATCGAAGTAGCTCGACCACGGCAGAAGCCCATACGCGCCCGGCAGGTTCTCGGCGAGCGAGCGTATGGTTCCATCCGTTCCGAGCAGGCCTCCGAGAAGGCTTTCATTATATCCGTACAGGAGCGTGAGGATGGAAATAGGTGCGCCCATCTGCGGAGTACCGACAAAAACGACCCGATCGACCATATTCGCATTGCCTTCCTCGTTCAGACGGTTGATCAGTTCCTTGGCGACGAGTCCCCCGTTCGAATGCGTCACGATGGTCACCTTACCGGTCTTCGATGATCGCGCGAGCGACTCGGTCTGTTCGAGCAGGGAACGGTATCCGTCCGGATAGGCCGTTACACCGTATGCGATATCCTTCACGTTCATCCGCCAATCATAAGGAAACGAGAGGTAATCATTGATGACCTTCCCGTCTTTCTTTTTTTTCAGATCGGCAAGAAACGATTTGTATATGTCGGTAAGCCCTGCGGTCTTGAATACTTCCTTGGTATAGACCCCGTTTATGCTTTCGCCTTCCTCATCGCAGGCGAGATCGGACAGATCATGACTGAATAAGTCCGGCGGCCACAACGTGTCCTCGATATCGAGATCGGTCTGCATGTACAGCTTGCTCCCCTTCGCACCCGGCAGGAAAAGCACGTTGGACGCGCACGTGCGACAGAATGCGAAGAATTCCGTAGGACTAAAACCGACGAGGTCGACCGTGCCGATTATTTCCTTTGCATACCGGTCCCCGCCACCATTTTCGGTCCTCGGACCCTTTTCGGAACCGTACCAGTCATTCTCGAGCGTGACCATCTTTCTGCATGCCTGCCTGTCCGTACAGTCGCTCTCTCCGGACATGAATGCCGGAACACCGTATCGCCCCTTGAAGTCCGATCCCGAAACCGTGAATTGCGAATGACCGCGGCCGACGCCCTCATCAGTACTCCGTCCCATGCCATCAAGCGGATCACGCATCCATATATCCGCCCCTCCGCTTGCCGAAAAGACGGAATCCTTAATGGAAACGCGCCCAAGCCCGAACACGACGGCGGTATCGGCATGCCAATATTCCTCGGCATAGACGATGCTGCCGAACAGGTTGCGAAGATTCCGATAGACCTGATACACCTGTTCGACTTTCTCACCCCCGCGCTCGATGCGGACATGCCGCAGCTCCGACGTCCTGATATGGCTTTCTTCATCACTGAACACGGAAGTATCGAGAAATCGGATGCTGAAAACGGTCTTGTCATCCGCTTTTGAAAACACGACGGGGTTTTCTTCGGTCCCGTTCGCCTCGATCGACCCGTCATTGACATCGAAATATATCGGTCCATCGGCTTCGTAGTCGCCCGAGAAGACGATCTTCACGCCCGGTTCGATGGTAAGCTTCGCGCCGTCCGCAATCTCGACGGACTCGTCGAATGCATGTTCCGACCCGGTCTTCCACGTCACATCTTCGTCTATGCGAGTTCCGTACATGTCGTCCGCACGGACCCGGCCGGCCGAGTCGCCCCGCCACAGCGCAGCCACACCGCCCAGAATGAAAATGGCCGAAACAAGCGTCAAACGAATTCCCCGGCTCGGAAACATAAGCGTCGCATCTCAATTGATTAACCTCCCATGATACACATCGCTCCATTTTTTTCAAGAGGCGGAACCGAATACGACCGTCCATTCTCCGCTCTACACAAGAAAATAAAAAAGGCCGGTCTTTTGACGCGGCCTTTCTTGTTTCGACGGCTCGGGGCGGGGTTCAGTTGAACACGTTCGCGGGACCGACGGGTGTCTTCCGCGCGAGTTCGGTAAGGTACGTGGTGATATACTTTTCCAGACTCGCTTCGGTATCTTTTTTCGTGAAGCGCGAGAGGAACGTCTCGATCGCGTCCTCGTCGTGCCATACCGGCCGTTCCGGAGGATATCCGGGAGACAGCGGGTCGACCCGTATATCGCCACTCACGAACATCGTGTTCGGATAGGTCTTGATGTACGGGCTCCCGACGCTCATGGAAAGCACGAAACGGCATTGTCTTCCGAGGAGGGCCGCCATCCGGCTTACCAGTTGAGGTCCGCTTTTCGGATATCCGAAATCGCCGTATCCCACGTATCGGATAAGCAGGTTGAAGCCGAGGTAAATGCGGGCGTGATCCGATTCGTCGACGGCTTCGTGAAACCGCTGTATGCGACGCATCTCCGCGTCGGAAGCCAGGAACGAATTTTGTATGTCGTCGTCCGACCTCACCCAGTCGGCTTCCACCGGTCCGCACGGCGCGATGATGACCGGGATGTCCGAGAACTGCGGACTGTCGATGGCATAAGTCATCGATCCGTCATGGAATTCCTTGGAAAACCGGTTCCGGAAGGCCCGTTCGAAAACGGACGGTCCCATAGAGGCAACTATCTTCGTCAGCATGAGTGACTCCTTTTGGTTCATTCGAATTGTTAAGTCGCGACTGTCTCCCGTCATATCACGGCGGACCGACGCCGGTCAACATGAAAAAAAAGAAAGCCCGCGATCACGGCGCGGGCCTCTTGTCTTTTTTGTCGGTTCAGCGGTATCCGGCTATCTCGAGAAGCCCCTTGAGTTCGTCGCGCTTCCAGCCCACGATATCCTCCAGGCTCATCATGGTGCCGGACGTTCCGTTCGGCGAAAGCAGGAACGACCGGCAGAAGAACGGGTACAGGAATCCGAGCGGATCCGACGGGTATTCCCGTTTCTTCCGACCCCATCCTTTCCGCATGAACTCGATGGCATCTTCTTCGATAAGGTCGCTCTCGAGCCGGACACTGATCGTCAGATCGTAATCCGGACGCGGAAGGGCCGCTCCCGGAACCGGCGCGATGGAAAACGCACTCGTCACGATACAGGACTCTCCCCGGACTTTCCGCAACAGTTCCGGACCGGGACCCTCGTAGGTCATCTTGTGACGATGTGACGTGACGTGGCTTATCCCGGCATAGGATCCGCGCGATTGCAGGTGCGGCTTCCGTATCTCCCGCAGCACCGCCATTCGCTGCTCCGCGGCCGTCTCGGCAAGGTGCCCGGCCCATCCGGTCTCCTCTCCGATGACGCGGTCTTCCACGTCGGTATATGAACCGTGTATATCCGAGTACGCCGTGTACGGGACAGCCAACCTATTGAGGATCAGACCGAATATTCCCGGCTCTCCGGCGAGGTACAATCTTTTGCTCTTCATATGGTTCACCCCTTCTGGTTTCGGTTGTCGATTGCCTGTTTCATGTACGACTGTAAAAGAACGATGAAAGGAATCGTACCGCCCGGACCGTGCGATGTCAATCGGCGAACCGGAAGAAACACGCGACAAAAAAAACGGGAAATCCTTCAATGATTTCCCGTCGCCCGTTCTGGCAGGTATCAGTTACAATCGGAATACACCGAATCGTGTATCAGTTCTATGAGATCGTCGGCGACATCTTCCACGAAGGAAAAGATCTTTCGTTTCCAGTAGAAACCGTTGTCGCGCAACACGATCTGAAGAAAAGTCGACATCATATCCTTTTCGCATCCCTCGGGAACGATGATGTCTTGCGCTCCCAGATCGGAATCGATACGCACTTCCCCTTTCAGTTCATTCGTCCACATCTTCGAGAACCGTTGATCCATCATGGAAACCGACAGGGAAAACCGGATCTTCCCGGGCGGTACCGCCTGTTCCAGGCATCGGATCAGTTCGAAGGAGTCCTGGGGACAGAGAGCCTCCTCCATATCGGTGCCCCTTATCACCAGACTGCATCCGAGATACGCCCTGGTGGCGTTGTCCGGATCGATATCGTACTGATCGAAATCCACGTCTCCTTTCTCGAAGAACCCGAAGAGACTGTCGACTTGAAAATCCGAGAAATCGGCCGCCTGATCGCTGTCGCTGACCTCTCCGACATCCGCGTCCGTTTCCTCATCGGCCCAACAGTGCGTTTTCGGGACGAGCCACACCGGCAGATATTCATCCCCGAGCGATCCTATGAGGACGGCTATTTCCTCTTTCTCTACGGCATCGGGAAAATTCATCTCTATGAATCGTTTCAGCATTCCGGAACGCTCCGGCACGATAACGAACGTATTCATCGTCACCTCCTTTTTCTGGTTGGTAAATGACCTGGCTGAATGATAGGACGTAAGTCCTTACGCAGTCAATCCGGTTACGGCATCGTATCTGCGGGACGGGACATATCGTCGTGAAACGAGACACCGAGTCATAACTACCGACTTTTGCCATAATGAAGCCGATATTTCAGTGTTGACTTATTGTCGGAAATGGAGTATAATATAAGGTTATTTACAAATCGAATCATAACCTCAAACAAAAGGGAGACCCACACCATGAACAGTCAGAATACCTCCGCAAAGCGACTCGGCGACTCCAGTCTCGTCACGGGTGACAAAGTTCGTCTGGACGTCATCTGGACGTCATCCGGGCCGGCTTTCGGAAACGGTCTCTCGTTGACCAACCGGGTCGGCGACTTTCTCCCTCTTTGTTTCGTCGCAGCGGTCGAGGGCGAACCCGGGCTCACGATCGGAGACGCATACCTCGCCGACGTGACCGGCATCGAGCACCTGCTCGACGTCGCCGATATCGACGGCATCGACTATGGAATAGTCGCCGTCACCGTCGGGAACCTCGTACGGCACGAGGAGTGGACCGAAATCGGATTGACGAGGAGTCGCCTCGTCAGGAAACTGATGTGTGGCAACAACCTGATCGACGAGGAGGTCATCCCCGTGACCGTGAACAATCAGATGTACCGGTACGACTACGTACCGGAAGGCCTGCTAAACATCAGGGAAATCAGAATCGGGGACATTATCGTGTTCCAAATGCCGGCATTGGAACCGGCGGTCCGAGGCACGATGTCAAATGTCCTCGTCGGCTTCCTGCCGAAAATGAGCCTGCAGGAATACGAGAAGCTGAATGGCTTCGCATACGACTGGGAAACGATGCAAAGATTCGCCGCATCCCAGCCGGTCCGACTCAGTGCGGCGGCCTGCTAAGGTCGACCCGAATCAGGTCTCATGAACCCCATCCGCAGCCATCTAATAGCTGCGGATTTTTTTATCCCGTGTTTATGTTTCCCGATGATTCGCTTACGGGTGACACATAAAAAGAGAAAAGCCCGCGCCATCGGCGCAGGCTTTCTTTTATTTTGCACGATCCCGTCACCAGGGAACAAGGCAGACATGCCTTCCTAAAAAAAACCGGCACTCCGCGCTGAGGTGCTTTTCCCGGAGGAAGTGCATATCGGGATCCCTTCCTTTCTCGAACCGGAACAGGAGATCGATGAAATCTATCTGGTCCGACGGTCCTTCCGCGTACAGCTCCAGGATATCCCGCTCCGGGATGACCCTGACGGAAATCCTGAACCTGAAGGATTGCGATTCGCTCTTTATCGCCTTGGACAGGGCGGCTACCGAGAGGTGTATCGAGCAGGACTTTCCGGAAACTTCGCGGAGAAACGCTATCGCCGCGTCCAGATCCCCCTTCAGTTCTGAGATGATCTTTCCATCGCACATCACGATCGCGCCGGTTCCGAGACTGACCCTCGGTTTCTCGGGATCTCCCGGAAGCTTCGAAAGTCCGAATGCCGTCTTGCTGGCGATGTCTTCCGCGAATGTCCTCCCGATCACCTCCTGCTCGTACGCTTCGAAAAGCTCCAACGGTTCGACATCGAGATCGTCCCGTACGCTCGGAATATGCGTCACTCCGAAAGCGCGTTCGAGTATGCCCGCCATTTCGACGAAATGGACTTTTTCTTCCATATATCTCATCCAGGTCCTCTCTTGTTTCGTTATTGTGAATCGGATCAATAAAAAGAACGACAAGGAATCATATCCCGTCGGTTCGTCTCATGTCAACGACGGTAGGGTCGGAAACGCCTAGTCGGATATGGGAAAGGACCGTACGGCGTACGGTCCTTTTTGATGGTGCGAAAATCCCTTCGCGTATTCCGACTCAGCCGAGCGCGACGACCAGTTCGGCCGCCTGCTCCCCGGAAAACTCCCGAAAGGTCTCCTGGCGTTCGGCCGAATTTCCGGTCATATAGGTCACGGCGCGGGCGAGCACTTCGCCTGCGGGCGTGCGAACGGTATTCCGGTGCACCTTTATTCCGGTCCTCTTGTCCGTTTCCTCGCTGCAGGTGACCAGCATGTCGATCTGCGGATCGTCTTTGTGGACAATACTGTGTCTCCTCCTCTTGATGTTGAGACCGAATCCGCGGGACCAGTATTGGCAGGCCGGTTGATCTGGGTCGTGTGAAAACACGGCGATGTGTCGGACTTTCTGATTGCTCATGTTACGTTTGTCGTTTTCGATTGGAAAAAATGAATCTTAAAGAACGGTTGGAAACATGAATCGATAATGAAGGGAAATGGATGATCTGTCAAGAATGATCGTTTCTTTCGCGAAAAAAAGGATTTGACCGGTTCGCACATTTTCGGTATGATTCGAAGCTCTTTAACAGGCAGTATTTTCTTCAACCATCCCCCGAAAAAGGAGTATAGGATGAGTAATAAACCGGCCGTTTATTCTCTCGATCCGAGGACGTTCGTCGACCCCGACTTCATAGGCTACCGGAATCGCGACAGACTTATCGAAAGACGCATAGATGATGACGATGGCATAGTTCCCGGCGACTTGCTCGTCTCAGTCATGGTACAAAACGGAAACAGGACGAGGTCCCCCATGAAAGCCGAATTCAATGTCGATCCGCTCAATGGCGGTCCGTCCGTCCGGGTGCCGGTCCTTCCTGCCGGAAACGGCATAGGTACGTCGATCGGCAACGCGTTCAAGGGCATCGTCGAAACGATCATCGTGCCGCCACGGGACATGAAACGCCCGGGCAAGCCCGTCACGATAGAGTTTCACCTTATGGATCCCGTTCCCGTCGAGACCGAGGCGGTGTACGCCTATTACAGGAACGGTCATGGCGTGATCGTTGAATCGAAAAAGATCATCCGGGAGGACGATCATCTCATGGTGTTCTACCGGGATTTTCATTTCAGTTCCATCCCGAAAGAGATATTCTTCACTCTTCCCCTCCTCCCTTCGTCGGAGACGTACGTCCCGAAAACGGAACGGGGAGACTGGAACAGACCGTACCGCCAGATGGATCCGGGAACCCGGCAACGACTTCTCGGACAGGTTCGGGGATTGATGGAAACCAAACGGTAACCGATAACGACAGAAAAATAAAAATGAGGCTGTACCCTGTACAGCCTCGTTTTCTTTTTTGGGAACCTCAGATGAGATACACCCGCCCCTCCTCACCGGCAAGGTACCTCTCAGGATACTCATCCTTCGGTGCCGCGATGCGGAGAATCGGGTCATAACCAGCCTCGGTCACGATCTTACGGACGAACGACTCCGTTCGTGCCGCGAGACCGATCTCGTCTTCCTCTATTCCGAAGACGGCACCGCGGAAATAACCGGTGAACGGATGATTCGGACCCGAATCACCGAGATCCGAAAGGGTCACCCGATTGGCGAAAGCCTTGATATCGATATCGGCGAGGCACATCTCCTCCCCGAGCACCGTGGAGTACGTCGGTCGATCCGGAATATGAATGGCGATACCGAGCCGGAGCATATAGAGCGCGTCCGTCATGGAGATATCCGTAAGGACACTCTCAAGGTCTTCGTGCGTCGTCGGATCATCAAGGCAGATTCTTTTCTCAAACAGATCCTTGATCTCGGCACGGGGAGCCACTGAAATGACGACAGCCTTATGGTGTATCGCGGAGACTTCAAGCGCCATATGCTCAGCTATTCCACTGGCAGCATCTTCGGCACACGGAATCTTGTAGAAGCGGTGCGGATACGTCATGCCAGGATATTCCAAGACTTCGGAATTCCTGAACAGCTTCCTCATCAGTGCGACAAGAAAAGGCATATCGTCCATTCCTGCCAAGACGACTGTGGGTTTCGATGTTTTCATGATCGCTTCTCCGGTTTTGGTTCGTGAATTTTTTATGACGTAGATTCGCATCTGAATCCGAACAGCAGTAGAATGATTTCGTATTTACCAAATCGATTTATGAAAAAAAGAATCAGTCGAAGCATCAACTCTCCCGGGCAGAGCGTGACGAGATTTACATACTG
>JAAXTX010000005.1 GCA_013336285.1 Candidatus Moraniibacteriota bacterium | reverse complement strand
ACGTAAAAAATCAGGGGACTGAAAAGGAATACGTACAACTCCACCAGGACGCACTGACGTTGTTCGACTACATGCAATAGCTGCGGCACGATACCCCGTCAGCTCTGCTGCGGGGTAGTTGATTTGATTTTCGGCTTGAAAAAAGCCAGGAAGTGCGATAGAGTGGTGGAGTGAATCGTGATTTTTCCCTATGAATGGGCGATATAACCCCGAAAATATCGAGGGGAAGTGGCAGAAAATCTGGGAGGAACAGGGAACATTCCGACAATACGGCCGTGGGAAGAAATTCTATGCGCTCGATATGTTCCCGTACCCGTCGGGGGCCGGGCTTCATGTGGGGCATCCGAAGGGGTACATTTCGACCGATGTCATCGCCCGAATGAAACAGCTCCAAGGTTTCGCGGTGCTACATCCGATGGGGTGGGACGCATTCGGTCTTCCGGCGGAACAATATGCGATAAAGAACAGGACGCATCCGAACAAGACGACACGTGAAAACGTCGCGACCTTTAAACAGCAGCTTGGCCGGCTCGGTTTCACCTACGATTGGGATCGCGAAATAAACACGACCGACCCCGAATATTACCGGTGGACGCAGTGGATATTCCTTCAGATGTTCAAAAAGGGACTCGCTTATGAATCGTACGAGCCGATCATCTGGTGTCCGTCGTGTCAGACGGGACTCGCGAACGAGGACCTGGAGAATGGGGCGTGTGAGCGGTGCGGGACCGTCGTCGAGAAGAAGCCGATGCGGCAGTGGGTACTTCGTATCACCGATTACGCCGATCGTCTTTTGGAGGGGCTTGGAGGACTTGATTGGCCGGAGTCGATAAAGGAATCACAGCGGAACTGGATCGGCCGGAGCGAGGGAACTATTGTAAAATTTCGAATTTCGAATTTCGAATTTCCAAACGAAGCAGAAGAATACATTGATGTTTTTACGACGCGTGTCGATACGCTCTTCGGCTGCACGTATGTAGTGGTCGCGCCGGAACATCCTTTGGTCAGAGAACGGATGACGGATAGCGGTAAACGGGGAACGGGAATCAAGAATCAGGAGGAAATTCTCGCATATTTAGAGGAGACGAAGAAGAAGACCGAGATGGAGAGGACCGCTGAAGGGCGCGAGAAGACGGGCGTCCGGCTCGAGGGAATTATGGCGGTCAATCCGATCAACGGCGAGGAAGTCCCGGTATTCGTCGCGGACTATGTGCTCGGCGATTACGGAACCGGCGCGGTTATGGCGGTCCCGGCGCACGATACGCGCGATGCCGTTTTCGCGAGGAAGTACGGACTTCCCGTACGGCAGTCTGTCACTCCCGATTTCTCCGATTTCGAACGGACCGAAAAAACCCTTCAGGCACTTGATGAGGTGCGAAAGGCGGCCAAGGAAAGAGGCATCGACATCTGGGTTCTCGGCGGTCTTTCATGCGCGTTCCATGCGGGTATCGTGTATCGCGGGCATGACGATATGGATCTTATCGTCAAGGACGCCGCAACACAGTCTGTCGCCCTCGAGGTGTTTTCCTCTCTTGGGTACAGGGAAGTGAAACGGAAGAAATTGTCGGAAGAACTCACCAACGTCGTGTATGCGAATGATCAAGGCATGGAAATCGATATCGGACCGAATATCGGGGAGTTCGGCTTGACGGACGAGGATTTCGAGGAAGATGAAAAGGTATTGAGCGGACACGGGGCGCTCGTACTCAGTCTGAGGTTCGCCAGGGAATTCAAGGAGTATCAGTTGCAGGGAAAGAAACGGGAAAAGGATGCCGTCGATTGGGAATACCTGAACGGGAAGGTGTTCGTCGACGACGGATTTCTCGTGAACTCGGAGATATTTTCCGGTCTTTCGTCGAAAGATGCCCGGGAGAAAATCACCGAAAAACTCGAGTCCGAAGGACGTGGGAAAAAAGTAGTGAAGTACAAGCTTCGTGAGTGGGTGTTCTCGCGTCAGCGATATTGGGGCGAACCGATCCCGCTCGTGCATTGCGAGTCGTGTGCGGCGAACGAGGCCGCAGTTAAACTCACGTTGAACTTCCGTGAAGAGAAGATATGGAAACTTCTGCTGTCCGGAAAGAAGACGGTCGAGACGCGTGCCTTGAATCCCGACGAGCCCGAGAGATATTTCGGGGATGTCGCGGAAGGTGATACGCTCCGATTCGCGTTTAAGCCGACGGGAGAAACGAAATTGTTCAGGGTGAAGACGGCCTATCGTTTCAAGGATGTCCGGGAACTGTTCGAGTCTGAAAAGAAGGATCTGCACGGAAAAATCTTCAGCCGCGAATTCTCGACCGCGGAAGAGTTGGAGGAATCGTACACGGCGCTCTCGCCGGACTATGTGAAGCGGATACGCGAGAACGGACTCGTCGGCTGGGAACTCGAACCCATGCATGTTTCCAGGGTCGTGCCGGTGCCGGAGTCGGAACTTCCCGTCGTCTTGCCGGACGTAGAAAGTTATGAGCCGACGGGGACGGGAGAGTCGCCACTGGCCGGTATAGACGACTGGGTGAATACTACCTGCCCCGTGTGCGGCGGTCCCGCGAAGCGCGAGACGAACACGATGCCGCAATGGGCGGGATCGTCGTGGTACTACCTGCGCTATATCGATCCGAAGAATCAGGACGCGATCGTCGACAAGAAAGATGAACAAAAATGGATGCCCGTCGACGCGTATGTCGGGGGAGCCGAACACGCGACGCGGCATCTCATTTACGCGCGGTTCTGGCATAAGCTCCTCTTCGATATCGGTGCGGTCTCGACGGACGAACCGTTCCGAAAGCTAGTCAATGTCGGTCTCATCCTCGCATCCGACGGACGAAAGATGTCCAAACGCTGGGGGAACGTCATCAATCCCGACGACATGGTACGTGACTTCGGCGCGGACGCGATGCGGCTCTACGAGATGTTCATGGGGCCGTTCAGCCAGAACATCTCCTGGAGCACGGATGGGGTCATCGGTACAAGACGGTTCCTGGAGAAGGTATGGAAATTGTCAGGAAAGGTTTCCGATTCCGCCGATGCGGTACGGGAAATCGACGGACTCGTTCACAGGACCGTCGTGAAGGTGACGGATGACATTGACGCGTTCCGGTTCAATACGGGAGTGAGCTCGCTCATGATTCTCGCCAACGCGTTTGAGAAGGAACAGTCCGTCGCGAAAGAATCGTATGGCATATTTCTCAGGCTCCTGTCCCCGTTCGCGCCGCATATGGCGGAGGAGCTGTGGACGGAACTTGGCAATACGGAATCCATTTTCCTGTCATCGTGGCCGGAGGCCGATCCGACACTTCTCGTTGAGGATACCGTGACGATCGTCGTCTCGGTGAATGGAAAGGTCCGTGATTCGTTCGAAATCTCCGCGGACGCGACCGAGGATGACCTGAAGGCGAAAGCACTGGGAAGTGAGAAAGTCGCGAAATTTCTCGACGGCAAGGAACCTAAACGCGTTATAGTCATTCCCGGGAAGCTCGTGAATCTGGTGGTGTAGGCTGTAGGAATGACCCGCATTTTCAAAGGGAATACTTTGATAGAAGTGCTCCCTTGATATGGTCTGTTGCCAAACATGAGGCAGCTTGTTCGCTTTTAGGCTTTATAGGGCCTTCTTTTATTATTGACTTTTATTGTTATAAATGTTATTATTTCATGTTCGGAAAAAATATCACCTTAACAGGATAAAAACTGGAGGCTTCAATGTCAGGAATCAAGACGGTACAAAGCAAAGAACGGTGTACGTTCTATTTTTCACCAGATTTTCTCCGGGAACTCATACTCGAAGCGGACCAGCATGGGGAGATTACCGATCCCTCATATTGTCTACTCGACGACGGTACGACCGTTCAGTATACCGAGGCGGTGTCTTTCGGTGAATTGCCGGTATATGCCGATAATTACGAGGACACAGTATGTCTTGGGGAAGGACGCATGCTCTTTCCGGCTATGTGCTCATAGAACTGAAGGCGGCAAGAATATCATGCATATTGCTCACCGGAAGCATTCGGTGGGCAATTTTTATTCTCTTCTCTGGGTCTAATACCCCGCGGCTTGCCGCGGATAGGTCTCGCGAAGCGGGACTGGATTCCGGATCAAGTCCGGAATGACAAAGTCGGGGGATACCTCGCGGCTTGCCGCGAGGAGTTTCATTTTCAATCGCGGAAAGATCAGATATTGAAGAGGTTTACAAAACCGTGCTCCGCGCCTAGACTGATATACTATGGGGTGTTGGCCTTGGTATATCTGTTTCCCCCGTTTTGCATCAGATTTTACGGACTTCATAGACTTCCGACTTTCCGACTAATATCCGCCTATGCGCACCATCATTGCCGACTATCTTCCTCTCGACAAGCCGCTCGTGATCTTCGATCTCGAGACGACGGGTCTTACCGCCGGCGAGGATCGTATTATCGAGATCGCATACGAGAAAATCATGCCGTCAGGGGAAATCATCGCGTCGGTCCAGAGAATCAATCCCGGGAGACCCATTCCGGAGGCGTCGACCCGCATCACCGGCATCACCGACGAAGACGTGAAGGGCGATCCGTCGTTCACCAAGTTATCCTATGAGTTCTGGAACGTATTCGAGGGGGTGGACGTGGGAGGATTCAATGTGCTCGGCTTCGACCTCCCGTTTCTTCGGGGGGAATTCGCGACCGTCGGAAAGTCGTTCGATTTCTCCCAGAAAAAGGTGCTCGATGCGAAGATCCTGTATCACAAGGTCGTTCCCCGTGATAATTTCGCTCCACGTAATCTTTCCGCGGCCTACAAACTGTACTGCGGGAAACCGCATGAATCGGCGCACACCGGGGCCGGGGACGTGCGCGTCACGGTCGAGATTCTCGAGAAGATACTCGAGAAACATCCTGAGTTCCGGAGTTGGGACATCATCATGGAGCTGAACGGCCAGAAGAAACTGCTTGAATCGGCGAAGAATGAGCATGCACCGCTCGTAACGAGCTCTTCGACCGGAACGCTGTTTTAGGAATCTATGTCCATATTGCACTCGATCATTCTCGGGATCGTCGAGGGACTGACTGAATTCCTGCCCGTTTCCTCGACAGGACATCTCATTCTCGTCTCCGATGTTCTCGGCGTCACACAGACCGATTTCGTGAAGTCGTTCGAGATCGTGATCCAGCTCGGTGCGATTCTCGCAGTGGTCGTTTTGTACTGGCGCCGATTCCTCACTGATTGGGAGACCTTGAAGCGCCTTGCGGTCGCATTCCTTCCGACGGCGTTCGTCGGACTCGTACTCTATCGGTTCATCAAGAAACTTTTCGAGTCGCCGATGACGATCGTCGTGACATTGTTCCTCGGCGGCTTGGTCATACTTTTTTTCGAATGGTGGCTAAAAAGCCGGGAATCCGACATTTCCGAATTGGCCACGGACGAGATAAGTTACAAACAGGCATTGCTGATCGGGGTAGCGCAGTCGACCTCGGTCATCCCCGGCGTATCGCGCTCGGGTGCGACGATCATCGGCGGCCTCGCGCTCGGACTGTCTCGTACTGCGATAACGGAATTCTCTTTCCTGCTCGCGGTTCCGACCATGGCGGCCGCAACCGGTTACGATTTTCTGAAAAGTGCGGGGAGTTTTTCTTCAGCGGATCTGCCGGCGCTCGCGATCGGATTTTTCGTCTCGTTTGTGGTCGCGCTTTTTGCCGTCAAATCGTTCATACGGTTCGTAAAAACCAATTCCTTCAATGTGTTCGGCATGTATCGTATCGTCGCGGCACTCGCGTTCTATTTTCTCGTCATACGCTGATATGATCCTTTCCGGAAAAGCTGTCGCCGATCGGATTCTTGGGGAAGCGAAAGATATCGTTTCCGGGCTTTCCGTTCGACCCGGGTTCGGTGTGGTGCTTGTGGGTGATAATCCCGCGTCCCGGCTCTATGTCGGTATCAAGGAACGACGCGCGGCGGAGCTCGGGTTCATATTCAGGAAAGAGGTCCTTCCGACCACGGCGACGGAGGATGAAATCATACGCGCGGTTGATTCGCTGAACGTTGATCGCGGTATCCATGGGATCCTTGTGCAACTTCCGCTCCCGGACGGACTCGATACGGACCTGGTCATCGCCGCAATCGACCCGAAAAAGGATGCGGACGGATTCCATCCTGATACGGTCCGGAAATTTCTCGCCGGCGATCGTGACTCGATCCCGGTCTTTCCGGAGGCTATCATGGAGTTGGCGACATCGGCTGATGTCGTTCTTTCTGGCAAGAAGGGAATCGCCATAGTCAATTCCGATATCTTCGGTGGCATCATGAAAAAAGCGTTCGAATACGAGGGCATGTCGGCGATTATCGTCAAAGCGGAAGAAATCGACGGGAAAGAGAATGAAATCCGTGAGGGAGATGTCATCGTCACCGCGATCGGTCAGCCGGGGCGTTTTAAACGAAGTATTTTCAAAAAGGGTGCGATCATCATCGACGGCGGAATCTCCGAGAGAGACGGAAACGTCTATGGGGACGTCTCAGCCGAAGGCGATGATGCCGATATCTTCCTCGCACCGGTTCCCGGCGGCGTCGGTCCGGTCACCGTCGCCTGCCTTCTTCGTCGGGTAGTCAGGCTGGCGGTTGGGTGATAATAATTTCGACATTCCCGAAAAAAAAGTTCCCCGACGCGCTTGTGCATCGGGGAATTTTCGGAATCTGGGACGGATTTCAGGTTTAATTCTATCCCGAATAGGTATAGCTTCCGTTTTCACGGAGCCAGATACCCAGACTGTTATTGAGCTCCAGATCCTCGGGGGTTAGATAGTTCGGTTTCGCCCCGGTAATCGTGTCGGCGAAATTCCGTATGACACCGACGGAACGGATCCGGTAATCGGTGGCCCCGCACTTTCTTTGTGATATCTTGTTCGAGCGCGTATTCTCGACGGTCGCGATGCCGGTCTCGGTATTGACCGTTACCGATCCGAATTCAAACCGGACCGTCATCCATTCGAGGAACACTCGCTCTTCCATCCTTCTGGTGCCGTGAAAGCTGAAGCGTATCCCGTCCTTGCGTTGTCCGGTCACCAGATAACGGTCGAACGAGTCGTCGTGCGATTCCGCGCTGAAGGGAATCCTGCCGAAAAGGAACGAGACCAGGTCGATTTCGTGGCCGGCATGGTCCAACATGAGACTCCTTCTCGTTTTCCACCCCATGCTCGGCTTGTGGTACACGAAGTCGTAATGGAATCCGAGTACGGGACCGAGTCTATCCGTAAGTGATGGAAGACTGTTTTTGAGCCATACGAAAGGCGGATCGAACCGTCGTGGATGGCAACTGGTCACGACCAGATTTCTGGTGCGAGCGTATCGTAGCCCCTCGACGATTTCAAAATAGCCACGTTTGTCGATCGCCAACGGTTTCTCGATCATGACATGGAGTCCTGCAACGAGCGCCTCCCGAAGATGATCGGGATGGAATCTGTCGGGTGTCGCGATCAATACCGCCTTTATCCCGCTTCTGAGCAGGTCGTAATGATTTTTGAACCGCGGAACGTCCGATCCATAGTTTTGGCAGTACCGTTTCATCGCGGATGCGTTCGTGTCACACACCCCGGCGAGGATCATCTTCGGAACCTCTTTGTTGTGGACACAATGTGCATCGACGGCGTGTCCGCCGCATCCCCATACTCCGTATGGAATTTCCAGCATGGATACCTCCTGGTGTTAATCGGTTTTGTAAGATGGTACTTAATGAACGAAAAAAGATTATAACATGATATATTAATAAAGTCAATAACTTGTGGAGAGAAGATTCCGGTAGGTACTTAGAAGGAATCCCTGATTCATTTCTATCCAGGCCGCTTTGATACTTGAAGGCAGTCGGGCGATATACGACGAAGAAACGACATGACGTGATGACTTGAGAGGGAAGTCAAAAAGTAGTCGATATCCGATAGGTTTCGCATGCCTATGAAAAAGACGCCCTGAGGGCGTCTTTTTCATGTCCGGTACCGCGGGAGAGACTCGAACTCTCATGATATCGCTATCGCGGGATTTTGAGTCCCGTGTGTCTACCAGTTCCACCACCGCGGCATTCGAGGCCGTTTCTCATAGCCTCGTATAGGCCAAGGATAGGCAATTGAAAAGAGAGTGTCAATGGAATATAATGGGAAGGACAGATAACAACGAACAGATAACGAAAAACAGGGGAATAAAGAATACGGTCAGAGCAGTCATTTCTGAGACTATCGGTTTTGATCGTCTCGGGGCGGGCTGTATGTTAGCCGTTTTCTGTTCACTGGAAACCGATATGGCAAAAATCGTCGCATTCGTGAATCAGAAAGGTGGCGTGGGAAAGACCACCTCGACCATCAATGTCGCCCGCAGTCTGGCGGATCTTGGGAAGAGAGTGTTATTGGTCGACCTCGATCCGCAAGGGAACGCCTCGTCGGGTCTCGGTATCGATCCACGTGGTATCGAGAAAAACCTGTATCATGCCATGATCGGGACGCTCTCATCACAGGAAATCGTGCTTTCGACCAACGTACCGCGTCTGCATATCATTCCCGCGGCCCAAGATCTCGCCGGCGCGGAAATCGAGATGGTACATATCGACGCGAGGGAATTCCGTCTGTATACCGTTCTCCGGCCGCTTCGTTCATTCTATGACTATATTCTCATCGACAGTCCGCCAAGCCTCGGACTCCTAACCGTGAACGGGCTTGTCGCGAGCGACGAGGTTGTCATTCCGGTCCAAACGGAATACTACGCGCTTGAGGGACTCTCGCAGCTGCTCGGTACCATCGAACTGGTCCGTGAGCGGCTTCAGCCGAACCTCAAGATCATGGGCGCTCTTTTGACTTTGTTCGACCGACGGAACCGACTCGCACAGCAGGTGGTGAACGAGGTCAGGGCGCATTTTCCCGGCCCGGTCTTCGAGACGGTCATCCCGCGATCCGTCCGTCTCGCGGAAGCGCCGAGTTATGGAAAGTCCATCCTCGACTTCGACGCGTTCTCGAAGGGCGCCAGGGCATACAAGTCCGTAGCGAGGGAAATAGTGGAAACGGAAAAGAAAGCGTGATTCCTCATCCTTGATTCTTGTCTTATGGCACAACAACACGGACTCGGGCGAGGACTCTCGTCACTCATACCTCCGAA
This sequence comes from Candidatus Moraniibacteriota bacterium, assembly GCA_013336285.1. Classification (GTDB taxonomy): domain Bacteria; phylum Patescibacteriota; class Minisyncoccia; order Moranbacterales; family UBA1568; genus JAAXTX01. The sequence goes on along the minus strand of JAAXTX010000005.1, from coordinate 42,030 downwards.
GAAAGATGATAAGGATTCGCCGTTTCGGGATATGACGATCAAGGCCATGGAAGCACAAGGCGTCGACTTATCCCAGACCTTGAAATCGGCGGTATCCGAGCCGTCCGCGCCTGTGGCTCCTCCTGTCGCGTCAACGGTATCCGAAACGATGTCATCCGGAATGAGAGAGGTTCCGGTCGCCGACATCGTGCCGAATCCGCATCAGCCACGGTTCCATTTCGATGAAGGGAAGCTCAGGGAGCTTGCCGATTCCATCCGCGAACATGGAGTGATTCAGGCACTTGTCGTTTCACCGAAGCCGGGTGGAAAATATGAACTTATCGCGGGTGAAAGACGGCTCCAGGCGTCAAAGTTGGCCGGTCTGTCGAAGGTTCCCGTCATTGTCCGGGATGCGGAAGAACAGGAAAAGCTCGAACTTGCCATCATTGAGAACGTTCAGCGTCACGATCTTAACCCGATAGAAGAAGCCAAAGCATACGCGCGACTCATGGATGAATTCGGTTTGATCCAGGAAGAGGTCGCGAAGAAGATGGGGAAGAGTCGGAGTGCGGTCGCGAATATCGTCCGTATGCTGGTGTTGCCCGTGGAGATCCAACGTGCCGTTGCCGAGGGAAAGATCTCGGAAGGTCACGCGAAGGCGCTGCTCTCCGTCGATAATCCGGAGAAGCAACGGGCGCTGTTTGAACTCATCGTGAAACTCGGACTCACTGTCCGTGCCACGGAAGCGAAGGTCCGGGAAACGGTCGTTCGTTCCCATATCCGTCACGGGTCGTCACTTTCTCCGGCACTCGTCGAGAAAGCTGATCGGATGTCGGCCGTTCTCGGAACCAAGGTCGCGGTCAAGCCTGCAGGAAAGGGAGGTCGGATCGTCGTCGAATACTATTCCGATGAAGAGCTTGATCAGATCGTGTCCCGGCTTATTCCCGACATGCCGGCATAACGATTTTCAGTCAGCGGTATTTTCAGGATAGAAGCTTTTCTGGTACAATGCCGATAGGATAATACCTCTATTTTCATCTATGGAAGAGAACGGACCATACCTCTCGGTCGTCATACCGGCATACAAGGAGGGGGAGAGGATCGGGCGGAATCTGCTCGAGATCGACAAATATCTGAAGGCAAAGGATTTTTCCTACGAGATTATCGTCGTCGTGGACGGATCGCCGGACAATACCGCCGAGGTGAGTCGGAACTACTCGCACCAGGTCGCGAATCTACGCGTGATCGAGAATCTTGAGAATCATGGGAAGGGATATGTCGTCAGGCAAGGTCTGCTTGAGGCGAAGGGGAAATTCCGTATCTTCATGGACGCGGACGGATCCACTTCCGTCACGCATTGGGATTCGTTCGCGCCGGAATTCGAGAAAGGGTATTCGGTCGTCATCGGTTCCCGGGATCTTTCCGATTCGTTCATCCAGGTTCATCAGCCGAAATATCGTGAAGTCATGGGAAATATGGGAAACTGGCTTATTCGGATCGTGCTCGGCCTTTGGCGGTTTCCGGATACACAGTGCGGTTTCAAGGCGCTTACGGGAGAGGCGGCCGACGCGGTCGCGAAACGAATGGTCGTGGACCGGTTCGGTTTCGATTTCGAACTCATCGTGCTTGCAAAGAAACTCGGTTTCAAGGTCGCTCAGATGCCGGTCCGTTGGATGAACGAGGAAGGGTCTACCGTATCGCTTACCGGCAAGAACGGATTCACTCAGGTGTTGATCGACCTCTGGAAGACTCGGGTACGACTGAGTACCGGGGCGTACCGGTTGAAAGAGAAACTGTGAGTCGGGCCGGAGACGGATATAAAAGGAGGGAATACAAAAAGCCGTGAAAATAGAAGTGATCGAAAAAAAGACGGAAAAGGCTACGTCGGATGTGCCGAAGAAGCCGAAGGAATCCCGTGAAACGGAGTCCGAGCTTCGGCAAGACATCATAACGGGAGACTGGGTCGTTATCGCGACCGGTCGGGCGAAACGCCCGGACGAGTTCGCTTCGCAGGAACGGATTCAGAACGATCGTAACGCTCCCGATCCGTTCTCCGACCTACAGGCGAGCGGACAGAAGGAACCCGTGCTGATCTATCGTCGGTCGGACGGTGAATGGAGTCTCGCCGTCATCCCGAATCTGTATCCCGCGTTCACGAACGGACGGGTGCCGCATGATCTTTCCGAAGGGCCGTATTTCGCGATGAGCGGTGTCGGCTTTCACGAAGTCATCATCACCCGGGATTCTCGACGGTCCATCGCCGACCTTCCACTTTGGCAGGTAGCCGAAGTGATCGATGCCTACCAGGATCGCTATCTTTCGCTCATGACGAGGAAGAGCGTGAAATACGTACAGATATTCCATAATCACGGCAAGGAAGCGGGCGCATCCATACCGCATCCGCATTCCCAACTGATGGCGATTCCGATCATTTCGCCGTACATCGATCTTCAGCTCCGCGGCGCCGAACTGTATCGAAAGAATCATCGCTCGAACGTGTTCCAGACCATCCTCGACTATGAGGCGGAAACCCGCACGAGGTTCGTGTTCGAGAACGAACATTTCTTCGCGTTCTGTCCGTTTGCGTCCCGTGTAGCGTTTGAGACATGGATCATTCCGAAGAAATCCGCGAATCCTTATTTCGAACGTATCACGAACGAGGAGAAGCTCTCTCTCGCTGAAGCCTTGCAGCAGACCCTTTCCGCGATAAAGAAGGGACTCGGCGATCCGCCGTACAATTTCTATCTCAATACCGCGCCGTGTGACGGCAAAGATTACCCGTATTACCGTTGGCATATCGAGATCCTGCCGAAGACCGCCGTCTGGGCCGGGTTCGAACTTTCGACAGGAGTCGAGGTTTCGACGATACAACCGGAAGTCGCGGCCGAATATCTTCGGGGATACATAGAATCCTGATCTCGTACCTATCCCGAATCGCGTATTATGAAACGATATCTCGTCGGAAATCTGAAAATGAACCCGGTCTCTTTCGAACAGGCTGAAGGATATCTTAAAGCATTCGGGAAGGAGATGTCCGGTAAGGATCTCAAAGGAACCGAAACGATCGTCGCACCGCCGTCCGTTTATCTCGAACGGTTCGGCAGAAGTCTTCCGGTCGGGGTTTCTCTTGCCGCACAGGATGTTTTCTGGGAAGAAGAGGGATCGTATACCGGACAGGTTTCCCCATGTATGTTGCGTGACCTTCGGGTCGGGTTCGTCCTCGTCGGGCACAGTGAACGACGCCTCTACGCGCACGAGACCGATGCGGAAGTCGGATGGAAAGTAAGGGCCTCCTTAAAAGAGGATTTGCGTCCCATATTGTGCGTTGGGGAAACGGCCGAGGATCGTGAACAGGGGGGGGTGGTAGCGGCCGTTTCGGGACAGGTCACCGAAGCTTTTCGCGACGTATCATCCGCGGAAGCCGAAAAGGTGATAATAGCATACGAACCCAGGTGGGCGATCGGAACCGATCGGACTCCGGAGACCGACGAAATTCTTGAGGCGAGAGCCGTTATCCGTCAGGCGATCAGCGTACTGTATGGTCCGGAAACGGCGGACAGGATACCGATCCTGTACGGTGGATCCGTGAAGGTGCCGCTTCTTGAAAAAGTCTGTTTCGCACCGTCGATGGACGGAGTGCTGGTGGGAAGGGAAAGTCTCCAACCGCATGAATTGGCGATGATGTCGGAAATCATCGACGCTTACAGACCGGATGCACAGAAGTGAAGGGAGTGAATGTCGGGAGGGATTAATTCGGAGGGATCGAACGATACTATGATATTGAATACGAAGATACTTCTGGAAAGAGCGAGAGAAGGAGGTTATGCCGTCGGAGCTTTCAATACGGTCAATCTCGAGACGACCCGAGCGATTCTGGACGCGGCGGAAGAACTTTCGTCACCGGTCATCATCCAGATCACCGAGAAGACGATGGACTATGCCGGTGGAAGGGCGTTGTTTCAACTTGTCAGTAATCTTGCCGAATTCTATCATCGTGATATTCCGGTCGGGATACATCTCGATCACGGCAAGAGTTTCGAAATCGTTGAACACGCCATCGATATAGGTTTTCCTTCGGTAATGTACGACGGATCCCGGCACACGTTCGCCGACAATGTACGGACGACCCGGAAGGTCGCGGAGTATGCGCATGAAAGGGGAGTTTCCGTTCAGGGGGAGCTCGGGAACGTGCCGTATCTTGCCGAGGTGCACGGCGTTGTCGATTGGGATGACTATATGACCGATCCCGATGAGGCCGCCCGTTATGTTGAGGAGACGGGGATCGATACCCTTGCAGTGGCCATAGGTAACGCTCACGGATTCGCCGCCGAACGTCCGGAGCCGGATTATGATCGTCTCAAGAGGATCGTGGAGAAGGTTTCCGTTCCGCTCGTTCTGCACGGGGCATCCGACTGGGAGGACGGTCGTGCGGAAAAAGTCTCCGGCATCGGCATCGCGTGTTTCAATGTCGACACAGCCATAAAGCTCGCATTCGTGGGCGAATTGACCAAGGTGATCGGTGAAGGGGATAAGACGGATATCAGAAGTGTACTCGAACCCGCGATGCATGCGGTACGGGAAGCGGTGAAGGGAAAAATCAGATTATATCGGAGCGACGGAAAGGCGGAAGTCATAAACAACGGGTAAGAACGAAAAAAATATGGAAAAGAAACGGATAGCCATCAACGGATTCGGTCGGATCGGACGGGCCGCATTCAAGATCGCGCTTGAGCGGAAGGGGACCGAGATCGTCGCGATCAATGATCTTACCGACGCCGAAACGCTCGCGCACCTGCTTAAATACGATACCACGTACGGGATGTATCGTCGTACGGTGTCCCCTGAGAAAGGCGCGATTGTCGTCGATGGGAAACGTTATCCCGTCTATGCCGAACCGGATCCCAAGAAACTTCCCTGGAAAGATCTCGGCGTCGATGTCGTACTCGAGTGCACGGGCCGGTTCGTTGATGGGGATTCCGCCGGCCAGCACCTCACGGCAGGAGCGAAGAAAGTCGTTCTGTCGGCGCCACCGAAAGGGGAGAACGAGATCCCGACTTATCTCATCGGCGTGAACGATCGCGAGTATAAGGGCGAGCCGATCGTCTCTAACGCGTCGTGCACCACCAATTGTATCGCGCCGGTCGCGAAGATCATCGCGGCGAAGTTCGGTATCGTGAAAGCGATGATGACGACCATTCATTCCTACACTGCCGACCAGAATTTGGAAGACGGGCCGCACAAAGATCTTCGTCGTGCTCGCGCAGCCGCTCAGAATATCGTGCCGACCACGACCGGAGCCGCTATCTCGGTCAGTCGTCTTATGCCGGAAATAGACGGAAAATTCGACGGACTCGCTGTCCGTGTGCCTACCATCGTCGCATCGCTGACCGACTTCACGTTCCTGGTCGGAAAGAAGACGACCGCCGAGGAGGTGAATGCCGTAATCGAGGAAGCGAGCCGTGACAAGGAATATTCCAGGGCGCTTGCCGTCACGCGCGAGCCGCTCGTCTCGTCGGATTTCATCGGTAATCCTTACTCGAGTATCGTCGATCTCTCGCTCACCAAGGTCGTGGACGGCGATCTCGTGAAGGTCATGGCATGGTACGACAATGAATGGGGGTATTCGAATCGCCTCGTCGAACTCGCGGAGGAAATCTGATTTCTTCGTGACCGATTTCTTGTTTCACTTTCCACTTCGCATCCTATGTACGATATCCTCATCAAGAACGGCACTGTGATAGACGGATCCGGAACTCCGATGTTTCAGGCCGATGTCGCCGTGAAAGAGGAAAAGATCGCGAAGATCGGGGATCTGTCATCGGAGACCGCCGAACGGGTCATCGACGCGACCGGATGCTATGTTTCGCCGGGATTCATCGACGTGAACAATCATTCGGATACCTACTGGGAGATGTTCCGCAGCCCGGGATTGCCCGGTATGCTTCTGCAGGGAGTGACGACGATTATCGGAGGGAACTCAGGGGCGTCGCTTGCCCCGTTGACACAGCCTGAGGACATCCTCGCGATTCAGAAGTGGACCGACGTGGGAAAAGTCAACTTCAACTGGTTGGCGATGAGTGAGTTGCTTGCCGAGATCGAGAAGCGGCCGCTATCGGTGAACTTCGCGACGCTTACCGGGCATGGCACAATCCGTCGCAGCGTACTCAAGAGTCCCACGAAAAAGCCGGAGAAGATGGATATCGAGAAGATGAAACGTCTGCTTGATCAGGCGCTTCGCGACGGTTCCATCGGTCTGTCGACCGGGCTCAAATATACGCATGCCCGACTCGCGGAACGTGACGAGCTGATGGATCTGTTGGGGTCCGTAGCCAAGGAGAAAGCGGTCTACGCGACCTACCTCAGAGATGAGGGGGAGAATCTGCTTGATGCGGTCGGCGAGGCCATCGCTTCCGCCAAGGAAGCGGGTGTGCCCCTTCATATCTCACATCTGAAATCGGTCGGTAAACGAAACTGGCATCTCTTCGAGGAAGCGCTTCTCGCGATAAGGAATGCGGCGACGGACGGTCTCGATATAAGTTTCGATGTGTATCCGTACACCTCGAGCGGTTCGGTGCTGTACACGCTACTCCCGGATTGGGTCACGGAAAGCGGTCGGAAAACGATGTTGCACCGTCTCAAGGATTTCAAGGTCAGACAGTCCGTCATCCGCGACATGAAGGCAAACGAATACGATTACTCGAGTATGGTGATTTCGGTCTCGACGCTTTCCAGTATGGTAGCCCAGAAGACCGTGAAGGAGATGGCAGACTCACAGGGAGTCGCTCCGGAAGAAGTGGTATTGGATATCCTGTTGGCGAGCGAAGGTCGGGCAATAGTCTCACTCGAAGTACTGAGTGATCGCAATGTCGACAAGGCGATCCAAGACCCGTTTTCTATCATCAGCTCGAACGGTGTCGGGTATCCGAAGGAGCATGATTCGACGGGTGACCGTGTTCATCCTCGTAACTTCGGAACATTCCCGAGAATTTTTTCACGGTATGTGCGCGACAGGAAGCTTCTCTCATGGGAGGAAGCAGTTCATAAGATGACCGGTAAGCCGGCGGCCAAATTCCTTATACAGGAACGGGGTCTCTTGCAAGAAGGTTTTCATGCTGATATAGTCGTGTTCGATCCCGAGACGATCGCGGACAAGGCGACGATGGAGGATCCCTACCGCTATCCGGACGGTATCAAACTTGTTCTGGTAAACGGATCGGTGGCTGCGGAAGGAGGCGTATGGTCCGGTTCCCGTTCAGGCGAGGTGATACGGAGTCGGAAACGGGGCCCGTCGTTTTCTTTCCGATAAGGCGATAATCTGAGGATGTCAGTGGACGACCCCGATTCGTCGGGGTTTGCGTTTATAGCTGCGTATGAAGAAATCAGAACTGAAAGGGAAACGCGTGACCGTTTTCGGACTCGGCCTCAATGAGGGCGGGGTCGGGACGGTCGAGTTTCTGGAACATGCCGGAGTGAGGGAGATCATAGTGACCGATGCGAAAAAACGTGAAGATCTCATGCCGTCCATAAAGCGACTTTCGGCTTTCAAGAACATCACTTTCGTACTTGGGCAACATCGCCGTGAGGATTTCATCCGTACGGATCTGGTCGTTAAGAATCCGGGCATCCAGTGGTCCAATGAGTATGTCCGACTCGCGCTCTCGAAGGGTATACCGGTCGAGTCCGACTCCGGAATCTTTTTCGAGAACTGCGGAAATCCGATCATCGGGATTACCGGAACGAAGGGAAAGACCACGACCGCGAGCATGATCGCTCATATACTAAGGGAAACCGGACACGGGGTCGTTCCTGTCGGTGTGAGTCAGGTGCCAGTACTCGGTTCACTCGGAAAAATCCGTCCGAAGGATACGATTGTTTTCGAGCTTTCGAGTTGGCGTCTTTCGGGGCTCGCCACTGTGAAGAGAAGTCCGCATATCGCCGTTTTTACGAACTTTTTTCCCGATCATCTCAATTATTACCGGGACATGAAGTCGTATCGGAAGGATAAGAACTTCATCTACCGCTATCAGAAGCGAGGAGATATCTTGATCATCGGGGACCAGGTCGAGTTATCGGAAGGAGAGACGGTATCCGAAGTTATCCGGGTCTCCGCTACGGCTCAGCCTTTGCCTAAAGGTGTTTTTTTTCGGGGCGACGTCGCGGTCATCGTCCGTGATGAGAAGGAAACGACCCTCTTCGTGAAGAGCGATCTCAAAAATAGTTCGGAACAGTATCTTGCTGACGCGTTAGCGGCCGCAGCAGCGGCACTCGTGCATGGTGTTCCGGCTAAAAAGATCGCGACCGCGTTACGATCTTTTCCCGGCGTGCCGCACCGGCTTGAATTCGCAGGGGAATCTGGCGGCATCTTTTTCTACAACGACAGCGCGGCGACAGTGCCGGAGGCCGCAATCGCCGCTATCCGGTCCTTTCCGACTTCTCCGATACTGATCGCGGGAGGCACTGATAAGAAACTTCCATTCGAATCGTTCGCGGATTCCGTTGTCTCCGATACGAAACGGACGATATTGCTCAAGGGAACCGCGACGGACCGTCTGCTTCGCGAGATTCGGAAGCGTTTGCCCGATGAAGACGTTTCTGAACGGTTTCCGGTTGTTTCATCCATGCAAGAAGCCGTCGATACCGCCGTGTCGTTTGCGGAATCCGGAGATGTCATCCTGCTTTCCCCGGGGGCCACGAGCTTCGGAATTTTCAGGAACGAGTTCGATCGGGGAGAACGATTTCTGGAGGCGGTGAAGAAGATCGGCGTCACGAAGCGATGCTGATACCCTTCTGTCATTATGAATAAAAATATCAACGCTATGGATTTCGATATCATCATCATCGGCGGCGGTCCGGCGGGTATCTCGGCCGGCATCTACGCCGCGAGAAAAAAAATGAAGACCCTTCTTATCGCCAAGGCGATCGGGGGCTCTTCCATGGTTTCCGCGACCGTCGAGAACTGGCTCGGTATAGTCACTATCTCCGGATGGGAACTTGCGCAATCGTTCGAGAAGCATCTCCGCGCACAGGAGGGGATCAGGATAGTCACGGATGAAATCGTGAAGAGTATAGAATCGGCCGAAGGGGTATATTCCGTGACGATCGGAAACGGTAGCCGATATGAAGCCGGAACGGTCATCATCGCAACCGGCGTCCGGCACCGACATCTCGGGGTGCCCGGCGAAACGGAATTCGACGGCAAGGGCGTTGCCTATTGCTCGACATGCGACGCCCCGTTTTTCAAGGGAAAGAGGGTCGCGGTTATCGGCGGGGGAAATTGCGGGCTTGAGGCGGTCGAAGACCTGTTGCCATACGCGACAGAGATCGTTCTCATTACCGATGTCGCGGAGCTTACCGGTGACGCGGTACTCCAGGAAAGGATTCTCTCGTCGGGAAAGGTCTCAGTTATCTATTCTACGAGGATGCGGGAAATCTTCGGAAGCAAACGTGTCGAAGGACTCCGTTATGAAGAGAAAGAGACCGGTGAAATCAGAGAGATCACCGTTGACGGCGTGTTCGTCGAGATCGGAATGGTACCGAATTCGGAACTGGCAACCGGGATTGTTGAACGGAATTCACGTGGAGAAATAATCACGAACGCCCGGAATATGGAAACCTCGTGTCCGGGAATCTTTGCAGCAGGCGACGTAACCGATATGCCGTATCGGCAGAACGGTATCTCTGCCGGACAGGGTGCGGTCGCCGCGCTTTCGGCATACGATTATATGAAGCGGAAGCGCGAAACGATTTCGGAATAGCATATCGGCGAGAGGAATTTTCCGGGCCGGTGTCGTTGACTGCCGGTCTTTTTCGTGCTATAATGGTAACAGAAAGGTTCCATAACGGGTGTTTCACGGGTGAAACAGCCGTTTTCCCTTTTCCGGGATACAAACACGAAAACCCAATTATGAAGCGGATTTTTCTCCCAATCATCATAGCGGTCATCCTACTCCCGATGTGTCCGGTACTCGCGGCGGGGAATGATTCCCCGTGGGCGGACAAGGCCATGTCACTCGTGAACAAGGAGCGCGAATCGAGGGGTCTTCCGGCGCTGATTCCGAATGAGACGCTTGCACGCGCCGCGACGAAGAAACTTCAGGACATGGAGTCGAAAAAATATTTCGCCCATACCTCGCCCGAAGGAAAAACCCCGTGGTCGTTCCTCGATGATGCCGGTTACGATTATCGGTATGCCGGTGAGAATCTCGCGATACACTTCAACGATCCCGAAGCGGAACATAAGGCGTGGATGGAAAGCGAGAAGCATTGTCAGAACATTCTAGATCCGAGGTTTCGCGAAATCGGAATGGCGGAGAAAAAAGTGTTCATGGAGGGACGAGAGACTATACTCGTGGTTCAGTCGTTTGGAACTTTGCGCGGAGATGAGACGGAACTGTCTTCCGCGAAGGATACAGCTGTCGCCCTGTGTCGGGGAGACATGCCACCGACAGTGTCCGGAGTCTCCGAAGACAAGGGTTCTGTGGGGCGAATCGCCCTCACGGTAGCGAATGTTCCGACCAGGATCCGGCAGACCGTGACGCTGTGGGCGCAATCGTTGGATGAACGGAACGGAATGGCCGAGATACTTGCTCTCTTCTCGTTCTCTCTCCTGCAGGTGCTCGCCGTCACTGTCTCGATACGCCTGCTCGCTTCCAGGGAATACGAGGAAGGGGTGTTTCCCTCGTAGGATTCCCACCCGCTTTCCCGCGGGGGAGAGGATTCCGATATGCGGGAATCTCCTCCTCCGTCGAAAAACGGAACGTACCTTGAAAAAAACAAAAACGAAAAAAAACACAAATATCCGGAACTGGTTTCCGGAAACCTTGAATAGGGATGAATCCTCCTCCCTTCAGTCCGGTCGCGCCTCGTGCGTCCCGGAAAAAAAACATAAAAGAATGCCCCGATGGGGGCTTTTCTTTTTTTTATTGAATTCCCTACGGCTCGTTTGGCGGGACTATATCTGATTCCGACGGGAAGCGAGCGGGATCATTTTCTTTCCCCGGGGGCATATTCCCGGGAACGGCGCCGATTTCATGTAAGAATAGTGGTATAATGTCTAAGCAATGGTAAGATATTCATGGAACCGTACCCATCGGAAAAATCAATATGAAGAAATCATCGCTGTTCAGGGTCCGAAAGGAAGGATCCGTACTTGTTTTCTCGCTCATCATTCTTTCGGTCATGTTGGTGACCTCGCTTACGCTCCTCTCGTCGGCGGTGTTTCAGGAAAAATCAGCATTATCCACGGGTGATTCGACCCACTCCTTTCAGGTCGCCGATTCGGGTGCCGATATGATCCTGTATCAACTGTATCAGAAAGGTCCGGATACTATCGCGACGGTCGCGAGTAATCTCGGACTTTCTTGTGTCGATGGGACGGTGAAAAATCAAAATGCCGGTTGGACGGTCCGGTTCTACGACGTTGACGGGGTCCGTCTTACGGACTGTTCCGGTCCGAGCAGCAACGTGACGTCGATCAAGTCAGAGGGAACATCGCAGGGGACGACCCGCGCCGTGCAGGTGGCGGTGAAGCCTGTCGGTTGCGGAACCACGATATCCGTAAAGGACGAGGACAATAACACGTACGATACGGTCACGATCGGAACACAATGCTGGATGAAGCAGAACATGAAGACAACCAAATATCCCGACGGTTCGGCGATCAATCGGGGCCCGAACGGGGCCACATGGGACGGAACCGATCACGCGTACTATGCTTTTCCGCCGAACGTGCAGAATACGATTGAAGAGTCGACTGTCGGAAGTCTGGGGTACGTGTATCAGTGGGGTGCCGCGATGCATGGCTCGACATCTTCCGGGGCTCAGGGAATATGTCCTTCGGGATGGCATATTCCGACTCATGACGAGTTCACCAACCTGGAAAGGGCGCTTTGCAAATCGGGAACCTGTCTTACCGATTTCCCATTGGATACGACTACCGGCGGAGATCGCGGAACGGTCGAAGGAGCGGCCCTTTCCACGTTGACTTCCGGTGGTAATAATTCTTCCGGTTTTACGGCTCTACTGCCGGGTTCGCGGAATGCAAGCGGCGGTTTCGGCGGACGTGGCTCGAATACCTACCTGTGGACTTCCGATCGAAACGGAAACGAAACGTGGTTTCGATATCTTGATTCCGGATCCGCGAAGATCCGCCGGGCGTACGGATCCGATTATAAGTCGTATGCTCTTTCTGTTCGTTGTCTCAAGAATTGAAACGGCATGCCCGTATCCGTTTCTTTTTCCGCCGTCATTCGTTTTTCGCACGAAATCGAAGATATCTGTTCAAAAAGTCGTACGAACATATTCTTCGCGGAATGCGATTTTGAATGTGTGAGCACCCGGGCGATCCGGGTGGGTTTTCTTGCCTGAAAAGGGTATGTAAGCTAGAATGGCAGTCATGGAACGATTCGAAATCGAAGGCGGAAAGCGGCTTTCCGGAGCCATAGATGTTCGCGGATCGAAGAACGCGGCACTGCCGATTTTGGCAGCAACCCTTCTTTCGACCGAAACGAGCGTCATCGGTAATGTCCCGCGCATCGAGGATGTGTTTCGCCTTATCGAAATCCTCAAGAGCATGGGCGTAACGGTCGAATGGCGGGATGATCGGACCGTCGTCATTACCCCGAAAGACGTGGATCCGTCCCGGATGGACACTGTGCCGGTGAAACAGATCCGGTCCTCGATACTTTTGCTCGGGTCGCTCTCGGCCCGTTTTGAACGGTTTACGCTGGCTCATCCGGGCGGATGCGTGATCGGTGCGCGACCGATCGGAACTCATTTTGATGCACTGAAAAAACTCGGCGTCGACGTTTCGGTTTCCGCGGATGGCAAGGAATACGTCATCGACTCGTCGGGGCGGAAGTCCGGCGTCATAGCACTTCGCGAAATGTCCGTAACGGCTACCGAAAACGCGATGATGTTGGCTGCCGGTATGCCGGGGAAGACGACCATACGCGTAGCGGCCGCCGAGCCGCACGTCGAGGATCTCGGGAGATTCCTTGCAAAGATGGGCGCGAAGGTATCCGGTCTCGGGACGCACGTGATCGAGATTGAGGGCGTGAAACATCTTTCCGGTGCGGAACATGCGGTCATATCGGACGCGAACGAGGCAGCGACCTTCCTTATTCTCGGGGTCGCGACGGGGAGTCCGATAATGGTGCGAAACGCGCACGAGGAGCATCTTGATATAGTGCTCGAGAAACTTCGCGAGTTCGGAGCGGACTTTCGTGTCGAAGGAGAATCCATAACGGTTATCCCGGCGGAAAGACTCGTCGCGGTGACGAAGATCGATACGCGAACGTATCCGGGCATACCGTCGGACGTTCAGGCGCCGTTTGGCGTTCTCGCGGCGCTTGCCGACGGCGAGACCCTCCTTTTCGATACGGTGTTCGAAGGTCGCTTCAATTACGTCGCGGAACTGGAGAAAATGCGGGCTTCGGCAATCGTGCTCAATCCGCACCAGGTGCTTTTTCGTGGCCCGGCGAAGCTGCGCGGCACTGCTATCCGGAGTTTCGATCTTCGTGCCGGTGCCGCGCTTATCATCGCCGCGCTCGTGGCGGAGGGAAAGACCGTCATAGAGGACATCTATCAGGTGGACCGCGGATACGAGCGGATAGAGGAACGTCTGCAGGCGCTCGGGGCCGACATACGCCGAATCGACGAATAAAACAAAGAAAACATCAAAACAAAATCTGAAAGTCCCGTAATGCGGGATACGGGTATTTTCTTTTGATTTATTTACCTCGTTTTTCTATGAATCCATTCGTACGGAAAATCGGCATAGACCTCGGTACGGCGAACACGCTCGTCTTCGTACCCGGTCAGGGGATTGTCATAAACGAGCCCTCTGTGGTGGCCGTATCCGTATTCGAGAACAAGGTGCTCGCGGTCGGCAATGAGGCCAAGGAGATGCTCGGGCGTACTCCCGATTCCATCGTCGCTTCCCGTCCGCTTCGTGACGGGGCGATCGCCGATTATCGCGTGACCGAGGCGATGCTCCGGTATTTCATCCAGAAGGCGAGCGGGAAATTTCACTTGTTCCGTCCGGAAGTGGTGTTGTCGATCCCAGCCGGGGTCACTTCCACCGAACGGCGTGCGGTTATCGATGCCGCCGGAAAGGCCGGAGCGAAATCGGCTTATGTCGTCAGGGAACCGATTCTCGCGGCGATCGGTGCCGGTATCCCGATTCACACGGCGCAAGGAAACATGATCATCAATATCGGAGGGGGGACCTCGGAGATCGCGGTCATTTCGCTCGGCGGTGTCGTCTCGTCGGCATCCGCGCGGGTCGGTGGCAACCGTATCGATCTCGCCATTTCCGATTACATCAAACGGAAGTATAGTCTCGCGATCGGGGAGCGTATGGCTGAGGAACTCAAGATCGGTATCGGCTCCGCTATCGCGCAGGTGAAGGAGGATCACATGGAAATCCGCGGGCGCGACCTGATGGGAGGGTTGCCGAAGACGGTCACTATCTCATCGAACGAGGTGACGGAAGCGATTCAGGACGAACTCCGTGAAATCATCAATGTCGTGAAGCAGGTCCTGCAGGAGACGCCGCCCGAACTGTCCGCCGATATCATGGACAAGGGAATGGTTTTGTCCGGCGGAACGTCCCAGCTCCGGTATCTCGACCAGTTGATCAGCAAGACAATAGGCGTACCGTGTTACGTCGCGGATGATCCGGCATTTTGTGTAGCGCGCGGAACCGGTATCGTGCTTGAAAATCTCGAAGCGTACAAACGGAGTATAATGATGGGGAAGTAGCGTAACGGATAGCGGGAGCAGATGGCGGACAGGGTACGGGATATGATTTCTAGCATCGTCCGGTGAACGAATTAAGGCATGGTTATCGATACGGCGATAAACCGTACAATTCCGTTGCGTCTGTTATCCGCTAATTGCTGACTGATATGGTAATCGGCATCGACGCATCCCGGGCGTTTCTCAGGAACAGGACGGGCATAGAGGAATACGCGAAACAGGTCATATCGCACCTGCGCGGGCCCCTTCGGAATGAGCGGGTCGTTTTGTATGTACGGAAAAGATACCTGTTTCAGGGTTTGAAAATCTCGGTAATACTGCCCGATATCGATATGGATCTTCCGGCATCCTGGTCGGTACGAGGTCTTTGGGCACCGAGGTTCTGGACGCATGTACGTCTCTCGATCGAGATGCTGTTGCATAGTCCCGATATCCTCTTCGTACCGGCGCATACCGTCCCGCTGATCCACCCGACGCGTTCTTTCGTGACTGTCCACGGGCTCGAGTATGAATTTTCAAAGGGAAGCTATTCCTTTTGGGAACGGATCTATATGCGTTCCGTTATAAGGTTCTCATGTCGCGCGGCAATGGGGATAATTTCCGTTTCCGAGAATACGAAACGCGATCTTATACGACTCTACGGGGTGTCGGAGGAAAAGATACGGGTCGTGTACGAGGGGAAACCGGAACGGCGGCAATATGTCGAAAGCCGGGAGTCGGAGATTGAAAAACCTTATCTTCTGTTCATTGGACGGATCGAGGAGAGGAAGAACATATCGAGAATCGTCGAAGCGTTCGGAATCCTTAAGGGATCGCACGGCATACCGCATAGGCTTATATTGGCCGGAAAAAAAGGTTACGGGTATGCGGACATAAAACAAGCTATCGAGGTATCGGGATACCGGGGGGAAATCGTCGAGACGGGATACGTGAGCGAAAAAAAGAAGGTAGAATTGCTTCGGAATGCCGATGTTTTCCTGTTCCCGTCGCTTTACGAGGGTTTCGGACTGCCCGTGGTCGAAGCTCAGGCAGCCGGCGTACCGGTCGTGACATCCCGTATTTCCTCTCTTCCGGAAATCGGCGGTATGGGGGCTCTCTACACCGATCCGATGTCGGTCGAATCGATCGCTGATCGTACCTGGGATATTCTTTCCAATCCAGGGTTGCGGGATGGTATAATAGTCAAAGGCCGGGAAAATGTGAAACGGTTCGGATGGGAGAAGTGTTCGGAAGAGATTTCCGATCTTCTTCTGAGGTAAAAAAAATACGGAAGCGGACGAATGGTCCGCGACCGTGTGGGATAGTTTCCTTTTTTAGATTTCCGAATCGACAACGATTTTTCTTTTGAGAAAGATCGAGACCGAGGCAAGCACAAAGACGATCATGAGGAAGAATATCCTCCATCCGACCAGCCCCAGTTCGTTCAACGCGAAATAGAAGACTGCGCCGGACAGGGTGGATTTGATCGCACGGAACGCCTGTGCCAGACCGGGTTCCTCATCCTCCGGCAGAAGGATCATCAGGAGGGACGTGAACAGACAGAATGTGAATCCTGCCGCCGATGCCGTCCCGCAGAGACCATGAATCGAGAAGTAGAGAGCGGCGCTCGCGAGTGTTGAAATGATGACCGCCTCGGAGTCTTTCTTCTGGATGCCGAGGGAAGGGATATTGAAGCGAATGCGGAATATCATGTTTCCTCCGTGCTTGTTGGTTGTTAAATCGACTGAAAGGTAACCGGCGACGATAGCAATTCTATGGATAAGAGTCAAGAGCCGAAAAGAGGGATAGCCTTCGTTCATGATTTTCTCGTTTCGTACGGCGGTGCCGAGCGCGTGCTTGAGAGTCTTATTAAACTCGATCCGAAGGCGCCGATATTCGTGTTGCTTGCGGATGAAAGGATCGTTCGCGAACGATTTCCGGAAAGAGACATCCGGACATCGTTTCTCCAAAAAATGCCGCGATTCGTACGGAAGCGGTACCGTTGGTTACTTCCTTTTTTTGCGGTCGCCGCAGAGTCGATGGACTTCCGTGATTTCGATACCGTCATTTCGTCGTCCGGAGCCTGGTCAAAGGGCATCGTGACGCGGCTTCGAACGACGCATATCGCCTACCTTCACTCGCCGATGCGGTATCTGTGGGACGCGAACGAACGGTACTTCGATATCGTCAGGGCCGGAATAGGTCGTCGATTTTTCGGGAGGTTGCTTCTTTCCTACCTCCGAGTGTGGGACCGGGAGGCGGCCGAGCGACCGGACATGTTGGTTTCCAATTCCGAATATACGCGAGCACGTGTTTCCAAATACTATCGCCGGGAATCGGCGGTCATCCTGCCACCGGTCGCTTTGGCGGGTCGGTTTCCGGGAGTTCCCGGGTCTGATTCTCGGGAAGACTTCTTTCTTATCGTCGCGAGACTGACTGAGAGCAAGGGAGTGGATGCGGCGATGGATGCGTTCGACAAGCTCGGGCTTCCCCTGCGTATCGTCGGGGAGGGACGGGAGCGGGCACGGCTCGAACGTCATGCCGGAAAGTCGGTACGGTTCGAGGGAGCCGTCGATGACGCGACGCTCGCTTCGCTTTATGTGCGGGCCAGAGCGGTCATCGTCCCGTCGGAAGAGGATTTCGGACTAGCGGCCGCGGAAGCGATCTCATTCGGGACGCCGGTCATCTCTCTTGATCAGGGAGGATCGCTTGAGGTGATCAAGGAAAGGAAGACCGGGGAATTTTTCCGTGCGGCGACGCCGGAAGTGATCGCGGCGGCCGTACGGATGTTCATTGATCGTGGAAATGACGCGTATCATATCGATCTGGAAGCGACACGGGAACGTTTTTCCGAGGAACGGTTCCTGTCGGAATGGCGGAAGGTTCTCGCCGGTGCCGGTTCGGACACTGAACGGGTATGAATATCATCGGACATGATCGGCAGAGGGAATTTCTCGGAAAAATAGTTTCCGCCGGTTTGCCTCATCATGCGTTTCTGTTTTCCGGTCCGGAAGGTATCGGAAAATCTTTGGTCGCACTCGAGTTCGCCTCCGGATTACTCGGGATTCCGGGAGAAGATGCGTCAGGGAAACAGGATTTCCGACTGATACGGCCGTCATCGTCGAAAGAAGGCGGAAAGGCCGGCATCCAGGTTGGTGAGGTGCGCGAGGCGGCGAAGTTTCTGAGTCGGTTTCCGGCTGAAGCTCCAAGACGTGTTCTTATGATAGATGACGCAGACGCGATGAGTGAATCGGCACAGAACGCGATATTGAAACCGCTCGAGGAGCCGAACGGGACCTCGGTACTGATTCTTGTCTCGTCCCGGCCGGGAGCCATTCGCGAGACAATCCGTTCCCGCTCATTCCGCGTCCCGCTTACGCTTGTTCCGGAGGCGGTCATACGATCCGGAATGGAATCGGCGTTCGGGATGGACGCTCCTATCGATGTGGAACCGTTTTTTTTGTCGCTCGGCCGGCCGGGTATCGTGTTCGGGGCTCTCGCGGATCCGGTACGTTTTGCTGCGCGACGCGACAATCTGCGTTCGCTCTTCAGGATTTCCTCGCTCTCCATGGCCGAGCGACTTTCCCTCTCCGAGAAGATATCCGAATCGGTTCCCGAGGCGGTGTGCCTTTTGGAATGGTGGGTATCCGGTCTCCGGTTCATGAAAAGAAACGAGTCGGATGCGGGCAAGCTTTCGTCCGCGTTCCGCTTTCTTGAAGAGGTCGAAGGGACGGTCAGGACGCTCCGTGAGACGAATGCGAATCCGCGGCTCGCGATCGACCGGCTTTTTCTCGTCTCCCTGTAGCGTATGTTCAAAAATAAAAAGAAGAGGAAACCGAGCCGGGATTCGAACCGGAACAGTATGTTCCGGGAGGCGTTTCTCGAAGAAAAAAAGAAAAAACGTCCGAAACGGACCGCGGAGCCTTACGGGTTCCCTTGGTGGGTTGCCGTCTTGTGGGTAGTTTTCTTCGGGATTTTGACCTACACGCTCCTCTTTTCGGAATTTGACCGATTGACGGTGGTTTCCGTGTCCGGTCTTCGGGATATTCCCGAAGACAGGTTGTCCGGATTTGTCCGTGAGGAGCTCGCAAGGAAGACATTGTCGTTCATTCCTCTTGATAATTTTTTCCTTCTTCGGCAGGATGAGCTTTCGGAAGATATCCTTCGCAGGTTTCCTAAGCTTTCTTCGGTCCGGATCGTGAAACGGTTCCCGAACGAGATTGACATCATCGTTTCCGAACGGAGTCGCATCTTCTTGTTCTGTTCGGGTGATTGTTTCCTGCCTGATCGTGACGGAAAAGCGACCGATGCCGCGTTTGCGTATCTTCCTGAAAACGACCCGTTCATACTTCGCGTAGAGGATGAAGGTAACCGGCCTGTCAAAATCGGTGATAAGTTGTTCGGTAGCGGATATCCCGATGCCGTTCTTCGGACGGAAGAGGGGATAGAAGGGGAAGCCGGTATTTCGCTTCGGACTACGGCCACGACACCCGCACGCGTATCAAACGAACTCCGTTTCACGACGGAAGCCGGGTGGGATATCATGGTGTCGATCGATAGGGATCCCGTAAAGACGGTTCGCACGCTCCGTCTTGTTTTGGAGAAAGAGATTCCTGAGGAAAAGCGGTCGAGTCTTCGATATGTAGATCTCCGGACCGACGGACGAGCGTTTGTGGCTTACCGGAATGAAGGGTCTGCTCAGGATGGGGAGAGCATGCAGCAGGAACAGACCGCAGATCCCGTGCCTGAAACGAAACGGGAAGATAAGGCGAAAAAAAAGTGACCTGACGGCGCTCTTCGAAAGTGATGAGGAAAACCCGCCGATAGCGGCGGGTTTTCCAATTTCTACGGCTCGATCCGGCAGACAGAAAGCCTTCTTGTCCGAGCAATCTCTTTCAGCCTCAATCCGGACCAATCGCAGGTCTGGTCGACGATGTTACCCCCTTGTATTTTTTCCAAGGAATCCGTACTTCCTATCCGGTTCTCGTTTCCGACAATCACCCATCCGGAGAAATCTTCTTGGGGGTTGTTCTTGTTATAGTAACGTACGGCATCCTCGCCGAAATAGTATCGTGCCGTTGAATAAGCGAAAGCGTCCGAGGCGATGATGATGCCGCTTCCGAGGTCTCCTGATTTCCTGAGCTCGGATATCTGATTCCAGTCGGTATCGTAGGGAATCGGTTTTAGTAGGAGGATCATCGAAAGGAAGACGAATGCGGTCCAATAAATGCCCCTTTTTTCTCCGAAGGCGGTCAGGATCGATCCTGAAAGGAGAATATACATCATCATCGCAACCGGCATGAAATAGCGTGCGACGTAGAGCTTGATATCGAGGTGGGAGAGGACGATGAGAAGTATCATCACTCCGAACGACATGCCCGAGAGGAACAATGATTCCTTACGCTTACGATCGTTCTTCCAGTTCAGCGCGATAAGGACCGCGACAAGGACCATCAGGAGCAACCCCGCGGTTGAACCGTCGAAGAAATAACGGAACGCGTTCGAGGACGGCATCCCGCCGGTTCCCGGAGGATGGCCGAATAGGAAGATCTGCAGGGTGGACGGGAGCGTGGAGAGATAGGTCGGATCGATCCATCCGAGATTGCCCTTCATCATGTGAGCGATGAAGATCTTGACCCAGGCGAGGAAGAATATGAGTATCGTCCCCGTTCCGATCCAGAAACCCCGTTCTCCGAGAAATGCCGCCCATTTGTTTTTCCGATCGAAGACGATACGCCATGCGACGAATACGCCATAAAAGGTAAGGAAGAAGAACAATGACAGGTAGTGTGTCAAAAATGACAGCCCCCCGAATATGCCCCAGAGCACCCAATCCCGCGTACGGTTCTCGGAAAGGGCTCGGTAGAAGAACCACGCGGACCAGAGCATGAACAGCCCGAACACGGCGTACATGCGTGCTTCCTGCGCGTATTGGATCGCGAAAGGGGAGAAAGCGAAAAAAATCGATGCCATGAGGCCCGTTTGCCAGGAAAACATTTTCTTACCGATCCAATTGATCGAAAGCAGTCCGGCCATACTTGCGAATACCGAAAGCAGGCGGATGCCGAATGGGGAATAACCGAAGAGCGACGCGATCGGCTTGGCCAGCCAGTAATAAAGCGGAGGATGCACGTCGGCGAAGATCATCCGGTTCATCTCTCCCCATGGGCTTTTGAGTAGGACGCCGGTGAATGCTTCGTCATACCAGAAGTCCCGGGTCCAGAGCATCGGTGAAAGACGGAATGCCAATCCGGCCAGCACGATGACGGTTAGCAGCAGCCAAGAGACCGCTTCTTCGTCGATCATCAGATATGACTTTTTCATCGGTTTGTATTATCTGTTATGGAAACCGTCGGCTCATCTCTATCGTACCATCAGGCGAAAAACGTGCAACCGGATCGGTAGCGAACGTGCTCGATACGGATAGGATGCGAGCCGGTCGAATCGTCGGTGAAAATAAAAAAGCCGGGGTCGATGACGCCCGGCTCGTTTCGTTGTCACTTTCCATGGAAGGTTCAGGTTCCTTCGGTCAGCTTTCTGACCATCCGTGCAAGTTTTTCGTCCTGCTTGCCTGCGCCCGCCTCTTCCCGGAGCCTGTTGATTTCTTCCCGGATTTGCGATCCTTCCAGTTTTAGCCGATCGTTTTCGGCGATTATCTTGGCGACTGCCTCGAGAGTCTTCGGACCGAGTGGTGACGGTGCCTCATCGGGCTTGTTGTCACGAGGGGTGTTTGTGTTCGAACGATGACGATGTCCGACCTTCAGAATCGCCCGCTCGATGACCATTTCCGGCGGCGACAGAAAGCCGTCGAAAAGATCGATGCTGCATACCTGCCAGATTGTTTTCTTGCCTTCCCGAAGGAGACGCAAGACACCGATCTCCTGCGTCAGAAGCAGGAAAGTTGGAAGGTGGGTGCCAAGGAAGCCGAATATCTTGAGGCGTTCAGTCATCGATCCGTGAAGCGTATGGTATACGGTGCCATCGCCGAGGTCCGTTTCCCTGTTCAACTTTTCGACTGCGTGACGCATGGCTCCGGTCAGATCCGGTTTTCCGGTTGCGGGATTGATGATGTCGCGTACGGTCGCTTTCCGTTTTTTTCGCATAGTCGTCCTCCTTTTGTTATTAATGTTCTGTTATGTCAGGTATGAAAATTGTCAGGATCGTATCGTTTATGACGTTCTCGTCATTCCTCCCGTTTTCCGCGAAATATGGAAAGCGGATCGGGAAATTGTAAAAGAGCATAAAGTGACCATGTATCGTATCGCGAAAACGGCATCTTGTCAAAAGTGCTCGGATGACAAGGTCAATTCAGGAAATGTACCTAAACGTCGCGATCGGGATAAGACAGGGTCTTGAAATCGACCTCGTTCGGTATGAATCGACAGATCATTGACGAGAGCGGGGAAATATCATAACGTTGCGATACTGCCCTTGAATAACCATCAATATCGGAGGTAATAATGAATAAACAGAGCGTCGATTCATCGGGCCCATCGAAAGATCCGGAGAAGCCCAGTAGTGAAGAGTTGCCGATCCCATCTTCCCGACAACTCGGTTTACTTTCATGGCGCGCCGTCCTGAGTATAAGACTGGCGGCATGCAGGAGTTTCGCATGGGGATCACTGTATACCTTCGTTGTGTGTCTGTTCCTCGTCGGTTACTCGTACGTGTGGGGTGTCAACCATATGCTGGCTTTCATTTACTTCCTGTTAGCTGTCGTTCTGATAGTTATATTCGCCCGCGCGGGTTATCTGGCTTTTTCGGACGGAGTACGGCAATGGAAGGGCAGCACTTTTCTAAAGAGACAACTGGACAAAGTCCGGAAATCGCTGAAGCGAATGGAAGAAAAAATGGGCTGACATGATTCGCGATCGTATGGGGGAATCCGACCCGATGAAGTCGAATATTCTGGATGGAGCGTTGCTCCATCTTTTTATTTACGAAATGTCCAACGTTGATATCGTATCTATCGAGTTTCCAGGAGTCGGATACGTTCCGGCGGAAAGTAAAACGAACTCTTGCAGGAATCCGTTTTGCTTGAGGGACAGTGGTCTACCGTTGCGTATCTTCACTCCTCGGAATGTAATAGACGAGGATGGAGTCCCCGGCACGCCAGGCTATAGGATAGTCGCCGTCTATGATCCACTGGTAGGTTTCCCTTCCGGTCGGATTGGCTTGGTACAGGCTTTCCTGCCAAGAATTGACCGAGATGGCCTGCCATCCGGACCGACGACCCCAATCGGCATACCACTGCACGTACTTGTCGCCGAGGTAGTATGCCGGATCAGCCCCGCCGAAATATGCCATGCGTATCTTGTCGATTTTCGGGTATTGGCTGATATTATCGAACTTCGAGCAGGTATAACGGTCGGCAGTCGGGGATTTGCAGGTGTTGAATTCGTCAGTGAAGTCGCGGAGTCGTTTCAGGTCCTGTCCCCAGTCATAGTTGGAATCGGTGACGATCTGATATCCGTTTTTATGACTTCCCGAAGCCTCGTTGAAATATGAAAGATAGGAAGGGTAGGTGAGGACGGGTATGAAGAATATCCAGAGGGAGATCAGCAGGAGCGCCGCGCGGGAAGCGTGTTCTCCTTGGAACCCCTTTCGGCGCATGAAATCGAATACGACTTTCGCGATGAGGACGTAGAGGAACGGTAATATGGGGAACAGATGTCGGAAACCGATATTGAGGTTACCCGTGATGCTTATGATCGCATAGAATGCGGCGAAGCCGAACATCGCGTATTGTGAGATATGGGTTTGGAAAGAATGCGCGATCAAGGCGTGCCATTTCCGAGTCGACGTTTCGGTGAATGATCTCCCGATACGGAAGAGGGTGTACGTCGCGGTGGAGAAGAGAAGGAACAGAAAAGGAATCGTCTCCTTGGTCATGAAGACGACAGGGAAATACCAGGGACTTGCCTGGTTCGTGACCTCGCCGAGGAAGTAATGCGTATTGCCGCCTGCGACGCGTGCGAATACCATGAAAACTCCGAGGAGATACTGCGCGAACGGTTTACCGAAGATTGAACCGGACAGTGTCGTGACCGTGGAGGCGGCGAACTGTGCGGCCAGATTGTCCTGCGAGAAGACGAATTGTGCGTTCTCGGCGATCTTCGTGCCGGGTTCATTTATTGTGTTGAGGAAATATAGGGCCCAAACGACTATGAAACAGATGATGATCGCGGCGATGTAGAGCAGGATGTACGAGAACAGTTGCTTCATGGAGAAGGCGAAACGCGACGTATGGATCTTATCCGGCTTCGGACGGGTAAGCGCATAGATGAGTATGACGAGGGCGATATAAGGGAAAAGGAGAACCGCAGAGAACTTCGTCAGCTGCGCGATTCCGAGGAAGATACCGAAGAGAAACGTGTTCTTCGGATCCGGAGTCCGGAGGAACCTGAGAAAGAAGATAAGGGCGAGGAAAATGGCGGCTGCGATGCCGAGGTCTGTCGTGACGTAGTGTCCGTGCGCGATTACGTTCGGATCAGCGACATACATAAGTAGCGCGAACAGCCCGGCGACGGTACCCGCGAGTTCCTTGGTGAAGCGGTATATGAGGAATCCGAGCAGAAGTGCGACAAGGATTATGGGGAATCGGGCCCAGAACATGACCCATTCCCCGTCGTTGCCGCTTCCGGAGAGGAACCGGTCGCCTATTGTCCATTGCTCGTTTATCCCGCTTCGCCACTCCGTGGAATCGGTTGGAAAGGAAAGACTCATGAATTGGAGGGGGATTCCGGCGAGATCCTTCAATAGGGGAGGGTGTTCCGGATTGATACGCATATCCCCGAAACGGACGTATGAATAGGCAGCCGGGGTATGGGCTTTCTCGTCGAAAGTCGTCGATTCCTGCCATGCGAGTGACAGCGAAAGGAAAAAATATCCCATCAGCATGAGTGTGACCAGGAGTCGCGCATGTTTCTTGATATGGTCCATAAGATGTCAGATAACGGGAACGATTAGCGGCTCACGGGGAATAATGGAACGATTGGCACTAACGGTGAAGAGGATCAGGGAAGAGTTCCAATTCTCGATGGTGTGCATTTGCGATTTCTCGGACTTGCTCGCGGTTTTCTTTTATGGAATCATAATCGCTTTGAAACCGGTACCGAACCCCGGGTCAAGGTCTATGTCGGTCTCGTATGCGGCCGGTGAATATGTGCGGATGTTTCCGATGATCTGTGGGTCGTAGTGTTGTGGAATGAGAATGGCCGGGGACCGGAATGTCGTGCTGCCACTCACGACCTCGAGGTTTTCCGTCAGACCGTTCGTCAAGAAGACGATCGGTTGGACGGCGATACCGTTTTCGGGGATGACATACTTATGCGTTTCTTTCGGGAGTGAAACGAGATAGGTCGCCATGTTCGTGAAATTCTCGTTGAACGATGCGTGTTGCTCGGGGCGATTCCGGAAAAATACGAAATATTTGGTGATGTTCCACATGGCTGACGTCGCGAGTACGAGTGAGAGCGAGAGCATGATAGCGACTTTGGTCCCACCTTTCGCCTGTGCGAGTTTCCTGAATAGGAAGAGGATCGGAATGGTTGCCAGGAGGAATACTGCCGGCTGGGTCCCGATGGAGCGAAGCGCATGCGGGAGACCTTCGTTTGTCAGGAATTCCGGTGCGAGCATTATGAAAAATGCAAGGAGGAGGAAAGCGTGGACTGAAAGCTCGACGTCATGGTCTTTTGTACGGAACCGATTCCAGAGAAGCTGGAGGAACATCTTGACGGAGAAGATGAGTCCTGCGAGGAAGAAGATCCCGGCAATCGGGTCGAGTATCGGATACGGCGGGTAATTGTGTCGCCAGTTCTGGTCGCCGACGAAGTTGTATTTGATAAGGGAGAGCCCGACGGTCTTAGTAAGCGTTCCCCAGAGATTTCCGCGGTTTATCTCCGGCGAAAATACGGAGACCGCGGCCGATCGGGATGAGAATATCTCCGGATGACTCACGAACTCGTAGAACATCGGTGCGGCCGTGATTGCGGCGGCGACGATGAACATAAGCGCGTGTTTCCAGAAACGTTTCAGGAAGGACTCGTAAGAGAGGAAGAGGAAAGGGATGAGCAGAATCAGTATGAACGGTGCGAGACGATAGGCGGTATAGGTATTGAGACCCGCTCCGAAAAAGAGCCCCGATAGGGCGAATGGAATGAATTTCTCTTTTCTGAGGCCCCTGAAAAAGAAATAGAACGCGAATGACAGGATGAACGGGACCATGATGGCTCGGAAGCCGATTCGGGAGAAATTGATTGCCCAGTATGAGGTCGCCGTGAGAAATGCGGCGATAAGTGCTGCATATCGGCTTCGAAACAACTCCCAGGCAAGAAGGCCTATTCCGAGGATGGCGAGCATGCCGAATATGACGGAAGGAAGCTTGAGTGCGGGAATGTTCGCTCCGAAGGCTTTGACCGAAAGCGCCTGAATATTGATAAAAAGTCCCTCGCGACCCTGATTGTCGGGATAGAAGATCTTATAGTCTCCGGTCCGGTTGGCTTCAAGCGCGTTCGTGCCGTTCATCGCTTCGTCCGGGTAGAGACCGGACGGGAGTTTGTCGATATCGTACCAGCGGATGATTCCTCCCGTGAGCATGATGAGAACGAGCATGGTCCAGAAAAATGGACGGGAGCGGAGGATGAGCCGCATAACTTTTCTGTTTGGTTCGGTATTATGATATGATTATAACATAATTGCGATCGGTTCATCCGTTGTCGTATCATTACTTGTCTGTGTTCGGTGTTGTCCGATATGGAGGAACCCACGGAATCCGAGAAAGCGAATGGAAAAAGGGGTGGCACTGATGAAATCAAGCCCTTCCGATTTCGCGAACGAATTTGGACGACCTCGGAACTCGCGGCAGAGTATAGGCGTTTGCGCGCGCGAGCCGGTGAACTGGATGCCAAACGTCAATCAGTCCGACTGACGGATCAGGAGGGGAAGGAACTTTTTATGATCTGGAATGACCTGGAGAAAACAGTCGGTCCGGAGTTGCAAGGAAGGTTGGAGCCGATGCGACGCAGCAGGCAGGATTATGGGAAAGAGGCGGAGGAACTTCTTTTTCGGGGAAACGGAACGTCGCACGACGTTCCGGAATTTGCGCAACGGAAGAAGTTGAAAGCCGCGGAAGGGCTGGTTCTTGAACGCCGGCCCGATAAGGGGCCTCATCTTGGAAAATGGGATAGTGAGGCAGCGCAGAGGGATGAACGGCTAAGGAAGGAACAGGCTGAACGTCTTGTCAGCGTCCTTATGTCCGTGGAGGAAAATCCGTCGGGAGGATCCGAAGATACCGAAAATGGGGGAGTGACGGTTTCTTCGGTTGATCTTGGCAGTGGATCGGAAAGTGTGGAAAATCCCGAAAAGTCGGGAGCCGTCCTTCCTGTCGCGGGGTCAGCCGTCGCAGTCCCGGAGCGTCCGAAAAACAGCACGGATTCGAAGAAACGTGACAGATCCATCGAAGTTTCGGAGCGTTCCGCGTTGGACGGGGAACAGAAAAGATTGAAGAAGCTTGATTCGGAGAATCCGGTTCATTTTTCGGAGTCTATCGAGGAGACGCGACAGGCCCTTGTCCGCGAGAGGGCGAGATTGGATGAATGGAAAGGGAGAGAGCATCCGGATGAAACGTACATCGGTTTTTTGGAATCGAACATATCGGAGATTGAGCGGAAAATCGCTTTGAAGGAGGCAGATCTTGAGTATGTGATGGAGCCGGAATTGAAGGAACTCCGTATAGCCGAACTCGAATCACGGAAGAGCGACCTCTCCCTTACTTCCGATGAGGCGCTCGCGAACGAACATGAGAGGGCCCGTTCTCGGATCGAAACGTTGACCGGTCTTATTCGTGGGAGGGAAGGAGAAGTCGCCGCGGCTGAGTCCGACCGGCACGGATTGGTGGAGCAGTTGAACGATATTCGCTCCGAACGGAAGAAGAAAGAGGATTTTATCATCGGGAGGCTTGGTTCTCATTTCGTATCGGAGGATCACTTGAGACAAAGTCGCGATGAAGAGGAAAGCCCGCTTCTTGAGAGACTGCGTCATATCGATGAATCGAGAGAGCGATTAAGGTTGCTCCGGGCCGCGCTCGCGCGTGAAAGGGAATCGATTGGGGACATCTTGGAAGATATGGTTGCGGGAGAAGTTCGCGACGATGGGAATGAATTGACGGAACGGACGCCCATGTCTGAGGATGGGATAATCGTCGAGAAGTCGGAAGAGTCGGGGGATCCGACCAAGGAGACGATGAACACGGCCAGTGAGCCGGTCATAACCGCGGAAACGGAAAGTGGACCGGAGAACAAATCACCGGAACCGATGAGCGGTGACACGTCGGGAAAGCCTTTCGTTTTCAACGGACCGGCGTTGCAACTTCACCAGGAATTCGGAATTCGTATGAGGGACCTGGAAAACGAGGTTCCCGCTTTTGGGACCTTGACGCGTGATCAGCAGCTGTTCGCTGTAGAGATGCTTCGTCAGACGGCCGTGAACAAGATCGAGGACGTGGCACGCGACACGACGAAGGCTGGCATCACGAAAGGTTACCGTCTGGCGAAAACGCGTAAGGACCTTGTGGAAAGGATGGCCTCCGGCGGCATCGGGACGTATGGCGAGGAACTCAGGCAATTGGTGAACGGTATACATGCGGCAGGATTGGATCTCGAAGAAAAGGATGGAAAGTTCGACGTACGTTTTCTGACCATCTCTGCCGGGATGGCTGAGAATGAGATTATAAGGAAGGAATGTGAGTCTTACAACGAGGCGGCGAACCGTTTTTCGAAAATTCCCCAGGAATGGTCCTATGAAGGTGCGACCAAGAAGCAGCGACAGCAATACGCGGACGAAAGGAAACTATTCGAAGATGCCGGCATGAGGGTCGAACATGTCATTTTTACGACGGAGCGTGGAGACGATGCCGCGGCATACGCCGGTTTGACCCAGGAATACGGGGCCCTTCGCATCGCTGAGAACCGTGTCAGTCTGGTGCAACATATCCAGTCACACCCGGAAATCGGGGAATACCTGAACGATATCAGGGAACGGGGTTCGATTTCTTCTTTTCTTAGGACGACATTGGTCGAACGTGGTGCTTATTTTGCTGGAGGCGCGGCAGGCAGAATGGCGGTCGGTGGCGCAGTCGGCATGATGGGGGTGGCAGGAACGCTCGGTCTCGCTGTCGCGCCACTCGTTTCTTTCTTTACCGGTGGGGTGATGGCGAACCGTCGTGCCAAGGAAGCCCTTTCTGATCTTGACCGGAAGTCACGCCGAGGCATAGACGAGAGGGCGGCGGAGTCGAAAAAATCGGAAGACGGCTGGTTCGGAAACATGATGCGAAGCGTCGCACTGGGATCGGAGAAAAGACTGGCAGCGGGAAAGCGGGCAATGGTCCGTGCAACGGTGCCGATGACTGAAAAGGAAGACGGACGGAAACGCGGCTTGTCGGAACGTCTTGATATTATCCTGGGGCGGATAGATTCGCTTTCCCCGGATGCTGCCGAGGCTCGCGAGCGGGAGCTTGGCAATCTGCTAGCCCGTGTCGAGTACGTGAAGAAGAAACTCGACGAGGATAAGGTGAGTTTCGGCGATGATGCAGAGGGAATCCGCGGTCGGGTACGGCTTTTGGAATCGTTATCGAGAGCGGAACTCACCCTGGGACTCTTCGCTGATTCCAATGAAAAAGCCGAGGGAAGTGTATCGGTACGGTTCGGACGGATGTTCGGAGAACGACAACGGAAAGAGGATGGGCGAGTCGATTCCGCTCGGGAGGCGTATGTCCGGCATGAGACTATCAAGGGAGCAGTCATCTCCGGTTCGATATCCACGCTTGGTGTCGGAGTGGCGCATTGGGTCGGGGAGTGGGCTCATCCGCAGGCGTCTCATTCCGGTTCAGAGACAGCCAGGACGGCGCTTGATCGGGTATATGGCTCTGAAAAGGTCATAGAGGATACGGGCGGTACCAGTGTTCCCGGTCAATCGGCGATTGGAACTGTCGCAGAAGGGGTGCGTCCCGAAGGCTCGGCAGTCGAGACCGTCCGACAGATGACGGATACGGCCGGTGCGGGAGTGTCGCGAGCGGGGGATATCTTCACCTCGGAAGCGAAGTCCGGTGAGGGGATGACGCATCTTGCACGGCGGGCATTCGCGGAATATACGGCGCAGAATCCTAAACTCTCGGGACTTTCCGCGGAACAGAAAGTGTACATTGAAGATTATCTGCAGAAGAAAACCGCACATGTCGGCGTGTTAGGGATCGGGGAACGGGTCGGATTCTCCCGTCAGCTTATCGATGAGGCGGTTGCGAAGGCAAGGGGACTCGGTTCGTCACAGGTGGAAAATCTTCATCAGTTTTCAGAGAGGGTGAGCGGGTTCGGTAAGGAGGTATCGATGGATGACGGGGCAGCCATACATCATTCCGTAGAAGTTGTGAATCCCCCGGTGATCCATGGCGGGGATGTTGTTCCCGAAATGCCGGCGCCGTCGGAAAGTATCAAAGACACGGTTTTAACCGGCGAGAATGTCCCGGTACGTCCTACCTTGTTCGCCGATAGTATGGTAAAATCCGGTATAAAGGTGCCAGAGTCAGTAGTGTCCTCATCGGAAAAGGTCGGGAAATTTTGGAGCGCGATGGAGGAGTTCAATAAGGGAATGTCCGGTACCGACGCGCGCGGCCATTACGTGGACCTTGCGGGTATGAAGGGAACGCCGTCCGAAGACGTGTATACGGTCGTTCATGACTGCGCTCGGAATGACGGTAGCTCAGGGCTCGGACCGAATCAGTTGAAATCGTTCGAACGGATTGTCAATGCGTTCTGGCAAGCGAGCGGGAAGAAACCGTCCGGGCTTCCCATAGGCGGGGAATCTACGGCGCAGTATCTTGCGAGGGTCGCAGAATGGACTGTGTCGGAGGGGAAACGGGTGGTCTGGACTCTGGATGGTGTAAGTATTGAGTAATTCCGATATGCCGCAGGACGTGAATATGCCGATCGGTGAGAATATGCCGTCTCAGGAAACGGTTTCCTCGCGGTCGGTTTCAGAAATACCGAATTCCCCGGAACGGATACCCGGATCATCGTCCGAGCATGAGCAGGCACGCGAAAGGGCGGGAGAGAAATATTCGGAAATACTTACGAAAGTAACTCCTCAGGTGAAGATTTCGACGGTTTCGGGTGACGATCAGACGGTCGCTTCCGACGCTCAGGCGGTATTCAGCGAGATGGATATCGAGGCGCGGGTGACAAGGTTGCTTTCTTTGGCGGAAACGAAGGGTCCGGAGCATGCCGTCAAAGTGGCGATAAAATTGAACGACTTCTATGTCCTTGACAGGATGCATGATGAGATGGCGGAAAAGTTCTATGATGCGCTGGTGGCCAAGGGCGTGATAAAAGTATAGGAAGTCGGGCCGGAAACAAAAACGAAAAAAACTATGACACCGCACGCGGTTGATTGGAATGCCGTATTCATACCGATAGCTGTTTTTTCCGGCGGGCTGTCGATCGTTACCGGGGGATTTCTCATTCTCAGGGGTTTTTTCCGTTTTCGTGCACAGGTGAATCAGTCGATTTCGATGGATATCGAGCTTGTCAGGGTCTCGAAAAGGCCGAATCCCGAGAACGGTAACCAGAAGCCTGCCGATGCTTGGAAAGAAGAAGTACTCATAATGGAGAAGCTGCTGGAGGCCATGGCGTCCTTCAAACGGGTGATTTCACCGATCGAACGTATATTTTATGAAATACCGACCGTCGTCCTGGAAATGTCACAGCCGGCCGGCTCAGAGGAGATTTTGTTCTATATCTCCATGCCGAAGCGGTTTCGGGATGGTATAGAGAAACAGATCCACAGTTTTTTTCCGGACGCGGTCATCGAGAAGGCTCCCGACTACTCGATCTTTACTCCGGGAAGCGCGACCGCTATCTCGATCCTTGATCTCAAGAAACCGGCCGCGCTACCGCTTCGAACATATCAGGCTATGGGGACGGATTCCCTTGATGAGCTCGCAAATGCGATGAGCGGTCTTGATACGGAGACGGAGGGCGCGGTCATACAAGTCGTGTTGGCTCCGGTTCATGGTAACGAGTGGCGTCGGCACGGAAGGGAAATCGCGCAGCATATGCAACAGGGGAAACGGCTCAAGGAGGCTCAATCGAGCGCTCATACGTCTCAGATGGCTTTCGTGAAAAGTGTCGGAAAGGGCGTTCTCAAAGAGGCGGGTGCCGTTGGTTCGTTCGGTGTGTCGGATCCAAAGGATCCGAATCATCCGAGTCCGGAGGATAAGACCGTATCCCTGACCCCGGAGGAGCAGGAGGTCGTGAAAGCTATCGAAAGGAAAGCGACTCTCCCGGCATTTCGCGCCAATATAAGACTGCTCGCATCGGCGACGACGAGTTCTCGCGCGGAACAGATACTGTCACACATGGAGAATGCTTTCACACAGTTCGAATATACGGACGTGAATACGCTTCGCGTGAAGAAACGGATGAAGAACAGTCGGGCAGCATTCGATTATATTTTCCGAAACTTCGATAGCGAGCACTCGTTGCTGCTCTCGTCCGAGGAGGTAGCGTCAATATTTCACTTTCCGATTTCCGTCACTGAGACGCCGAAGATCAAATGGCTTAAGGCCGGTGTCGCCGCACCTCCGATCAATGTCCCGAAGGAAGGCCTTCCACTGGGATACAACGATTATCGCGGCTCGAATACCGAGATACGCATCACCGACAACGATCGTCGGCGTCACATGTACGTCATCGGTCAGACGGGCACTGGAAAGTCGAATTTCATAGAGGGACTTGCGAAGTGGGACGCGAAGCAGGGACACGGGTTCTGTTTCATCGACCCGCATGGCGACGCGATCGAGAGTATTCTCGAATGTATCCCCCGTGAACGGGCAGACGACGTGATTATCTTCGATCCCTCCGACATCGAGCGACCCATCGGGCTCAATATGCTCGAGTTCGATCCGAAACATCCCGAGCAGAAGACGTTCGTCATAAACGAGATGATCGGTATTTTCGATCAGCTGTACGACCTCAAATCGACCGGAGGCCCGATGTTCGAGCAGTATATGCGAAACGCGATGCTCCTTATAATGGAACATCCCGAAAGCGGGTCGACCCTGATGGAGATATCCCGCGTGCTCGCCGACGAGGAATTTCGCCGGATGAAACTTTCCCACTGTGCTAACCCGATCGTTCGTGATTTCTGGACCAAAGAAGCTGAGAAGGCCGGCGGAGAGGCGGCGCTCGCGAACATGGTCCCGTACATCACCTCGAAACTCACCACGTTCATTTCGAACGATATCATGCGTCCGATCATATCCCAGCAGCAGTCCGGGATAAATTTCCGCGAAATCATGGATGGCAATAAGATTCTTCTCATCAATCTCTCGAAAGGAAAGATCGGCGAGATCAACGCGAGGCTTCTCGGTATGGTTATCGTCGGAAAGATTCTCATGTCGGCATTGTCGAGGGTCGATACGAAGGAGGAAGATCGGAAAGACTTTTATCTCTATATGGATGAGTTCCAGAACGTGACGACGAACTCGATCGCACAGATCCTGTCCGAGGCGCGAAAATACCGACTCAATCTCATCATCGTGCATCAGTTCATCGCCCAGCTCAAGGAAGAGATTTCCAAGGCGGTGTTCGGGAATGTCGGATCGATGATCGCCTTGCGTGTCGGACCGGAGGACGCGGAATTCCTCGAAAAACAGTTCGCACCGGTCTTTTCGAAACAGGATCTTATGAGCATCGACAATTACCAGTGCGTGGTCCGGCTTCTCATGAACAACGAGCTCACCAAGCCGTTCAATATAAAGACGCTCCGATCGTCATCGGGTGATCGTCGGGTCGCGGAAGCGTTCAAGGAACTTTCGCGACTCCGGTACGGCCGTGATTCGGTTATCGTGAACCGCGAGATCCTTGAGCGTGTGAATAATTTTCTGACCGTCGCCCGGAAGGTCGGAGGATGAAATCGTTTGCGATGACGGAAATCCGGAATACGAAAACCCCCGCGTTGCGGGGGTTTTCGGTACAGGAAAGAACGGGTATAAGCGTATGGTCTACTTCCGGAATTCCGATACCCGGGCCGAATATTTCTTCAGGTTCTCGAGTTGACGCTCGTTGAGATTCTTCGAGGCGGCGACCGCTTTCTGAATGAGATCCTTCGAGAATTCGACTGAGGTACCGACGCGGACGCCTCCCTGGTGTCCGACATTCTTGCGAAGATAGTCTTCGATGTAGATCTTGTGTTCTGCGGTAATCGATGAATCGGCGTTCTTCTCGAGATAGTTCGCGGTGGCCTTTCGGGCGAGATTCGTGAGGCCTTGCTTGGCCTGCGCCGTCTCGACGAAAGAGGTCTCCGTTTCGCGACTCGTTTCGGCCGGTGTTTCCACGACTGCCTTCGCAGGCTCCGTGGTTTTCGCGGCAGTGTCCGTCGTCGTGTTGTCCGTAGACGAATCCTTCACGTCCGCATTGCCTTCCTCGGCTATCTTTTCCGTGTCGGAGGAAGCCGTCTGACCGCCGACTCCGTTTACTTCGGTCGGTAACGACCTTCCGGAATACGAATAGATTCCGATCGCGATCACCCCGACGATGAAGACGCTCGTGATGATGCGAAGATTCTCCTGGATCCAAGACTGGACTTTCTTTACGTTTCCCTCCTCCGCAAATGTGTCATTCTGTTCTTCCATGTGATTCACCTTCCTTTCTAGATAAATGATTTTTGAAAGGAACCGCTTGCGTTGAAGCCTGGTCCTCGACTTCTTCGGTTCTCACCGAAGAAGGATTTCCCCTCTTCCCTATGGTACGAGGCCGCTCGTACCGCGTCAACTTTACAGGATGGCCGTTTCTTGGCCTGATACTGGGAAAATGGTCGATATCAGTCTCGAAATCCGCGGGATACTGATCGGAAAGACACTTGTTCGGGCAGTGGCGGGAGCAGATGTCCGGGGGGTGCTTAAAGGACGGCGAAGGATCTTGCGGTTTCGATTCATAGATCGGACCGTCGACGAAATCGGAATCGATGAATTTTCAAAAAGTAAAATCCCGATACGAATTCGAAATCGTTTTATGAAATATACGGATCGTCGATGACGGATATGATCGATTGCCCTTTGTCGATTATTTTTTTCATGAATTATTTTCTTCATGCATGTATTGAAATCTCATACTGAAAAAAATATTTCACTCGACACTTGACAGTAATTTTATTTCTTTGATTTTTTTAAAAAAAAACGTATAATGAAATTGCGTTGAGGAAAAAAATCTTCACGCGAAATAAAAAACGCACAGGCGAAGTACGAACGTACAGATCCATCGTGCAAAACAAACTCCGCAACGGCGGAATAACGAAAGGAGGTGAACACTATGGCAGCAAAGAAAAAGGCCGTCAAGAAGGTCGCCAAGAAGGCGGTAAAGAAGGTCGCCAAGAAGGCGGTAAAGAAGGTCGCCAAGAAGGCGGTAAAGAAGGTCGCCAAGAAGGCGGTAAAGAAGGTCGCCAAGAAAAAGTAGTCTTTCACTTTTTGGCTCTTCAAGCAGACAACCCGCCTAACGGCGGGTTTTCTGCTTGTGGAAGGGATTTGTTGACAGCGCTTTTTCCGCGATGTTAGGATGGGTCGTCTTTTGGAAACATGGTAATTTAACAATTCTATCGGAGAAGAATCATGATCGAAGTAACATTGATCGACTGTTGTGCTGTTCATCCGCTCGCGAAAGCCGAACACGCGGCGAAGACTTGTTATCAGGGAGCGATACCGGATATCGGTACCGGAAAAGACGCATCGGCTGCCAAGTTCGTGAAAGAGAAACTCTTTTCTACAGGACATCATACGACACTGCAACATTCGTTATTCTCGTTTCAGGTCGAGGGTATTGCCGTCGGTAATGTGACGTTCGGCTTGCATCTCGTGAGTCCGTTCTATAATTCGGACCAACGGAGCGGAAGATTCTGCTCGGACATGTTTCTCAATCCCGACTTCGAGCGCATCGGGGAGTATGTTCAGTATTTCTGGCCGGACGAAAGATCCGGATCGATCGAACGGGCGATGTCATACCTGCGGCACAGTGTCGGCGTCTATGTCGATAATCTGGAGCGCGCGGCTGTCGTTGCTGAAATAATGCTTCGCGAGGAGCGCAAATTCGCGGGAAAGACAGTGCTCGGCAACGCCCGGAAGATAGCGCAGGAACAGTTGCGAAATCTTATCCCGGTCGTGTTTCCGACGGGATTGGTGTATACCGTCGTCGGGTCGGCGCTGGTAGCGCTTTGGGAATCGGCATGGGATCCGGTGATGCGGCGTGTGACGGACCTGATGCGGGTCGCGGTGCTTCGGGAGTATCCGGAAGCATCGTTCCTGTTCGATCCTGATCGTCGACGATCGAAGGATCGTGATTGGAATCCGCGAATTCCGGAGGGACCGATCGGCCTTCTAGAGGAACCGGCGCTTGCATTGCTCGACATCGCGCATCAAGAGCTGTTCACCATGCCTGCCACACGCGATATGCACCCGGTCGATCGGTTGCACTTTCTTCCGGAATTGATGAATAATTCCATGGGACGGATCGTGACGAGAGTCGGTCTGTCGGTCGCGACCATGGGGCAGGACCAGAGGCATCGGACCGTCAGCCGAAGCGAACCCGTTTTCCTGCCGTCTTTCTATGTTCCGCCGATAATGAAGGAGCTCGGCTTGCATTCAGAAGCGGAAGACATCTTGTCCCGATGGCTGGAATTGGATGTTTCGTCTACGCTTAAAACGATCATGGCGCCGTACGGCGCGATGGTCTCGTATGAGAAAAGCGGATCGTTCAACGCCGTATTGCATGAACAGGAAAAACGTCTCTGTTTTTCGGCACAGCAGGAGATATATAATAACAATCTCCAACTTCGCGAAGCGATCGGTGCAGGGAACCCGGAGAGTCCTTTGCTTGGTATGTTCGAGCCCCCGTGTTATCGGACCGGGAAATGCGCCGAAGGGGCCAGATACTGCGGGCGCGATATTTCCAGGCGGGAGTCGGCGGAGTATTTTCCTGTACGGAAGGTCTGAACGATCGAATGAGTAGGTATGAACCGCTCGGACAACGTGTTCGGGCGGCTTTTATTATTTGATGAGAAAGCTGAGGACGCGCGGACGGCCGGAGAGGTCGGCGACGATATCCGATGTCCCGTCGGGGAAACGCGAAGCGAATTCTCTCTTGATACGTTCCGATTGCTCCGGGCTGATTTCGAAATAGCCGACGACGGGCGCGCCGATCTCACCCCTGCTTTTTCTTTGCGCGAGGTCGTTGAGAAGTTCCAGATAGAGTGCGAGACCGTCGTCGTCGGTGACAAGCGCGGAAAGCGGCTCATAGGAACGGACGTCTTCCGGTGCGGAAGCGAATATCGTTTCGGAAAGATATGGGAGATTCGCGACCAGGATGATTGTATCCGAGTCAGAGAATCGGGACGTATCCGTTATGGGTGCGAGGAGATCTCCTTCAAGGAGAGAGATGCGGGCATCGACATTATGACGTACGGCGTTTCTTCGCGCCACGTTCAGAGCGGCGGATGAAATGTCGGATGCCAGATAAGAGATGGAGAAGGTGTCTTTCAACTTCTCGGCGAGCGATATTATAATCGCGCCGCTTCCCGTTCCGATATCGGCGATGACGATGTCCTTTTCTGAGTCGTGCTCGGTCAACGTTTTTACCCGAGTGATCACCTCTTCCACGAGAATTTCCGTTTCGGGACGCGGGACAAGAGTGTCGCGTGTAACGAAGAACGGAAGTCCGTAGAACTCCTTGTCACCGACGATATAGGCGACGGGTTCGTGCCTCGCGCGTCGATCGAGCAGGGAACGAAGGGGAACAAGGACAGTATCGTCCAAAACGAGCCCGGGCTCACGCATGACGAACTCCTTGGACTGTCCGAGCGCGAAAGCGGCAAGAAGATCGAAATCCTCAGGCGCGACACTGTCGCGGAATTCCCGCGCGAGCTCGCGGAGCGTCATACGGAAGCGATATTTTCGGATTCCCGTTCGAGTTTCTGTCGGATATCCTCTTCCTCGAGTGCCGAAGTGATTTCTCCGAGCGCGCCGTCGAGGATCCCGGGAAGACCGCTCCATGATTGTTTGATGCGGTGATCGGTGATTCGGTCCTGTGGGAAGTTATACGTGCGTATCTTCTCGCTTCGGTCGCCGGTGCCGATTTGCGAGCGTCTCGCGTCGCCGAGTTCCTTGGCACGGCGCTCTTCCTCGACTTGGAGGAGACGGGAACGAAGGACCTTCATCGCACGTTCCCGGTTTTTTATCTGGGACTTTTCGTCCTGGCATGAGACGACGGTGTTCGTCGGGATATGGGTGATACGGACGGCGCTATAGGTCGTATTGACCGATTGGCCGCCGGGACCAGACGAACAGAACGTATCGATACGTAGGTCGGACGGATTGATCTCGAGGTCGACTTCCTCGGCGACCGGCAGGACGGCGACAGTCGCGGTCGATGTGTGGACGCGGCCGGTCTTTTCCGTTTCCGGGATGCGTTGGACGCGATGGACACCGGATTCGTACTTGAGCTTCCGATATACGGGGGATTCGCTTCGTCCGCGATTCACTTCGAAGACGACTTCTTTGTATCCTCCCACCTCGGTCCGGTTCGCATGGACGATCGAGAGTGTCCAACCGACCGTTTCCGCATATCTTGAATACATCCGGAAAAGTTCCGCCGCGAAAAGACTCGACTCGTCGCCGCCGGCACCTGCACGGATTTCCACGATGATGTCCTTGTCGTCGTTCGGATCCCGCGGGAGAAGACGTCTCTTGAGTTCCTTTTCGATAGCGTCACGTCGGACCGAAAGCGAGATATTTTCCTCCATCGCGAGTGATTTGAGCTCGGAATCATCGGATTCCTTCATGATCTCCGCGTTTTCCCTCATTGATTTTTCGACTTGCTCGAACGCCTTGGCCTGTTCGAGGATACCGGAAAGTTCCGCCTTGCGACGGCCGAGTTCGGCGAGCTTGCCAGGTTTCCTTGCTGTCTCCGGATCGGAGAGTTCCGCATCGACCGACTGCTCCTGTTCCCTTATGTTCCTGATGAGGTCTTCCATAAAATAATGAGGCGTTGTCTGCTGCTATTATACGGGATGCCTGATATGGCGGAAAGGGAGAAACGAAAGGCGCCCGCCTTAAGGGCGGACGCCTGGGAGAATCCTCACTACGCGACCTGCTTCGTTTCGGCCTTTTTTTCCCGTCGGACGGCGTTCTTGTCTGACTTCTTTATCGGTTTCACCGCTTCCTGCTTTGCGAGGGCGCGCTCCGTCAGTTTCTTGAATCGATCGACGCGGCCGGTGGTGTCGATATATTTTTTCTTGCCTGTATAGAACGGATGGCACTGGGCACAGATTTCGATATCGATCGCCTTGACGGTCGAACCGGTCTCGTATTTCGCGCCGCAGGCGCATGATATGACGGCGTCGTCGTGGTATTCCGGATGGATATTCTTCTTCATAATGTCTGATCGGATTCTGATGACTCAAATCAAAGGAAAGATACGGCCTTTCCATAACGTGAGCAGCCTATCATGCATACTGAAAATTGACAAGTACCCGGCTATCGGGTACCCTTGGAGTTGCCGTTTGGTAGGGGAAGAACGGTATCAATCATGCCTTCGAACCGTGTCTGGCTTCATTCCTGCCTCGATAGATATCGGGGTCGAAGTGCGGACGGAAGGCAGGTGAAAGCGCCTCCCCGGCGTTTTTTGTTCCGGGGATTAAGCAATAAGGAGAAAGAATATATGAGTAAGACCGACACCATAGCGGAGCCGACCACGACTGTCGCGGACAAGACGCCTGTGAATCTCTCGTTTACGGGGTACGATTTCGAATCGATCGATACGAGTCTTGAGGCGATGCTCAAGCACGGAGTCCATTTCGGACATCTGAAGTCCAGATTGCATCCCTCGATGCGTCCGTTGGTTTATCTGACGCGTAAGAACGTCAATATCATCAACCTCGAAAAGACGCGCGAATATCTCGAGCGTTCCGAAAAGTTTCTCGCCGAGGTGGCGAAAAGCGGTAAGCCGATCCTGTTCGTTGGTGTGAAGAAGCATACGCATGAGTTCATCAGATCGCTCGCCGAGCGGCTCGGTGAGTCCTATGTCATCGATCGGTGGCTCGGGGGGACAATTACTAATTTCTCGGTTATCCGTGAACGCGCGCGCTATCTCCGCGAGACCGAGGAGAAGCTTGAGCGCGGCGAGTTCGGTATGTATACGAAACTTGAACGGCTCAAGATGATGGAAGAAGTCGAGCGGCTTGAGAAGCGTATGGGCGGTATCAAGAACATGCGTGAACTTCCGGGTGCCATCGTCGTCGCCGACGGAAAGGAAGCGGAACTTGCCATTCGTGAGGCGCACGCCATCGGGATCCCGGTCGTCGCGATCATGGATACCAATGCGAATGCCGCGTCCGTGGAATATCCGATCCCGGGTAACGATGATGCCCTTTCCTCTCTCAGATTCCTGCTCGGCTGTCTCGGCAAGTCGGTGCTTGACGCGAAAGAGGCCGTCGTTGCGGCCAAGAATGCGAAGTAGGATAATGTAACCATC
Organism: Candidatus Moraniibacteriota bacterium; assembly: GCA_013336285.1. Classification (GTDB taxonomy): domain Bacteria; phylum Patescibacteriota; class Minisyncoccia; order Moranbacterales; family UBA1568; genus JAAXTX01. Next base: position 1,744 of record JAAXTX010000005.1, on the reverse strand, counting down.
GGAAACACGAAACGTTATGGTGAAGATGGAACAAGTGAAATCGCTCCGCGAAAAGACCGGGGCTGGCATCGTGGAGGTGAAGAAGGCCTTGGAAGCCGCGGGCGGCGATGAGGAGAAGGCGATTCGCATCCTTCGCGAGAGCGGCGCTGCCAAAGCGGTGAAGAAGACGGATCGAGAGGCGAAGGAAGGTGTCATCACGACCTATCTGCACTCGAACGGCAGGATCGGTGCTATGGTGAAGTTGTATTGCGAGACGGATTTCGTCGCACGTAATGAGGAATTTCAATTGCTCGGTCGGGATATAGCGATGCAGGTGACGGCGATGAATCCGGCTGCGCTCAGACCGGAAGACGTTTCCGATGCATCGGTCGCCAAGGAGAAAGAAATCTGGATCGAGCAGCTCCGCCAGGAAAAGAAACCGGAAGCGATGATGGAGATGATTCTCGCCGGAAAAGAGAAGAAGTTCCGCGAGGAAGGAGCGCTCTTGTCGCAGTCGTTCGTGAAGGATCCCACGAAGACCATCCGGGATATCGTCACGGAGTCCGTTCAGAAAATGGGCGAGAACATCCAGGTCGGCGAATTCGTCCGCTTCGAGATATAAACCGAACATTTGTGCCGCTGCCATGCTGTGGTACCTCGTACTCCCACCGTTCATAGTCATCCTCTCGCTCGGAGTGCTGCTCTGGTACCTTTCTCGTCGGATGAACGATGAGGAGATATCCAAGAAACTTTCCATCGCCAAAGCGGAGGCCATGTCGGAGTCGCACTCCCGATCCTTACATCGAAAGGCTTTTTTCCTGAAGATGCTCGAGAAGGCCGCATCCCGGTTTAAGACCGGAACGCTTCGGATTCACAATTTTTTCCAACATTCATTGGAACGACTGAGGAAGAGGAGAAATGAGATCGATGCCATCCGACGGCACATCGATGATGACAAGATTAAGGAGGAGCCGAAGGAGACGGCGATCATCCCGGAGAATACGGAGAGTGCCGTTCAGAAGAAACCGCGTTTCCTGTCGTCACTCCGGCCGAAGGTGACTGAAAGCGCGCTGAAAGAACAATCCGAATATACCGCGGTAGAAACGCCGGTCGTGACGCAGTCGGACGAACCCGTAATTCCATCTGCCCGTCCGCGGCCGTGGAGTCGCATATCCCAGCGCGTCCGTGAGGGGGTGGAACCGCAGGAGGAAATGCCGGTACCCCGTCCCATGCTTCGGAGAGAGGTGGTGACTCCGGATGCTATGCCGGAAGGGCGAGGTCGGGGCGGCAAAGATCCTCACGAAGTCGCGCTTCTTTCCCGTATCGTGGAGAATCCTCGTGATTCGTCCGCGTACGAGGAACTTGGCGACTGGTACTTCGCGAGTCGTTCGATGCAGGACGCCAAGGAGTGCTACCGCCAGGCGCTGAAGCTTCATCCGACGAATCGTGCCGTGAAGATCAAGATACGGAGACTGGAAAAATTTTTCGAGGGACGTGAATCATAGTATACTGAGGCGTGGGTGTCGGGACCGATGGCTGCCGAAGTAGCTCAGTTGGTAGAGCAACGGTTTTGTAAACCGTCGGTCGCCGGTTCGAGTCCGGCCTTCGGCTCAGGCGGGTGAGGTGATAGGAAAAAATGGGTAGGTGCCAGAGCGGTCAAATGGAGCAGACTGTAAATCTGCCGGCTTCGGCCTTCGGGTTTAGGGTTCGCCCGGCATCCGCCGGGCGCCCCGCGCAGGCGGGGCGAATCCCTCGTTTCATGAGT
>JAAXTX010000058.1 GCA_013336285.1 Candidatus Moraniibacteriota bacterium | reverse complement strand
TCGACTGGTCGATCCACTTATAGAGTACCGCCATCATGTCGATGACGTCGTCCATGTCCATGTGGATATATTCCTTGTAGTGCCAGAAATTCTCCTTGCTGAGCTTCGGGGCGACACGCACCGTCGGCGCGGACAGGTTCGTTTCCACGAAGAATTTCTTGTAGATAGGCAGAAGTGCGGCGGTCGTACCGACCACGCCCGCAGTCGAAGTGTTCGGCGCGGGTGCCGTATGATACGCGAACCGCACTCCGTTTTTCTTCATGTCGGCAAACAACAGTTTCCACGAGGCGCCATCTTCGGTGTTTTTCTCATACCACTCCGCGTTCCGACCAAGAATCTTTCCGTGGTCATAGTCGCTCCCCTCGTAAAGCGGATACCGGCCGCGTTCCTTCGCCAGGTCGACAGACGCGCGATAGGTCGCGAATGCGTACCATGCGAACAGTTTGTCCACGTTCGCGCGTGCCTCGGCACCATCATAAGCAAGCTTTCGCGTCGCAAGATATTCCGCCAGGCCGAGATAGCCGAGTCCGACACTGCGATACCGCATCGCGGTACGTCTGGCCTCTTGGATCGGATAGTAATTGAGTGTGATCACGTTATCGAGCATCCGCATCGCGATCGGAACGATCGCATCGATCGTTTCCCTGTCATTCACCTTCGCAACGTTGATGGAGGCCAGGTTGCAGACGACCGTATCTCCCGGATCGTACTTGATCAGCACCTTCCCGTCCTCGAGGGTTTCCTCAACGAACTTCGAGGCGGACGTGTTCTGGCAGATCTCGGTGCAAAGCTGAGACGAATAGATGTTGCCGGCGTGCCGGTTCGGATTGAGCCGGTTCACCGTATCGCGAAAGAACACGTACGGCATACCCGTCTCCACCACCGTCTTCAGAAATTTCTTGAAGAGTTCCTTCGCCGGGACGGTTTTTTTCATCGTCAGCCGATCATCGACCTCGGCCTCCAGGTAGAACGTTTCGAACGCGTCGCCGAAATGGTCCTGCAGATTCTTACCGTAGACGCGCCACACCTCGTGCGGATCGAACAGCGTGATCTCGCCGTCCTCCTTCAACCGCTTCATGAAGAGGTCCGGGATGGATATCGCCGGAAAGATGTCGAACGCTTTGGAACGAACGTCGCCGGTCTCCGTCTGCAGGTCGAGGAAGTCGTAGATGTCGTGATGCCAGATATCGAGCGTCACGGAAATCGCTCCGAGCCGTGAGCCGAGCTGGTTCACCGCGATCGCCGTATCATTGATCACCTTGACCCACGGATTCACCCCTCCCGACATACCCATGACTCCGCGGATGGCACTACCGCGCGCGCGGATATTACCAAGGTACACGCCGACACCCCCGCCGAACTTCGATATCTGCGCGATATTCTCCACCGCGTGATAGATCGCGCGAAGATCGTCGTCCACATTGAGCTTGAAACAGCTCGAAAGCTGATGAAAGGTCGTCCGCGCGTTCATCAGGGACGGCGTCGCGAGCGATATCTGCTGCCGGGCACACGCGAGATACATGGCGACCGCCGTATCGATCCGCGTCTCCTTCGGTTCCGGTATCGCAAGAAAGAGTCCCACGAAGAAATACATCTCCTGAGGAAGCTCGCGGATGATCTTGTTCGGATTCAGCAGATAGCGCTTCTGAAGCGACAGTATCGTCGTATAGCCGTACGAGAGATCGAGTGCGGCATCGATATGCGAGGCGGCCGCAAGGATATCCTCGTCGGAATAGGCTTCACGAAATTCCTTGGCATAGAGCCCCTTGCCGATATAGTCGCGAAAATGCGCTATCACCGCCTCCGGTTTATAGATGTCGCCATGCGAGATATTCCGGTTCCGGCATGCCTCCTTGTAAAGGTTAAAAAGCGCGATACGGCCGGCCACCTCCTGCCAATGTATGTTTTCCACGGTCACGAGATCGATGCACGTCTTCACCAACAGCTTATTGATATCCGACGTCTTGATCTCGTCGACGATATTCTTCTTGAACGCCTCGACGAGTTCCTCGAACCGACACCACTCCGCATAACCTTCGACAGCACGATCGAACACGACACGGATCTTTCCGATTTCGAACAGTTCTTTCGAGCCATCGCTCTTTGTCACCTGGAGTGAACGCTTCTCGAACCGCTCGACCAGTTTCTCCCGACGTTCATCGCGTTCTTCGTTCCGTTTTTCACGATACAGGATATACGCCTTGGCGACCTCGTACCGGTTCTCTTTCACGAGATGCTTCTCCACCAGGTCCTGCACGTCCTCCACGTCTACGACATGTCCGTCGCCCTTCTCCCCGTGCGCATGAACGAGATCGGCGACGATGTCGTCCGTCATCTTCGCGATGAACGATTTATCGGTCTCACCCGTCGCATCGCAGGCGGCCTCGATGGCACGCTCGATTTTCGAGCGATCGAACGGAGCGAGTTCGCCGCTCCGCAGTTTTATATCTTTCAGGTTCATACGTTTCGCGCCACGGCGCCTTAGTTTTCTATCCCTCCGGGTCCCGAGTCCGTCCGAAGACGCGAAGAGCCCGTACATGATACCTTTTTTTCAAACCGGACTCAACTGTCCGCCAATGAAGCGAAAAAACGACTAGTGTATATAAGAGAATCATGGAATACCATATATTGTTGTTTTAACTATCCGTATATGTATTCCGTGAGTCGGATAGCCATTCGCGCATATAAAAAAGCCACGAGGATACGCCTGCGGCTTTTGATGCTTCCGATCGGTTCTGCCTATTTCAACGCAAGCGGAAGACAGGAAGCGACTTCGATACGGCAATCCTCACGGTCCAGACAGACGTCCGTCCAATTAACCTCCGACGACGTCGGCTGTTTCACGACCAGACAGTCCGTAGCCAATCTGTCGCCCATACGAAGGTTTATCGGAAATCTGAATTTACCGCTCCCCTTGAGGGCAATAGGGAGGCGCGGTGACACCTCGACCCAACCGGTCCTGTCGAGACGTATCAAGACCGAACTGTTCCACCCCCTGCGGGGAGCTTCGACGACGATCTCTCCGGACGCCAAGATATCTCCTTCCTTCACGACGCTGGGCTGCGTCACATACGTGTCCCTCAATCGCTTTGTCTTATGATACAGTTCTTTCAGATTGTACTTTTCGAACTTACAGGGAGCATCGTACGGGAAATCATCGGCCCAGCCCGGTGCTTCAAGCGCCGCGAGCGTGCCTATCCTCACATCGACGATCCTGTTCGGATCTTCCCCTTCGCCGGTAAATACCACCCCGATGAGTTCCGCGTGACCCCTGGGGGGATCCGCGCGAATGACGCATTCCTTACCTCCGTGCGTTCCCGAAACTATCGTATACACGATACTTTCCTCTCTGACTATGGACATCGCTTCCTCCGTTTTCGGTCGTTATTGAATCGTTGAATGTAAAATAACTCGACAGGTATTGAAGCATTCCCCGATAAAGAAAGCAAATGGTGCATAATAAAAAAGAGGCCATCATTCCCGCATACGCAAGAATGATGGCATTTCGTCTGTTATCCCGAAAAGAACGACTACCAGGTCTTGGAAGCGCCTCCGCCTCCGAATCGGCCACCGCCTCCCGTGAATCGTTTCCTCTCATCCCTGTCGTTTTCCGACAACCCGAGACTGCCGGTCCGCCCCGCTACGATCATCATGATGATGACCGCGACGATGGAAGCAGCCGCGAAGAAGATAACTACCGGCCTTCTCATGACGGGAACGAATATGACCAGGGGTATCAACGTAGCGAAGATACCGACATGCAGCCAGAGCAGATCCCGATACTCTTCCACCTGAAACATGAGAGCGGCGGCCGTCCAGCCCATTCCGATCACTTTTTCTAACAGCAACGGACTCGGAATATCGTCGGGACCGGGAAGATTCACGGACTCGAGGGGCTTGGGAAGTCCTATCGGTTCCTTGACGATTCCGACATTTCTGAACGGGTTGCCGAAATAGTTCGACTGGATCGTCTGAACTCTTCCGATATCGAACCGGACCACGTTTGCAAGCCGAAGCCATTTGAAAGCGTCCCAAGCGTGCCGTTTCTCGGAGAAGAAATGTCCACCGACAAAATAATATCGCTCTCCGCGGATCCGGTCTTCGGTGCCTAATGCGCCGGTTCCCAGCGTATAATCAACGCCTTCGTTGATCATCGGCAGCGCCCAACCGTCGGCGAAACGATCGAAGTGCGAACGGTAGACCCAGCTGTAACTTATGTTGGTACGCCCCTTTTTCCCGTGGGTGATGTGCATCGTGTATCTCTCTACGACCACCCGGTTGGTGCAGGCCTTATTCGTGACATACATGTCGCCCTCCAGCCATACGTGAGTGAACATGGCCGTGAGGACATACCCTCCGATAACGAGTCCGAGCACCGCCGGAACGGTCACATCTTTGTGTTCCCAGGCATGGTTCATCAACTCGTCGAGCGTGTACGAGAACCACCCGACCAACCCACCGACCAACACCGCCACGGTCATCGGCCAAAACGAGAACCCGAATCCGAGTCCGACACCTCCCGCGAACACTCCCGGGAAGAGAATTACCCCGATGATCGAACAGAGTTTCTCATTCGTCCGACCGTCCTTCCCGACGATGAACCTGTTCATCACGAAAATCAGGGAGACGACGACCGCACTGAAAAGCGCCGACCAGAACAAATTGGTTGCCAGCGCCGTACCGAGATTTGCGACTTCCTTGGAAGCGCATCCCCCGAGCGCGAACGGCAACAATAATGCCAGATACCTTTTTCTCATTCGATCCCTCCGTTCGTTTATATGAATGTTAAGCACAATCCCTGGACGGATAAACCGGATTTCCAGGAAAATCGGTCCGTCAATTTATTAAAAGACTGAATCCATGGGCGATTTTATCCATATATCGCATAAACGTAGATTCGCATCTGAATCCGAACAGCAGTAGAATGATTTCGTATTTACCAAATCGATTTATGAAAAAAAGAATCAGTCGAAGCATCAACTCTCCCGGGCAGAGCGTGACGAGATTTACATACTG
>JAAXTX010000033.1 GCA_013336285.1 Candidatus Moraniibacteriota bacterium | reverse complement strand
TCCGTCGTTCGAACGATCAGGCGCACGTGGAACGGTTCAACCGGACGATACAGGAAGAGTGTCTGGACTACGTTTCGAGGTCAGTTCCAAAACTGAGGAAAGCCATTTCGGAGTATCTCCCGTATTACAACGGGGAACGGATCCATATGGGAATCGGGTACCAGACACCGGAGGAAGTGATGCAAAGGTATTGACTAGGGAACGTATTCCATATTATCAATCGGGTATGAAAAAACCCGCCTGAGCGGATCTATACTGTGATCTTGCAATTTTCCTTCTGTTCTCGATATTCTGTGTCGCGCCCGGCGCTACCGTGAAGAGGAAAAATCCGAAAAGAATGAAGCAAAGGGAGAAAAGCAATATCGGTGGCCCATCCATTCCGGGGCTTCCGGAAGAAGCCGCTACCGATCCCATCTGGCCGAGAGTCCCGCTCATCGATTTCCATACACCGCGGACGGTCTCGTCCGAATCGAACATTCCGAGCAGGAACCTGATGCCGGCCGCGAACTGGATGGCCGTGACTGAAACCCTGAAGAATTCCCCGAATGCCGCTATTCTCTTTACCATAAGCCCGGTATTACGGATCAGTCCCGTTTCCGTCCATGGATTCTCTTATTTTTCTTTATTGACGGTACACTATACACCCGTTCCTGATTCCTGTCAAGTCAAAATTATTCTTCGGATTCCAACCTATAGGTGACTTTCCCCGAAAATACCGCCCCGGGTCCGACGTTTTCCGGGTCGTCGGCGAGTCCTCCGTCTAGCCTCATGACCGGTTCGATGCAGATATAATCCGAATCCGGACCCTCAGACCAAACGAGTATATGCCGATACTCCGGAGAGACTTCCATGACGAGCGTACCGAGTCCGGGAATCGATATGCGAAGTATTCCGGGATTATCGATATCCGTCGTCCCGCCGCGGGTCCAATTCTCGAACTCCTCGGAAATTTTCTCCCCTCCTTCGAAGTCGAATCCGATGTCCCGCCGCAGATCACGGGGAACCCGAAGATACGGATGGAGTCCCATGGAAACCGGCATGGTTTCATTGCCCGTATTCCCGACTTCCTGGACGATCGTCACCGACCCGTCATCACCGAGTTCCGTCGAGACCGAGAGTCGGAAATCATACGGATACGCTTCCTTCGTCATCCCGTCACTCTCAAGCGTCTCACGAAAGCCGTTCGGAAGCGCCTCAATCTTCCATGTCTTCGAGGTACGCGCGAATCCGTGCTGCGTATCGAGTCCCGGGAAACGGTCCCGTATGCCGTCCGTCGACGGACCGGAAAACGGAAAAAGGATCGGGATCCCGCCCCGGACATTTTTCTCCGGATTCTGAAACGTCTCCGGATTCATGAAAAGAAGCTCGCGGCCCGAGAGCCGTAACGACGTCACGATTCCGCCACGTTCCGGCGAGACGGACACCTCGTTTCCTCCACGTTCGAACGTTCTGATCTCGAACGGTCGCTTCCGTTCGTTCATGTGTCCCATTTCCATAGGCGCGTTCATTGCGTCGGTTTATCCGGTTACCCCATCCGATCCGCGATGTCGGTTATCAGTCTTTCCGTCTCCTCCCAGGAAAGGCACGGATCGGTCACGGAGCAGCCGTCCCGATCGACGCCATCCGCTGAAAGCGAACGGATATCCTGACTTCCCGATTCGAGAAAGCTTTCTATCATGAAGCCACGGAAATAGCTACGCGCCTCCTCGTCGCGGTCGAGACCGTCGAGAACTTCGCCGACCACGACGGACTGCCGTGACGGGTCCTTCTTTCCGCCCACGTGCGCATTGTCATGACTCGCGTCGACGATGACCACGGGATCGGCGATACCGCGCCCACGCATGAGCCGTCCCGCCTCAAGGATATGATCCGTGTCAGCGTTCGGCCCGGACTCACCGCCGCGGAGCACGAGATGCGCGAACGGGTTTCCGATCGTGAACGAATCCGTCGAAAAGAGCGGTGAGAACTGCCGCGACCGCGCCGCGATGACGCCGTTTATCCCGACCGGAATCGAGCCGCTCGTCGGATGTTTGATACCGGCCGGGATACCGATGCCCGAAGCGTATGCGCGATGTTCCTGATCCTCTGAACTCCGGGCGCCGATAGCCGTCCAGGAGAGCCACCGCGACAGTATGAGTGACGGCGAAAGAAACAACGCCTCGTCCGCGATTGGAAGCCCCATAAGGACGATTTTTTCCATGAGCTCAGCAGATCGCCGAAGACCATCATTCATATTCGGACCCGAAAACGGATCGGACTGCACGAGGAGCCCGTTCCACCCGTCCACCGTCCGCGGCTTCTGCGTATAGACGCGCATAACGATCTTCAGCCGACCTTTGACGGCATCCGATAGCCCGCGCAGTTTTTCGGTGTACGAGATCACGGCCTCTTCCGGCCATGCCGAACACGGGCCGATAATGACCAGGAGACGCCGATCTTTTCCGTCCAGGATGTTCCGAATCTCGTCCAGGTCCGCTTCGACGATTTTTCGCGCATCATTCGACGGTCGAAGGGAAGTCTTATCGTTTCCCATATGAGGATATATCGTTCCTTTCCCAGATAGTACCCGCTGTGGCCGGAAGAATCAAATAAAAAACCGCCGTGAATATTTTCCACGACGGTCATCGAGCCGATTCGGCTCACGAAAACATTTCGTCCTGATACGCTTCAAGCGGCATATCCAGGATCCTGCCCGTGATGTCGCGGTATATTTCGGCGGTTTTACGGACCGTTTCCGGACCGAAAGCGATCGGGCGTTTTTCACCTCCTTCCGACTTCCAGATCCTCTCCGCCTCTTCCCGGACGAACTGCTTGTCGAGCCATTTCGGATTATTACCGATCCGCATATCGGAGACGTCGACATATCGGCAGCAATCCGGCGTACCGACCTCATCGACGACCGCGACCTTGTTCGTGCGTGGATCGCGTCCCATTTCGCCTTTCGCGTCAATCGTATCGATTCCGCGGGCAAGCGTATGACTCCGGATGATCTGATATACCTGCAACGCCGTTTCGGATTCTTCCGGATATTCGGACAGCACGTCCGCGGCATTCACGGGATCATCGGTATCGGACTTCTCCGTCGGTGTGAACGCGATCGGAACGAGCGGGGACATCAGATCGAGTCCCGCGGGCAACACGACGCCGTACGGATTCGGCAGACCCTTCGAATAATAATCCGCCCAAAGGCTACCGGCCATTCGGGCCCGGAAAATGAACTCCCGTGGAACCACGTTCATCCTTCGGACGACGATACATCGCAGATGAAGGTCCGCCGGCAACGTCTCCGGAACGGCGATATAACGGTATATGTCCTTTCCGTATGCGACAAGATGCGTACGGATCCCGTATTCCTCGAGTTTCTTCAGCCAGAAAACGGTAAGGGCGGTCAGGCATTTCCCTTTACCGGAAATCTCGCTTTCATGCACCACATTGTGCGTGCTGACCCGGTCCGTAGCGACCAGAAACATCAGGTCGTCATGACCCGGGACACGGAACGTATCCCGTACTTTTCCCTGATGCTCAGGAATCCATGCCGGGACGGAAGATGGATATTTCATCGGTTATTTCCCTTTCAGTTTGAATTATTAAGAAGCGCAAAAGCCGGGACCCTCCCGGCTTTCATACCGGCAAGATAGCATATCCTGCCGCAAAATCAAGCGTTTGGAACCTACAGGCTCTCGAGGTCGAGGACCTCGTCGATCCTGATCTGCGCGTAGAAATCCGGGACGTGCGAGACGAAGATCATCGTACCCTTGTAGGCATCGAGTGCCTCGGCGATAACCGGGATGTGACGGAAGTTGATATGGTTCGTCGGTTCGTCGAGAATAAGCAACGACGGCTCCTCAAGAAAGAGACGTGCGAACATCAGAAGACCTTTTTGTCCCTCGGAAAGACTCTCCACCTTGTTCTGCATGAGGTCGGCCGGAAGGAGGAATCGCGCGGCGGTCTTGTAGACGACCTCGTTGTTCTTTTCCTCGGATGCCTCGAGCAGCGTCTCGAACACCGTCTTGTCGAAATCGAGCGTGGAGAAATCCTGGCGATAGTACCCGACTTTCACCTCGGGCATTATCTCGACACGCTCCGGACCCCCCTTCGCGACCGACTCAAGGAACGTACTCTTGCCGATACCGTTCGGCCCCGAGACGAAGAGATGTGTGTTCCGTTTGAGCGTCAGATCGACCGGTTTCACTTCCGCGACACCCTTATGCAGGACGGACACGGTCTTGATCGTGATGACAGGACCGATGACATCGGCGCAACGGATCTCGAATGAGGGGAGCGTCTTATCCTCGCGACGAACGTCCGCCTTGTTATCCTCGAGATCGTCGGCGAGGGTACGCATCCGCTTGGCGACACCGCGCAGTTTTCCGCCCTTGTTCGCGAAGACGTTCGCCTGATCGCGCTTTTCCTTTATGGTCCGTTCGAGCCGGACGTTCTCGCGCTCGGCCTTCTCGATGCGGGCTTTGATTTCCTCGACGACATCATAATAGTCGCCTACGAACTGTTCTATCTTGTGTGTGAAGACGTCCAGATAGAGCACGCCGTGAGTGAAGGCGTTCAGGAAATCCGCATCGTGGGAAATGACGATGCATGTCTTGCCGTAACCGATAAGGAAGCGGGTCAGATGTTCGATGCCTGCCGTATCGAGATTGTTCGTCGGCTCGTCGAGAAGCAGGATATCCGGATCCTGAATGAGTGCGGATGCAAGCAAAAGCCGCGCCTGCTGACCGCCGGAACACTCCCGAATCTTCCGATCGGTCGGTATATTGAGATTGACGGCATCGAGCACTTCCTTGGCCTTCGACGGCAGTTCCCAATCCTTGCCATGAAACACTTCTTGAAAGAATTCCTCTATCGTGAAATCGAGTCGATCACGCGGGACCGTCTGCCGCCCGATCGCGACCGTCGCCCCGGGATCAAGCGATACTCTGCCCTTTTCCGGTTTTATCTCTCCGGTAATCAGCTTGAACAGCGTGCTTTTCCCGGCACCGTTCTGACCCATGAGCGTGATCTTGGATCCGCGGCGCACCGAAAAACTCACCTCATCCAAAATCGGTTTTCGGTGTCCGTGCTCAAAAAAAACCGAATCAAAGCGTAATACGACGTTGTCCGCCATAGAAGAAATTGAATATGATATCTCCGAGGGTTCATTCTGACACGAAACCTGAAATGAGACAACCCCCGCATGCGATTGACTCATCTTTCCCGTACTTCCCGGACAAAAAACCGCCTCTTCAAAGGGACGGGCGACGCTTGCAATCCACCCACCGGCCAGGAATTATTCTTCCATCGCCATCTCGACTCCTGCATCCGGAACGAACCGGCTCATGAACTCTTCCTTCGGCATGAATCCGGCGACAACCTTATATTGTAATTCCCCGTTTCGCTTCAGATATTCAAGACGTTTCGGATCGATCTTTCCATCGGAAGTGACAAGCTGGGTCCATGTCGAAGTCCGATTGAACGAATCCGTCCGCTGACCCGCGACGTGAAACTTAAGGACCCGGTTGACGGCCGGATGGTCAAGAATCCACGAAATGGCGAATACGCCTTTCACTTTTTCGAACTCCTCCGGATTCTCGACTTCCATGTGTTCCAGATCCTCAGTCAATCGTTCCAACGACCTACCGACGCTGATCTGTTCCTCCCCCGGATCCTGTCTGCACCAGGCATCCATGTGCATATCAAGCACGATGTCCCCTTCCCGAACACCGAACGGAGAAAGATCGACATCGATGCCCGATAAGGGGTATTCCCGAACGGCATAGTTCAGTTTTCCGACCTGGTGACGAATTTCAGGACTCTGAACACGCGGGAGTTTTTTGAGCTCCAACCAAGATACTTCTATCCTGTCACACGCCATCCGTTTCCACTCCGGGCCGCTACCTTCAAAAATATCCACGATATCGGTGACAAGTTCCTCTCCAAGATGGACAGACTCCTCGCGACCGATCCCCCTATTGGCGCACTCCTTGAGAAATCCTGCGAGTATTTCGGTCTTTTCCCTGATCGTCGAACCGAAATCGTCACTGCCTTCCCGACGGATAACCGCCTCGACGAAATCCAACTGCGCGTCCCACAACTCGAGTCTCAACGGGATGGGGTATTCTTTTCGCTTTTCCGGAAAATATTGATTTTCTCTCCGCATTGTTGTTGCAGTTCGATTCATAAATATAATAACGCCGCTTTCGATAATATGAAAGCGGCGCGGTCATAACGTCATGCGGTCCGATTCACCCTTCCACCCGCAACACGTCGATCACCTTTCCGTTGATCACGAAGTCATCCTCGTCCGTAAGGAAGATCGGCTTGTGTTTCTTGTCAGATGATTCAGGTAAAAGCGCGATATTTCGTCCGTCCACACTACGAAACGTCTTGACGGTGGCCAGTCCGTCAATCACCACGAGCACTTTGTCGCCGTTGTCATAATGTTTCCACGACGAATCGACGAGTATGAAATCCCCGTCACGGATCGTCTTGCCGTTCACAATGGCACGGTTCATCGAGGTTCCTGACACCTGGATCGCGAAGACGCTTCGCGCGTCACGCACGATCCGTTTCGAGACCTTGAGATATCCCTCGACGAACTGATCTGCGAACATCGTCGCGGCTCCCGCGTTCGCCATGCCGAAGACCGGCACGTCGACGAAGGATCGCCCCGTCACCTCCTTAAGCCGGATACCGCGATCCTCGCTCGTCCGCTCGATAAATCCCTTGCGCTCAAGTTCGTTGAGGTAGAGGAAGAAACTCCGCAGACTCTTCAACCTGAGCCCGAGCTCGCCGGAGCGTTCCTGAAGTTCCCGAACGGTCGGCATCTCCCCGTTCTCGGAAAAAAAATCCTTGATCGCCTGCAGGACGATCTTCTGTTTCGGCGTAAGCAGTTCCATATCTTTTTGTTTACTTACCTTTCATATATAAGTATATAACATGATATCTTCATGTCAAATATGGCTTATATAGTACACATCTAACATAAGTATTTGTGGTGAAAAAACAGTTAGAGTAATATGGACGTACTTATTCATAACATAGACGCTATGATCGGTCTGCTGTTCCCGTTGGTGTTTCTTATCATAGCATTCCTATCGGCATCGCTTCGCGTCCTGAACGAATACGAACGGGGCGTCGTTTTCTTTCTTGGAAAATACACCGGCGTCCGCGGTCCCGGACTCATTATCCTGCTTCCGGTTTTCGAGAGAATGACGCGGGTCGTCCTACGGACGGTCACCATGGATATCCCGTCACAGAAAATCATCACCAAAGACAACGTCTCGATCGATATCGCGGCCGTCGCATACTATCACATCATCGACCCGACGAAGGCGGTCATCGCGATCGAGGATGTCTACAAGGCGGTAAACCAGATCTCCCAGACGACAGTACGCAATGTCGTCGGACAGTTCAGTCTCGACCAGCTCCTCTCACAGACCGTGGATATCAACGCCCAGATCAAAAACGTGATCGATCAGCATACGGAACCGTGGGGCGCCCAAGTGACCGCGGTGGAGATCAAGGACATCGCACTTCCGGACAACATGCAACGCGCCATGGCGAAGGAAGCCGAAGCGGAACGGGAGAAGCGCGCCAAGATCATCGCGGCCGACGGCGAATTCCAGGCAGCCATCAAACTCGGCGAGGCGGCAGACATCATCTCGACGCATCCCGTAGCGCTTCAGCTGCGCACGCTCCAGACGATGGCTGAAATCAGCGTCGAAAAAAATTCCACGATCATATTCCCCGCCCAGTTCATGGGCACGGTACAGGAAGCGTTCAAGATGATACACGAGGACGCTTCGAAGAAATAGTCGCGAAACCAAAGAAAATCGCCCCATACCACACGGCACAGGGCGATTTTTCTTTTTGACATGGATTCTCCTATTTAGACATCCTCTTAGATGTGCTGAATTGAAATAGCGGGCGCATATACTCGTCAAAACACAGGTCTTCGCGCGCAAGAAACGAGAGAAGTTCTTCGCTGTTCCGATTGAAGACGACGATTTCGCCGAACTCCGGATCCTCGCCTGCTTTCCGAAGTCCTTCGGCGAACGTCTCATAACGCTTCCGGTATTCGGCTGCCGTCTCACTGAGCGTGACCCGATAAATGACCGACATCTTCTCCCGGGGACCACCTTCCTTGAAGTATGCCGGCGAAAACGACAAGACTAGCCGCGTATCATCCACGTCTATCCCGAGCTCCTCGCGCAGTTCCTTTTTCGTGTTGTGGTCGAGATCGAAAACGCCGTCACGGATGTCATGGTCGTCGATTCCTCCGCCGCAGAGCTGATACCGTAAAGGGTTTGCCGTATGAGCCGACATCCGACCGAACACGACCTTCCCGTCGGAAGTCTCCACGAGCGCGGCGGTATGGATGATCCGTATCCCGTATCCTTCCGGATTCCGGATATCGCGACAGAACAGATTGTGCGCGAAGTCGGTCCGCGAAACGGTCACCTCGATCGAATCATCCGTTTCGGTCTTCCCGATCACGGTAAATACCTCGCCTCTCGTATACCGCTTCCCGCCGCGTATCAGTTCCTCCCAGTACGAATCGATTTCTTTCTGGAGACCGGCCGGAAGCAAAACATGCCCGCCATCATAACGGACGATGAGGTCTTTTTTCAACTTGGAAACGGTGATGTCACTCATAAACAGCTACCTGAGAGCCTATTCGATAGCTACTGATCCGTCGGCGTTTCCGGACGGATCTGGATATTGGTCGCGGCAAGCGAACCGTCGGGATTGTTTTTCCCGTTCGCCATAACCTGCTGGCCGACGACCAGGTCGGACGTCGATCCGGTGACCGACTTGCCGACAGTGGTCGACGGGGCGAAGAATACGATCTGCGACCCGCCATTCCTGGTCTTGATCGTCACGCTCGTATCATCCTTTGCCGTCACTTCCCCTCCGGAGAAATCCCCGGCTCCCCCGTTCAGGACGCCGGCGCCCTGCATCATTCCCGCTCCGCGTTGACCGCCGGCGCGACCAGCCGATCCCGATTCGGCACCCTGTCGTACTCCCGCTCCACGAGCATCAAACTGGCTTGTCTTCTGATTGGCAGTATACTTCATGCCGCCATAAAACGTGCCTGCTCCGACCACGATAACCAACACGACCATCGCGATCTTATGATTCTTATCCATATGTCTCATCTATAATCCGATAAAAAGACTCGCTCCATTTCACTACGGATAGTACGTAGCCAAAACATCGCTTCTTTCCCCAACCCTCCCGACTTTAGATTTTTCGGACCCTTCTCTTGTCCCTGTTTCAAAAATTGAAATTCAAAATTCTTAATTATTCGTATCTCAGCGCCTCCATCGGACTGAGATTTGCCGCCCGCCTCGCAGGATAGAATCCGAAAAGTATCCCCACTCCCGCGGATACGCCGACCGCGAGCAAAATCGAGGAGGTCGAAACCTGTGTCGTCAGTCCGGCAAACTTAGAAACTAAGAGCGAGGCCACGAAGCCGAGTACGATACCGAGCGTACCCCCGATAAAGGTAAGCGCCACCGCTTCCGTAAGGAACTGCAAATTGATATACAGCTTTCGTATACCGACCGCCTTGCGGAGGCCGATTTCCCGGGTCCGTTCCGTCACCGTGGTCAACATCATGTTCATGATACCGATCCCGCCGACCAGAAGCGATATACCCGCGATAGACGCGAGCAGGATCGTGAACGTCCCCGTTACGCTCGATGCGGTCGCGATGATATCCGCTTGGTTCATAATGCTGAAATCCGCTTCGGTCGCATCCGATATGCCGTGTCGTTGGAGAAGGAGTGTCGTCACATCCTGCTGCACCATCGGTATGATATCCGAACCCTGTGCGGATATGCTGATCGTCGTCACGAACGCGTTGCCGGACAGATAATGCTGTGCGGTCGTAATCGGTACGTATATCGCGTCATCCGCGTTATTGAATCCGCTCCCGCCCTTGGAAAGGGTCACCCCGATCACCTGAAAATCGATGTTCTTGATCCGGATCATCTGCCCGACCGCGTCGGCGCCCGCTCCGAACAGGTCATCGCGCGCCGCGGAACCGAGCACGGCGACTTTGGCGGATGTCTGCTGCTGATATTCCGTGATAAACGTTCCCGTATCGATACTTACGTTGCGTACGTCGGTATACGAGGGAACCGTTCCTATAATCTGCGTATTGGTATTGTTCGCCTTCGCCGTCACCTGATACCGGTGGGTATCCTCAGGGGCGACGCCGGAAATACTCTGCACTTCGGCGCCGAGAGCGTCGGCATCTTCGGCCGTCAGCGATTGCGAACTCCCCTGTCCGGCACTGACACCGCCGGTGCGCTGCGCTCCGGGAGTGACGATAATCAGGTTGGAACCGATTGACTGGATACGCGACGAGATCGAACTTTGCGCCCCTTGTCCGATTGACACCATGGTAATGACGGATGCGATCCCGATGACAATACCCAAAATCGTCAGGCCGGAACGGACCTTGTTACCCGAAAGGGATGCCGACGTTTCCTTCAGTACATCCGTTATGATCATATCCGTAGTTCCTAGTGCGTATTTTTCACATCCTTTTCGATAACACCATCACGAATCGTTATGACCCGATCCGCAAATTGCGCTACCTCCATTTCATGCGTGATCAAAATGATGGTATGTCCCTTACGATTGAGTTCACGAAAGGTCTCCATGACCACCGCACTCGTCTTCGTATCCAGGTTCCCGGTCGGCTCGTCGGCCAGAATAATGGCGGGATCGTTGATCAGCGAACGCGCGATGGCGACGCGTTGCATCTGCCCGCCGGAGAGCTGGTTTGAGAGATTCAGGAATTTCCCCTCCTCCATCCCCGCATATTCGAGGCTTTTCCGCGCTTTCTCTTCCCGTTCCTTCTCGGTGGTATCCGAATATAGAAGCGGCAACATGACATTGCGCAGCACGGTCGTCCGCGGAAGCAGATTAAACGACTGGAATACGAAGCCGATCTTGTTCCTTCGCAGATCGGACAACTCATCATCATCGAGTGTGGAGACCTCCTGACCATCCAGAAAATACGTCCCGGAGGTCGGCGTATCGAGTGCGCCCAGGATATGCATCAAGGTCGACTTCCCGGACCCAGACGGGCCGATGATCGCGACGAACTCACCCTTGTCTATATGGAAACTGACATCGGAAACGGCCTGCGTTTCGACGTCCCCGTTCACGTATGTCTTGCGGATATTCTTGCACTCGATCATGTCTTTTCAGAAAATGTGAACCGGAAAACGGCAACCTACCCGCCGAATCCACCACCCGGCATCCTGACCCGGTTCGACGTCCCCGTCGTACCCGTCGTGCTCGTGGTCGCGCTCGGATCGATGGTCCGCGTCACCACCTTGTCACCTGCCTTTAGACCACTCACGATTTCGGTCTCGGTATTGTTTGCCGCACCGACTTCCACGTTCACTTGTGTCGGCGCACTCCCGCCGTTCATGACCTGAACGTAGTTCGTATTCCCTTGTTTCTTGATAGCGCTGTTCGGTACGACAATCACGTCCTGCTTCACACCGGTAATGACCGACGCGGAGATGCTCATCCCCGGCTTGATCCTCGGATCAAGAATATCGAGACCGATCTTGGCATTGTACGTGACCACTCCTTGGGTGACCGTCCCGAGCGAATCCATCTTTTCCACTTTTCCGGAAACGGTCAATCCGTCGATCGCCGGGAACGTCGTCATCACCTTCTGTCCGATCTGTACATTGGAAATATCGACTTCATTGATCTGGACCTGCGCCTGAAGCGTAGACATGTCGCCGATGATGACCGGAACCGTGCGCGAACTCCCGGAAGAAAGCTTACTCAGGTCATCCCCGTTCTTGACGTTGACGGCATTGACCGTCCCATCGATCGGCGCGACCACCAGACGTTTTCCGGCGGTCTGCTGTTGATACTGCAAGCTCAGATTCGAGGTACCGGATGACTGCCTGGCTACCGCCAGGGATTGCTCTGCGGCATCCACCTTCGCCTTGTCGACCGCCTTCTGTTTGGAACTGACGCCGCTCCCGTCTTTCTTGTCCGCATCATACGTGGCCTTCGCCTGCTTGAGGCTGATTTCGGCCGATGTGATCGAACTCTGCGATTGTGCGAAGGAGGTCTGTGCCTGCGATGTGGACACGCTTAACTGGTCGTTCACGATCGTAAACAACGCCTGCCCCTTCTTTACCTGATCACCGACATTGACCGACAGGTTCGAGACCGTTCCGGTAATCGTCGGATCGATGTTCACGCTCTGGTCCACGACGATGTTCCCGCTGACCGAAACAGACGTCGTCAGTGTTCCTTTCTCGGCCGCAGACGTGACATATTGGATCTGGGCGCTTTTCGGATTCGCTTTCGCATACCAAAAATATCCCCCTCCGACCAGAATCACCACGCCAAGTACGATCTGCCACTTCTTCAACTTCAGTTTCATATTCGCTGGTTACGATAAAACGGCATTATCCGGAGCGAAAAAGCCCCGTACGAACGACCCCACACCTATCCTTTAGGTGTATCACCCACCCGCCCTTTAATCAAAAACAACAACGTGGATCCGGTTTCCGGCTCATCCACTTTTTTTATACAAAAAAACCGATCCCCCGACCCGACACCGATAGTACGCGTCGTCGGTGGAATGTTTTCACTCCGAACGCCGAATAAACCCCATTATGAGAGGATTCCGGACAAAAAAAGGCAGCCTCGTCTCGGCTGCCTGACCCGTTCGGACATTTTCAATCCCGTCTCATTCCGCGGGGACGAAGGCAATTCGTCCCCAGTCGGTCTCGACATCGTATAAATCGACGCCATTCCTTTCCCAGAACTCCTTAGCGGCCTTCTTGAAACCGCCGGTGAGGTTCTCCAGGACGATACGTCTCCCTTTCGTAATGTCTTCCGCCAGTTCCTCTTCGACCTCCCTCATCATGCGCTTCGGAATCCAAAACACGGACCCTTGCTTCAAGTTGAGGCAAAACAAACCGATTGATTCTCCATCAAGAGATCGAGCCGATTCCCAAAGCGCTTCGATACAGGATCGTAACTCTTCCTGCCGCTTTGACGGCTCCGTTTTTTTCCGGGACTTCTTATCAGTTGCAATCACGTTGACGCTCCCTTTCGATTTATTTGTGAAAATATATTCTGAGACGATAAAGAACAAGACATTCCACTTATAATATTTTTCAATCGTACTGTCAATGATACGTGATACCGCTCGCCGACAGTGGCAACCTTACCAATACGCACCGTCGCAATCCTGCCTGTCTTGACCGGGGAACATATGTTCCCCTATAATTGAAAGGGAGAGCTTTCACAACGATACTATGGACCGAGATACATCGTTCGAAAAGATCAGATATTTCTTCGAGGAGAAAAAACGTATGCCGACCTATCGCGAAATCCGTGACAGTATACTTCGCACCGCCTCGATGAAGCAGACCAAACACTTCGTGGACACACTCGTCGAAGACGGCCTCCTTGGTCGCGACAAGACCGGAAAGCTCCTTCCGACCGAGGGGTTTTTCGGCGTCCAAAAGCTCGGCTATGTCGAAGCGGGCTTCCCCTCCCCCGCGGAAGAAGAACTCCTCGACACGATGACCCTCGACGACTGGCTGATCGGCAACCGCGAGGCGACCTTCATGCTCGAGGTGAAGGGCGAGTCGATGCGCGATGCCGGCATTCGCCCGGGCGATACCGTGCTCGTCGAACGAGGCCGTGAGCCCAAGGACGGCGATATCGTGATCGCCGAGGTCGACCACAAATGGACGATGAAGTACTACAAGAAAGACCGACAGGGCATCTCCCTCGTTCCGGCCAATCCGGCATTCAGGATCATCCGACCGAAAGAAGAGCTCCGTATCGAGGCGATCGTCACCGCGGTCATCCGGAAGTATTGAAGTCGACCATTGTTTCATAACTCTTTATTCTTCCAGCTCCCCTTTTCAAGGGGAGCTCCGGAGTCCTCGACGGTGAGGGGTGCGGAAAAAAATATCACCACTACCCATTCATCATTAATACATATCAAAGAACCCCTCAGTCTCGAAGACTCGACAGCTCCCCTTCCCAAGGGGAGCAGGCAAACAAAAAGCTTTTTTATGCCCGGACTCATTGCGCGCGGATCGTTCCCGAAAGCCATCCTCCACATCGACGGGGATGCATTCTTCGCATCCTGTGAACAGTCACGCGACCCGGCACTCCGAGG
Organism: Candidatus Moraniibacteriota bacterium; assembly: GCA_013336285.1. Lineage (GTDB taxonomy): Bacteria > Patescibacteriota > Minisyncoccia > Moranbacterales > UBA1568 > JAAXTX01. Next base: position 506 of record JAAXTX010000033.1, on the reverse strand, counting down.
CAAGCCGGTCATCACCGGCGCCGAGCGCGGCATAGCCTCGTCCATAAGCTACGAGGCCAAGGCGCTCGGTATCACCCGGGCCATGCACCTCCACGAGATCCGGAAGATCTGTCCGGATGTCATCATCCTCCCCTCCGATTACGAGACGTATTCGCTCCTCTCCAAACGCTTCTTCGACGTCGTTCGGCGCTATACGCCGGACGTGGAAGAGTACGGCATCGACGAATGCTTCGCCGACATCACCGGTTGGAACCGGCCGTTCGGCATCGGGTATGCCAAGATGGCCGAGCGGCTCCAAGAAGATCTTCGCCGCGAACTCGGTTTCACTTTTTCCATCGGGCTCGCCTCGACCAAGGTCCTGGCCAAAGCCGGATCGAAATGGAAAAAACCCTACGGCCTTACCGCCATTCCGAACCGCGATATCCCCACCTACCTTTCGGAACTTCCCATAGGAAAGGTCTGGGGTATCGGCCCGCGCACGACCGATATCCTCGTCCGGCTCGGCA